>NZ_JBVVPY010000003.1:0-308138 GCF_055811335.1 Mesorhizobium sp. WSM4847 | reverse complement strand
CCGCGCCAATCCCCGGGGGGTTGGCGGAAGTGGTCGGGTCTTTTTTCTGTGTGGTTGTCCTGTGTTTCCCCCCCAACGGGGGGGGGGGCTTATCCCCCGCCCCGCCGCTGATCACTGCACGGCCCTAATGGCTTCGACCATCGCCTTCAGCTTGTCCTCCTTGACGTGCTTTTCGTAGACCGGTCCCATCGCGTCGATGAAGGGCTGCTTGTCCGGCGTCGTGATCTGCGAACCGGCCGCCTCGACCTTGGCACGCGATTCCTTGACCTTGGCGGCCCACAGCTCACGCTGCTTGGCGACGCTTTCCTTGGCGGCCGCTTTGAAGATCGCCTGGTCTTCCGGCGTCAGCTTGTCCCAGCTCGATTTCGCCATGACAAAGGCTTCCGGCACCATCGTGTGCTCGTCGAGCGAATAGTGCTTGGCGACTTCCGCATGCTTGGCCGTGTCGTAGCTCGGAAAATTGTTCTCCGCGCCGTCGATGACCCCGGTTTCGATCGCCGAATACACCTCGCCATACGGCATCGGCGTCGCGTTGGCGCCGAGTGCGGCCACCATGTCGACGAAGATGTCGGACTGGATGACGCGGAATTTCAAGCCGGCCATATCGGCTACAGTGTTGATCGGCTTCTTCGAATTGTAGAAGGAGCGCGCGCCGCCGTCATAAAAGGCGAGCAGCACCAGCCCGACCTGTTCGAACGCCGCCGCGATCTGGTCGCCGACTGGTCCGTCCATGACCTTGTGCATATGGTCTTCCGAGCGGAAGATGTAGGGCAGCGAGGGCACGGTGGTTTCGGGGATGAGTCCGTTGAACGGCGCCATCGAGACGCGGTTGAGGTCGATCACGCCGGAGCGCACCTGCTCGATCGTGTCCTTTTCCTCGCCGAGTTGCGCGGAATGATAGACATCGACCGAATAGCGGCCGGCCGTACGCTCCTTCACCAGCTCGCCAAAATATTTGACAGCCTCGACCGTCGGATAGCCGTCCGGGTGCGTGTCGGACGAGCGCAGGACCGTCTGGGCGCTTGCCGTTCCGGCCATCAGTGCGGCGGCCAGTAGCGTAGCTCCCGCCAGTCTAGAAAAATGCAGCATTGGTTCCTCCCGTTTGAACGATGGCGGCAAGCGCCGTTAGAGCCGGTACGCCTTTTTCGCGAGCGTATAGGCAAGTTCCTGCGCCAGCTCGTGCGCCTCGTCCTCGCGGAGCCGGTGCTCGGCGACGAGACGCGCAAGAAAGGCGCAATCGACCCGACGCGCCACATCGTGGCGAGCCGGGATGGATGGAAAGGCGCGGGTGTCGTCGTTGAAGCCGACGGTGTTGTAGAAGCCGGCTGTCTCGGTGGTCATCTCGCGGAACCGGCGCATGCCCTCCGGGCTGTCGTGGAACCACCAGGCCGGCCCGAGCTTCAGCGCCGGATAGACGCCGGCGAGCGGCGCCAGTTCGCGCGCATAGCTGGTCTCATCGAGCGTGAAGAGGATGACGGTGACGTCGCGCTCCAGCCCGACGCAATCGAGCAGCGGCTTCAGCGCCGTCACATAGTCGGTTCTGGTCGGGATATCGAAACCCTTGTCCCTGCCGAACTTGTGGAAGACGGCAGGCGAATGATTGCGCCAGGAGCCGGGATGGATCTGCAGGACGAGCCCATCGTCGCGGCTCATCTTGGCCATCTCGGTCACCATCTGGGCGCGAAACAGTTTTCGCTCACGCTCGTCGTCCGAGCCCCGGCGGATGCGGTTGAACAGCTCCTGCGCGGCGGCATCCGACAGATTGGCGGTCTCCGCTGTCGGATGGCCGTGATCCGACGCGGTCGCGCCAAAACTTTTGAAGAAGGCCCTTCTCTGGCGATGCGCATCGAGATAGCCGGCCCAGCTGCCGGTGTCGCAGCCGGTGATGTCGCCGAGCCGATCGAGATTGGCAGAAAAGCCTTCGAAATCGGGATCGACGACGGCGTCCGGCCGATAGGCGGTGACGACGCGGCCCTCCCAGCCGCTGTCGCGGATCATCTGGTGCCATCTGAGATCGTCGAGCGCGCCTTCGGTCGTCGCGATGACCTCAATGTTGAAGCGCTCGAACAGGGCTCGCGGGCGAAAATTCTCCCACTGCAGCAAGGTCGAGATCGTGTCGTAGTGGGCGTCGGCGGTTGCGGCCGTCAGCGGCTCTTCGATGCCGAACAGGTAGGCAAGCACATGGTCGAGCCATAACCGCGTCGGCGTGCCGCGGAACAGATAATAGTGCTCGGCGAAGCGCCGCCAGATCGTCCTGCCGTCGGTCTCCACCGGTGAGCCGTCGAGCGTTGGCACGCCGAGATCCTCGAGCCGGACGCCCTGGCTGAACAGCATGCGGAAGATGTAATGGTCCGGCACAACAAGCAATTGCGCTGGATCGGAAAACGCCTCGTTGAGCGCATACCAGCGCGGATCGGTGTGACCGTGCGGGCTGACGATCGGCAGATCCTTGACAGCGGCGTAGAGATCGCGGGCGAGCGACAGCGGACGCGCCTCCGAGGGAAACAGCAGATCCGGATCGGTCAATGCGGCCACGTCGTTCCTCCCAACCCGGCCATCGGTAGGATCGGAAAGAAATAATGTCAACATACAAAAAATAGATTGTTGTATGATGACTTTAACGCGGCGTCAGCCCATTGTGCGGGAACGAAACGGATGTTACGCCGCAAGCTGGCCACGCCCGGCACGAGCTCGATCAGACCCATCGCACGATGACAGACAGACGCCTTTCCAACAGCACGCGGCAGGCATTGCCGGCTTCGGTCGCGGTCCCCGGATACGACCGCAACCGTGTCGTACCCGGCATCGTCCATCTCGGCGTCGGCGCATTCCACCGCGCCCATCAGGCAGCTTATGTCGACGACTGCCTGGAGGCAGGAGAGACGGATTGGGGCATTGTCGGCGTCTCGCTGCGAAGCGCCGACACACGCGACGCGCTGGCGCCGCAGGACGGACTTTACACGCTGGCGGTCAGGAGCAGCGACAGCGAAAGCCTGCGCGTCGTCGGCTCGATCCTGTCGATGCTGGTGGCGCCGGAAGATCCCGGTGCGGTGCTGGCCGCGCTGACTGATCCGCGCACCGCCATCGTCACACTGACGATCACCGAAAAAGCCTATCTCAGGGCGGCGGGTGGCGGACTGGACACAGCCCATCCCGACATCGTCCACGATTTGGCCAACCCGCAAATGCCGCGGACGGCGCATGGTTTTCTGGCCGAATCGCTTGCGCGCCGCCGCGTCGCCGGTATCCAGCCATTCACCGTGCTGTGCTGCGACAATCTCCCTGCCAATGGCGCCACGCTGCGCCGGCTGCTGGTCGAATTCGGCGCTTTGCGCGGTACCGATCTCGCCCGCCACATCGCTGACGAGGTGGCATTTCCGTCGAGCATGGTCGATCGCATCGTGCCGGCGACCACCGATGCCGACCGGGCACGGATATCGGGCCAGCTCGGCGTCGTCGACGCCTGGCCTGTCATGACCGAGCCGTTCTGCCAATGGGTGGTCGAAGACGATTTCCCGGCGGGCAGGCCGGCCTGGGAAAGGTTCGGCGTCACCATGGTCGGTGACGTCGGGCCGTTCGAGGACATGAAACTGCGCCTGCTCAACGGCTCGCATTCGGCGATCGCCTATCTTGGCCTGCTCAGCGGCTATGAGACGGTCGACCGCGCCTTCGCTGATCCGGCGATCCGGCAATTCGTCGACGGATTGTGGGCCGAGGCGATCACGACACTGCCGAAAGACGCCGGGCTCGACACGACCGACTACACGGCCCAGCTCGCCAAGCGTTATTCGAACACCGCGCTCGCCCATCGGACGGCGCAGATCGCCAATGATGGCAGCCAGAAACTGCCTCAGCGCATCATTGCCTCGGCAATGGAGCGGATGAGTAACGGTGCCCCGCCCGCCTATCTGATGCTGGTGGTGGCCGCCTGGATCGCGGCTTGCGAGGCGCGCGGCAAAGCCTTGCCGGAAAACCACTTCACCGACCCGCTCGACTTGGCTTTGGCCGCACTCGACACTCGGCATCTGTCGGCTGGCGAAGCGGTGGTGGCGGTGTTCGACCTGGCCGGCTTCGCCAAGGGCGGTGCCGAGCGCCTGACGCTGATCGACCTCGCGGCCGCCCATCTCGAACGCCTGCGCCAGGGCGGCGTGGCTGCTGCTTTCACAGCGCTGGGCATTGAGGGCGAAAAGCTCTGAGGCCGGCCTGCAACGCGCCATGCGCGCGGTAGATCGCGAACGGGCTGAGGCACTTACCTTCTCCCCTTGTGGGAGAAGGTGGCCTCGCGAAGCGAGGTCGGATGAGGGGTGCTCCAGCTTGGCGCCGACAGCACTCCGTCCAACACCCCTCTTCCGTCTTGGCGCTGCGCGCCAATCCACCTTCTCCCACAAGGGGAGAAGGCAAGAGGGCGCCCCGCCCTATGCCGGCAAAATCGCGCCTTCGAGTGTGGTGAGCTGGCTAAGGAACTGCTCGGCCTTGCTGCGCGTCTCGTCGTCCTTGGCGTCGGCGACGTCTTCCCTGGCTTCCTGGATACGGCGGGCGAGGTCGGCGCGGTCGATGTCGCCGACGGCTACAGCCGATTCGGCCAGCAGCGTGCAGCCGGCCGGAACAATGTCGGCAAAGCCGCCGAACACGACGTAGCGCTCTGCCTTGCCTTCTGCGGTCTTCACCGTGACGACGCCTGGCTTGATCGTGGTCATGACCGGCGCGTGATGGGCCATGACGGTCATTTCGCCTTCGGCGCCGGGAATGACGACGGATTCGACCTGCTCGGAAACCAGCAGGCGCTCCGGCGAGACCAGTTCGAATTTGAAAGCTTCAGGCATGATCAATTTTAGCGAATAGCGAGTAGTGAGTAGCGAATAGACAAAAACGCTCGGCTCACATCGCCTCTATTCGCTACTCCCTATTCGCTATTCGCTTGATTACGCCGCTTCGGCCGCCAGGCGCTGTGCCTTCTCGACCGCTTCTTCGATGCCGCCGACCATGTAGAAGGCGGCTTCCGGCAGGTGGTCGTAGTCGCCGTTGCAGAGGCCCTTGAAGCCCTTGATGGTGTCGGCGAGATCGACCAGCTTGCCCGGCGCGCCGGTGAACACTTCGGCGACGAAGAAGGGCTGCGACAGGAAGCGCTCGATCTTGCGGGCGCGGGCCACCGTCTGCTTGTCCTCTTCCGACAGCTCGTCCATGCCCAGGATGGCGATGATGTCCTGCAGCGACTTGTAGCGCTGCAGGATCGACTGCACCTGGCGGGCGACCTGGTAGTGCTCTTCGCCGACGACCATCGGGTCGAGCATGCGCGAGGTCGAATCGAGCGGATCGACGGCCGGATAGATGCCCTTTTCCGAGATCGCGCGGTTGAGCACGGTCGTCGCGTCAAGGTGGGCGAACGAGGTCGCCGGCGCCGGGTCGGTTAGATCGTCGGCCGGCACGTAGATAGCCTGCACCGAGGTGATCGAGCCCTTGGTCGTCGTCGTGATGCGCTCCTGCAGCGCGCCCATGTCGGTGGCCAGCGTCGGCTGATAGCCCACGGCCGAGGGGATACGGCCGAGCAGCGCCGACACTTCGGAGCCCGCCTGCGTGAAGCGGAAGATGTTGTCGACGAAGAACAGCACGTCCTGGCCCTGGTCGCGGAAATATTCGGCAACAGTCAGGCCGGTCAGGCCGACGCGGGCGCGCGCGCCCGGCGGCTCGTTCATCTGGCCATAGACGAGCGCCGCCTTGGATCCTTCGCCGCCGCCCTTCTTGTTGACGCCGGACTCGATGAACTCATGGTAGAGATCGTTGCCTTCGCGGGTGCGCTCACCGACGCCGGCGAACACCGAGAAGCCGCCATGCGCCTTGGCGACGTTGTTGATCAATTCCTGGATCAGCACCGTCTTGCCGACGCCGGCGCCGCCGAACAGGCCGATCTTGCCGCCGCGGGCATAGGGTGCCAGCAGGTCGAGAACCTTGATGCCGGTGACCAGGATTTGTGCTTCCGTCGACTGCTCGACATAGGTCGGCGCCGGCTGGTGGATGGAGCGCATCTCGATGCCGTCGACCGGGCCTGCCTCGTCGACCGGCTCGCCGATGACGTTGATGATGCGGCCGAGCATGCCCGGACCGACCGGCACGGTGATCGGCGCGCCGGTGTCATAGACGTCCTGGCCGCGAACCAGACCTTCGGTCGAGTCCATGGCGATGCAGCGCACCGTGTTCTCGCCGAGATGCTGAGCCACCTCGAGCACGAGACGATTGCCGACATTGGACGTTTCCAGGGCGTTCAGGATCGCCGGCAGATGTTCGCCGAACTGCACGTCGACAACGGCGCCGATGACCTGGCGAACCTTGCCGGCCAAGCCGGTCTTGTTGATGGCAACGGTCGGCGCCTTCGCCGCGGCAGCCTTGGCGGGCGCTGCCGCCTTCTTGGCCGGAGCCGCCTTCGCTGCCACTGCCGGAGCCTGTGCCGGTGCTGCCGCCGTCGCGGCGGTCTTCGGGGCCGCCTTCTGGGGGGTCGCTGCTTTCGCCATCGTCTTTACCCTTTCGTCTCTTTGTTTCTCACGCGATCCGCCTGAAGGTCGCCGACCTTCATGGGAGCGCGCCTAGAGCGCCTCGGCGCCCGAAATGATTTCGATCAATTCCTTGGTGATCTGCGCCTGCCGCTGGCGGTTGTAGGTGATCGACAATTTGTTGATCATGTCGCCTGCGTTACGCGTCGCATTGTCCATGGCGCTCATCTTGGCGCCCATCTCGCCGGCGGCGTTTTCGAGCAGGGCGCGAAAAACCTGTACGGAAATGTTGCGCGGAATGAGATCGGAGAGGATTTCGCCCGGCTCCGGCTCGTATTCATAGACGGCACTGCCGCCGTCCGTCGCTTCGGCGGTAGCGGTAGGCACGCCTGCCGGGATGATCTGCTGGGTTGTCGGGATCTGGCTGATCACCGATTTGAACTGCGAGTAAAACAGCGTGCAGATGTCGAAGCCGCCCTCGTTGAAGAGCTGGATGACCTTCTTGGCAATGCCATCGGCATTGACGAAGCCCAGCGTCTTCACCTCGCGCAAGTCGACGCGCTCGAGGATCAGCGCCGCATAGTCGCGACGCAGGATGTCGAACCCCTTCTTGCCGACGCAGATGATCTTGACCTGTTTCCCGTCGGCCAAAAGCTTGCGGATGTGGTCGCGGGCAAGGCGTGCGATCTGCGAATTGAAGCCGCCGCACAGACCACGCTCGGCGGTGCAGACGACGAGCAGATGCACGTCGTCCTTGCCGGTGCCGGTCATCAGCGCCGGGGCCTCGCCGCCGCCGCCGATCGCCTGGGTGATGTTGGCCAGCACCGCGCCCATGCGCTCCGAATAGGGGCGCGCTGCTTCCGCAGCCTCCTGCGCGCGGCGCAGCTTCGCCGCGGCGACCATCTGCATCGCCTTGGTGATCTTCTGCGTCGCCTTGACCGAGGCGATACGGTTACGAAGGTCTTTTAGTGAAGGCATGCTTCAAACCTGATCCCGTCCGTCCGGCCGTCGTTCAAGCAAAGGTCTTGGCGAAGGTGTCGATCTCCGCCTTCAGCTTGGCGCGCAGATCGTCCGACAGCGCCTTCTCCTTGCGGATGCCGTCGAGCACCTCCTTGCCGGCCGAGCGCATGTGGCTGAGCAAGCCATGCTCGAATTTGCTGACCTGGTCGATCGCCAACTTGTCGAGATAGCCGTTGACGCCGGCGAAGATCACCGCGACCTGTTCTTCGACCCTGAGCGGCGAGAACTGCGGCTGCTTCAGGAGTTCGGTCAGGCGTGCACCGCGGTTGAGCAGGCGCTGCGTCGCGGCGTCGAGGTCGGAGCCGAACTGGGCGAAGGCCGCCATTTCGCGGTACTGCGCGAGCTCGCCCTTGATGGAGCCGGCGACCTGCTTCATCGCCTTGATCTGCGCCGAGGAGCCGACGCGCGACACCGACAGGCCGACATTGACCGCCGGGCGGACGCCCTGGAAGAACAGATTGGTTTCCAGGAAGATCTGGCCGTCGGTGATCGAGATGACGTTGGTCGGGATATAGGCCGACACGTCGTTGGCCTGGGTCTCGATGATCGGCAGAGCCGTCAACGAGCCGCCGCCATTGTCGTCATTGAGCTTGGCGGCCCGCTCCAGCAGGCGCGAATGAAGGTAGAAGACGTCGCCCGGATAGGCTTCGCGGCCAGGCGGGCGGCGCAGCAGCAGCGACATCTGGCGATAGGCGACGGCCTGCTTCGACAGATCGTCGTAGCTGATCAGCGCGTGCATGCCGTTGTCGCGGAAATATTCGCCCATCGTGCAGGCGGTGAACGGCGCCAGGAACTGCATCGGCGCCGGATCGGAAGCGGTGGCGGCGATGATGATCGAATAATCGAGCGCGCCGCGCTCTTCGAGAACTTTCACGAACTGCGCAACGGTCGAGCGCTTCTGGCCGACGGCGACGTAGACGCAGTAGAGCTTTTCCTTCTCCGGGCCGTGCTCGTGCACCGATTTCTGGTTGAGCATTGTGTCGAGGATGATCGCGGTCTTGCCGGTCTGGCGATCGCCGATGACCAGCTCGCGCTGGCCGCGGCCGACCGGGATCAGCGCATCGATGGCCTTGAGGCCGGTCGACATCGGCTCGTTCACCGATTTGCGCGGAATGATGCCGGGCGCCTTGACGTCGACGCGCTTGCGCTCGGTCGCCTGGATCGGGCCCTTGCCGTCGATCGGGTTGCCGAGCGCATCGACGACGCGGCCGAGCAGGCCCATGCCGACCGGCGTATCGACGATGGCGCCGGTGCGCTTGACGATATCGCCTTCCTTGATGTCTCGGTCGGCGCCGAAGATGACGACGCCGACATTGTCAGCTTCGAGATTGAGCGCCATGCCGCGGATGCCGCCGGGGAATTCGACCATCTCGCCGGCCTGGACATTGTCGAGGCCGTAGACGCGGGCGATGCCGTCACCGACGGACAGAACCTGGCCGACTTCGGAGACCTCGGCCTCCTTGCCGAAATTCTTGATCTGGTCTTTCAGAATTGCGGAAATTTCCGCGGCGCGGATGTCCATCAGCCGACCTCTTTCAGTGCAAGCTTGAGCGAATTGAGTTTGGTTTTGAGCGACGTATCGATCTGGCGCGAGCCTATCTTGACCACCAGCCCGCCGAGCAACGACGGATCGACGGTCACGGTGATCGCGACATCCTTGCCGGCAACGCTTTTCAGCGCCGCCTTCAGCTCGGTTTGCTGGGCGTCGGTCAGCGCATGCGCCGAGGTCACTTCAGCGGCGGTCTCGCCACGATGCTCGGCGGCGATCTGGCGGAATGCCTTGATCATGCCGGGAATGGCGAACAGACGGCGGTTCTGGGCGACGACGCGCAGGAAATTGCCGGTGAGGCCGGTGATCCCTGCCTTGTCGGCGATCGCCGCAATGGCCTTGGCCTGGTCCTCGCTGGAGAACACCGGGCTATTGATCAGGCGGGTCAGATCAGCACTGCCTTCGAGCATCGCCGCGAAACTGTTGAGGTCGGCCTCGACCTGGCCGACCGAATTCGCCTGGAGCGCGAGCTCGAACAGCGAACCCGCATAGCGCTCTGCGACACCTGAGATTGGCGATGACGATTGGGCCACGGACCGTCTTTTCTCTTGTCTGACAGGCCGCAGATTATTGGCGCGAGCGAAAACTCTGGCTAAATCTTTGACCTTACTGCATTTTTCCAAGCACGAAGACGCGGCTTCCGCTATCCCCGGCCGAAAGTCGATTGCCGTCTAGCACAGGCATTTTAAGACCGCAATGCGTCGCCCCGCATGGTTTTCAGGCACTATTGTCGCATCCGGCGGCGCGGTTCGACCGCCGGTCCCGAATTAGCCTTTGATTCAAGGCACAAAGCCGAAAGCGAAGGCAAGCGGCAGCGCCGCCAGCACCAGTTCGACCACGATGGACGCCCAGTTGAAAGGTGTGTTGGCGCTGTCCGACATCATCGACAGCAGGCGACCGAAGGCTGTGAACAGCCAGGAAAAGCCAAGCGCCATGTAGAGCAGCGGTTGCGCCAGCAGAATGCAGCACAGGCCGACGCCGAGATAGAAGCCTGACATCCTGCCGCGCCCTTCGGCGATCGCCGCCGCCTTTTCGGGCTTGACCTGCAGTCTGAGTATCCGGAAAGCCAGTGCCGGCGCCAGGAACAACATCAGCCCGAACAGCAAGGTCACGACGGCGCTCGACCACGCCAGCCACTCGCCCTGGCTCATCGGCCACGGAAACGCAAATTCCATACTGTCCCCTCGCAAATGGCTGTTTCGAAATTTCGGGCATTCTAGCGAAGCAAGAGCCATGCGCCAGATGCGCGTCACGAATTACGGGCGCGCATCAGTCCAACGCGAACACGACCGCCGCCTCGGTATGGATGCGCGTCGTACCAAGAGCTTCATGACGGGCTGTTCCTCCTTTATGGAACGCTATGCATTATGACCACATGAGACCACACAGGGAGTGAGGCGCTCGAGGTGTGGTGCTGGAATATATTGCAAGACCCGCCTGCGGCCGACTAGACTAACTCCAAACGCCTCACAAAAAGCTCTGCGGGTCGATGTCGACCTGCACGCGCACCGAGCCCCGCAGCTTCGGTCCCTCGGCCAGCATGGTGCGGATGAACCCTTGCATGTCGGCGCGCCGCTCGCCCTGGATCAGCAGGCGAAAGCGATGGCGGCCGCCGATCAGCGACAGCGGCGCCTCGGCCGGGCCGAGCACGAACAGATCGGCGGCCTGAGGTGCGGCGCGCCGCAAACCCCGCGCATGGCCCTCCGCTTCCGCCCGCGTCGCAGCACTGACGATGACGCCGGCGAGCCGGCCGAAAGGCGGCAGCACCGCCCGCTCGCGCTCAGCGATTTCGCGCTCATAAAAAGCCTCGGCGTCGCCGGAGACGATCGCCCGCATGACCGGGTGGTCGGGCTGGAAGGTCTGCAGCAGGCCAAGGCTCTTCTTGCCGGTGCGGCCGGCGCGGCCGGTCACCTGGCTGAGTAGCTGGAAGGTGCGTTCGGCGGCGCGCGGATCGCCATTGGCCAGGCCGAGGTCGGCGTCGACCACGCCAACCAGTGTCATGTTGGGGAAATTGTGGCCCTTGGCGACGAGCTGCGTGCCGATGACGATGTCGGCCTCGCCATTTGCGATGGCTTCAAGCTCCAGCCTCAGCCGCCGCACGCCGCCCATCAGGTCGGACGACAGGACGATGGTGCGGGCGTCGGGGAAATGCGCGACGACCTCTTCGGCGATGCGCTCGACGCCCGGCCCGCAGGCGACCAGATGGTCGAGCGTGCCGCATTCCGGGCAGGCCCCGGGCCGCCGCTCATTGTGCCCGCAATGGTGGCAGACGAGCTGGCCGCGAAAGCGGTGCTCGACCAGCCAGGCCGAGCAGACCGGGCAACCGAAGCGATGGCCGCAGACCCGGCACAGCGTCAGCGGCGCATAGCCGCGCCGGTTGAGGAACAGCAGTGACTGTTCCTTCTTCTCCAGTGTCTGGCGCATATGGCCAAGCAGCACCGGCGACAGGAAGCCGCCGCGTGCCGGCGGGGCGCGGCGCATGTCGATCGTCTTCAGGTCAGGAAGCGCCGCCTCGGCAAAGCGCGCCGAAAGCACCGCCCTGCTATAGCGGCCTTGGCTCGCATTGACCCGGCTTTCGACCGACGGTGTCGCCGAGGCGAGCACGACCGGAAAGCCGCCGATGTGGCCGCGCACCACCGCCATGTCGCGGGCATTGTAGAAGACGCGGTCTTCCTGCTTGTAGGCGGGGTCGTGCTCCTCGTCGACGACGATCAGCCCAAGCTCCCTGAACGGCAAAAACAGCGCCGAACGCGCGCCGGCAACGACGCGCACGCCACCCTCCGCCACCTGCCGCCAGACACGCTCGCGCATCCTTGGCGGCAGGTCCGAGTGCCATTCGGCCGGCTTGGCGCCGAACCGTTCCTGGAAGCGCTCGAGGAAGGCGTGGGTCAGCGCGATCTCCGGCAGCAGGATCAGCACCTGCTTGCCGCGGTCGAGCGCCGCCGACACCGCCTCGAAATAGACCTCGGTCTTGCCCGATCCGGTCACCCCGTCGAGCAGCGTGACGCCGAATGCGCCGGCCGCGACATTGCTGCGCAGCATCTCGGCTGCATCGCGCTGGTCCGGCATCAGCGATGGCTGGGCGTAGCCTGGGTCGGGTGCTGCGACTACCGGTCGCGGCGGGATCATGACGGTCTCGAACACGCCTTGCGCCTTCAGCCCGTCGATCACCGTCGACGACACGCCGGCCGCATGCGCCAGCCCGGACCGCGTCCAGGCGAGCCCGCCTTCGGCTGTCTCCAGCACGCGCATCCTCGCATCCGTCACACGGTCGGGTCTGGCCAAGGTGCGTTGCAGCCCTTCGATCCACGGTTCCGGGTCGAAGGCCTCCGGCGCCCGCAGCAGCATACGCGCCACCATGCCGGGCGGCGACAGCGTGTATTGCGCGATCCAGTCGACGAAGCGGCGCATAGCGCGGTCGATGGGCGGGCAGTCGAAGACTTGCTCGATCGGGCGCAGTTTTTTGGCATCGACCTTTTCGACGGCTCCGTCCCAGACGATGCCGGCGACCTGGCGCGGGCCGAGCGGAACGCGCACGATCGAGCCCGGCACCACGCGCATGCCGGCGGGCACGGCATAGGTGTAGGGGCGCTCGGCGGGCATCGGCACCAGCACCGGTGCGGCCGCGACAAAGGGCGAATCTTCGATCATGAGGCGTGACCTTGCCCCGACTTTGGTCTAGATCAAAGTCCGACCCCAAATGTGCATGACACGCACTAGAGCGACGTGCGTCCATCCGGACGCACAAAGTACGCTCTAGAACTTTAAACCTCGCATCGTGCTTCCGAAAATCGATTCGATTTTCGGGCCGATGCGATAAAAATCTTCAGGAGACCGTCATGAAATTTTTTGTCGACACCGCCGATGTCAAGGAAATCCGTGAACTAAATGATTTGGGGCTGCTCGACGGCGTCACCACCAATCCTTCGCTGATCCTCAAATCCGGCGGCAAGATCGCCGACGTCACAAGAGAGATCTGCGAGATCGTCAAGGGACCGGTCTCGGCCGAAGTCGTCGCCACCGAATACAAGGACATGATGGCGGAGGCCAAGATCCTGGCAAGGATCGCCGATAATGTCTGCATCAAGGTGCCGCTGACGCTCGACGGCCTGAGGGCCTGCAAGGACATCCGGTCGGACGGCCGCATGGTCAATGTTACGCTGTGCTTCTCGGCCACCCAGGCGCTGCTCGCCGCCAAGGCCGGTGCCTCCTTCATCTCGCCCTTCGTCGGCCGCATCGACGACAGCGGCTGGGACGGCATGGAGCTGATTGCGGATATCCGCAACATCTACGACAATTATGATTTCCAGACCGAGATCCTGACCGCCTCGGTGCGCACGGTGAACCATGTCAAGCAGGCCGCACTGATCGGCGCCGACGTCATCACCGCGCCGCCGGCGACGCTGAAGGCGCTGGTCAAGCACCCGCTGACCGACAAGGGCCTGGAGCAATTCCTCGCCGACTGGGCCAAGACCGGCCAGACAATCGGCTGAAATCAAGACGCGGTGTTCACATAAAAAAGGCCGAGCAATCGGCCTTTTTTTGCGCCATCAATCAGGCCTCGGCGGTAACCGGAACGTCTCGGCCCAAGCCGAAAAATTCTAACCGGCCACTGTCTTGCCGTGCTTGACCAGATCCTGCGCGATCGACAGGCGCAGCAGATCCGCCAGCTCGCGCGCCGCGCGGTTCTCGGCGTCGATTTGCGCCCGGTAGGAGGCAAACTCCTGACGCGGCCTGTCGAAGGACGACGCTATCGAGCGCTTGCCGGTCGCGATGGTCTTGCCGGTCCTGGCGTCGGTCAGGAGATAATTCGCGGTCAGTGTCACCGTGCCCGCCGTTGGCTCGTCGTCATCGGTCGTGATCTGCACGGTTGCAGCGGATTCAACAAGTTCGGTAACGCCGAGATCGAGCGAATAGGCGGGGGACGCCGGCTCGCCCGCACCCTGGCCGAGCGCGAAGATCAGATTGTTGCGGACCTGCTGGGCGTAACGGGTGTTGACCGGTTTGACCGAGATGGACCCGAGTTCGGCGGCAGCCCCGACTTGCGAGCCGGCCGACAGCGGCGCGCTCGAATAGAGCGGGCGCACCGTGCAGGCCGAAACCAGCGCAACCGAAGCGACCAGCCCATACAGCGCGGCACGGCGCAGCAAATGCGTCACTTCTGTCTTCCTCGGATCAGGCAACGACATTGACGATCCTCTGCGGGACGATGATCACCTTGCGCGGTGCCTTACCTTCGAGCGCTTTCTGCACGAAGTCGAGAGCCAGAACCGCTTTTTCGACGGCACCTTGGTCCGCGTCCCGGGCAATTGTCAAATCGCCGCGCTTCTTGCCGTTGACCTGGACCGGCAGCACGATCTCGCTGTCGACGACAAGCGACGGATCAAAGACAGGCCAGGGCCGTTCGGCGACCAGATCGGTGCCGCCGAGCGCCTGCCAGCATTCCTCGGCCAGATGCGGCATGACCGGCGCAATCAAATGCACGAGGATGTCGACGGCTTGCCGGCAAGAAGCCTTGAGCGCCGGATCGGCCTTGCCTTCGGCCGCCTCGTTGAGCGGCGTGTTGAGCGCATTGGCGAGTTCGTACATGCGGGCGATGGCGCGGTTGAAGGCGAGCTTTTCAATGTCCTCGCCCACCGATTTCAGGATCTTGTGCGCGGCCTTGGAAACAGTCCCTGCCTCGCCCTGCTTCGCCGCTGCCGGCTGGATTCCGGCGAGCGATTCGGCGGCTGTCGACACCAGGCGCCAGATACGCTGGATGAAGCGGTGCGCGCCGGCGGCGCCCTCGTCGGTCCATTCGACGTCACGTTCGGGCGGCGAGTCCGACAGCATGAACCAGCGCGCGGTGTCGGCGCCGTAGCCGTCGGTGATCTCTTCGGGGCTCACCGTGTTCTTCTTCGACTTCGACATTTTTTCGAGCGGGCCGATCACCGCCTCTTCGCCGGTCGCGATTTCTATGGCTCGGCGCTTGCCATCGACGTCCTCCAGCCGCACCTCGCTGGGCGCAAGCCAGCGGCTGTTCGCGCCCCTGCCGACCCGATAGGTCTCGTGCACCACCATGCCTTGCGTGAACAGACCCCTGAACGGCTCGGCGAGGTCGACATGGCCGGTCTCACGCATGGCGCGGGTGAAGAAGCGCGAATAGAGCAGGTGTAAAATGGCGTGCTCGATGCCGCCAATATACTGGTCGACCGGCAGCCATTCGGTAGCTGCCTTGGGATCGGTTGGGTCGTTCGCCCGGGGCGCGGTGAAGCGCGCGAAATACCACGACGAATCGACGAACGTGTCCATCGTGTCGGTTTCGCGGCGCGCATCCTTGCTGCATTGCGGGCATTTGACGTGCCGCCAGGTCGGATGGCGGTCGAGCGGATTGCCCGGCCGGTCGAATTCGATGTCGTCGGGAAGCTTGACCGGCAGGTCCGCCTTCGGCACCGGCACGACGCCGCAATCCTCGCAATGGATCATCGGGATCGGGCAGCCCCAGTAGCGCTGGCGCGAAATGCCCCAGTCGCGCAGGCGGAAGTTGACCTTGCGCTCGGCCATCGGCCGGTTGCCGATGGTCTTTTGTTCCAGCAGCTTGGCCACTTCGTCGAACGCCTGATCAGGCTTCATGCCGTCGAGGAAGCGCGAATTGATCATCACGCCGTCGCCGACATAGGCCTCGTCGATGATCTGGAAGTTTCCCTGGATCTCGCCTTCCGGCATCACCACCGGAATGACCGGCAGGCCATATCGGTTAGCGAAGTCGAGGTCGCGCTGGTCACCGGACGGGCAACCGAATATGGCGCCGGTGCCGTACTCCATCAGCACGAAATTGGCGACATAGACAGGCAGCGTCCAGTTCGCGTCGAACGGATGGACGACTCGTATACCGGTATCCATGCCCTTTTTTTCGGCCGTTTCCAGCGCCGCCACCGAAGTGCCCATGTGGCGAACCTCGTCGATGAACTTGGCCAGCGCCGGATTGTTTTCGGCCGCCTTCTTGGCCAGTGGATGGTCAACTGCGACCGCCATGAAGGAGGCGCCGAAGATGGTGTCAGGCCGCGTCGTGTAGACCTCCAGCTCACCCTCGCCAGCAATCGGCGCGGCCAGCGGCCAGCGGATCAGCAGGCCTTCCGAACGGCCGATCCAGTTCGCCTGCATCAGCTTGACTTTTTCTGGCCACTCGTCGAGGCCCTCCAGCGAGTCCAGCAGGTCCTGCGCATAGTCGGTGATCTTGAAGAACCACTGCGTCAGCTCGCGCTGTTCGACCAGCGCACCGGAGCGCCAGCCGCGTCCCTCGATGACCTGCTCGTTGGCAAGCACCGTCATGTCCTCCGGATCCCAGTTGACCTTGGAGGATTTGCGCGTCACCAGCCCCTTCTCGACGAAATCGAGGAACAGCATCTGCTGGCGGTGGTAGTAGTCGACATCGCAGGTGGCGAATTCGCGCGCCCAGTCGAGCGACAGGCCCATGACCTTGAGCTGCTCGCGCATGGCGGCAATGTTCTGATAGGTCCAGTCCTTGGGATGGACCTTGTTCTGCATCGCCGCGTTCTCGGCCGGCATGCCGAAGGCGTCCCAGCCCATCGGGTGCAGCACGTTGAAACCCTTGGCCCGCTTGTAGCGCGCCACCACGTCGCCCATCGTGTAGTTGCGGGTATGGCCGATATGGATGCGCCCCGACGGATACGGAAACATCTCGAGCACGTAGTATTTCGGACGCGGGTCGTCGTTGTCAGCCTCGAACAGCTTCTTGGCGTCCCAGGCCTCCTGCCATTTGGGCTCTGATGCGCGCGGATTGTATCGTTCGGTTGCCATTGGGTGTTTTTCACTTAAAAAGCATGCGCGAACAGCCGGACATGCCCGGCGGCTCAGGAAATGTCGTCGCGGTGTTCACCATGGATTGCCGGACCCGTCAACTGCGACGCCCCGGCCAGGACAAAAACCAGAGTCAGGATATAGGCATGGCGAGCGCCGTCGAACAGTTTTTCACGGTCAAGGCGAGGATCGCCGCCGCCGAGCGCGAGGCAGGACGGCAAGCCGGCGCGGTGACGCTGGTCGCGGTCTCGAAGACCTTCAGCGCCGACGATATCCGCCCGGTCATCGACGCCGGGCAGCGCGTCTTCGGCGAGAACCGCGTCCAGGAAGCACAAGCCAAATGGCCAGCGCTGAAGCAAGCCTTCCCCGACATCGAGCTGCACCTGATCGGTCCGCTGCAATCGAACAAGGCGAAGGAAGCAGTCGCCCTGTTCGACGTCATCGAGACGGTCGATCGCGAGAAGATCGCCGCCGAACTCGCCAAGGAAATCGCCAGGCAAGGCCGGTCACCAAAACTCTACGTTCAGGTCAACACCGGCTCGGAACCGCAAAAGGCAGGAATCGAGCCGCGCGAAGCCGTACCCTTCGTTACGCGCTGCCGCGAGGTCCATGGTCTCGCCATCGAAGGCCTGATGTGCATTCCGCCGGCCGATGAGAATCCCGGCCCGCATTTCGCGCTGCTGGAAAAGCTCGGCACGGAGGCAGGTGTGGAGGCGCTTTCGATGGGCATGTCCGGCGACTACGAAACCGCGATCGCCTTCGGCGCGACAAGTGTCAGGGTCGGCTCGGCGATCTTCGGCAGCCGCTAGCGGACAGTTGGTCCAGAACCACCAGGCCGTTACGCCAACATATAGAAACGAAACGTACCGTTCCTATATCGACCGGATCATTCCAAAACTTTCCGGAGCCACCATGCGTTACAATCAACTTGGAAACACGGGGATGTTCGTCTCCGAACTTTGCCTCGGCACCATGACCTTCGGCGCCGCCGACCAAAACAACCAATGGGGCCTGATCGCCAGCCTCGACCAGGATGGCGTCGACAGGATCGTCCAGCGCTCGCTCGCCGCCGGCATCAATTTCTTCGACACGGCCGATGTCTATTCCTTCGGCGCATCGGAACGGTTTCTCGGCCAGTCGCTGCGCAATCTCGGCATCGAGCGGCAGGACGTGATCATCGCCACCAAAGTCCATGGCGCCATGGGCGACGGCCCCAACCAGCGCGGCTCCTCGCGCGGCCACATCATAGATTCGGTCGACGGCAGTCTCGAACGGATGCAACTGGACCATATCGATCTCTATCAGCTGCACGGCACCGACGCGGTAACGCCGATCGACGAGACGCTCAGGGCGCTCGACGATCTGGTTGCCAGCGGTAAGGTCCGCTATGTCGGCGTCTCGAACTGGGCGGCCTGGCGCATCGCCAAGGCATTGGGCATCGCCGAACGCAAGGGCTTTGCCCGTTTTGAGACGGTCCAGTCCTACTATTCGATCGCCGGCCGCGATCTGGAGCGCGAGATCGTGCCGCTGCTCAACGAGGAGAAGCTTGGGCTGATGGTCTGGTCGCCGATGGCGGGCGGGCTGCTTTCCGGCAAATACGGACCCGGCGCGCCTGGCAATGGCGAGGGCCGCCGCGCCAGCTTCAATTTCCCGCCGGTCAATGAAGACCGCGCCTGGGCGGCGGTCGCCGTCATGCGCGAGATCGCCGGCAAGCACGGCGTCAGCGTCGCCACGGTGGCACTTGGCTATGTCTTGGCCAAGCCTTTCGTGATGAGCGTGATCATCGGCGCCAGCCGCATGGAGCAGCTCGAACAGAACCTTGCCGCCACCGAGTTGAAGCTCGACAGCGACGATCTTGCTCGTCTCGACGAAGTCAGCGCGCTGCCATCCGAATATCCGGGCTGGATGCTCGAGCGCCAGGCGGCTGGCCGGCGTCCGGCGCCCTTTGCGGAGAAGAAGTAAATCTCATCTTCGATTTCGGGAGCCGGCGGGCTCCCGATCTTTCTTGGGCTCAGCTCAGCCGGACCGTCTCGACCAGAAAGTCGAGAAAGGCCCGCACTCGGGCCGGCAAATGTTTGCCCTGGCCGACGTAAACAGCGTGGGTAAGCTCCTCGTCGCCGGGGTTGAAGTCCTCCAGAAGCGGGACCAGCCGGCCGGCGGCGATGTCGGGCTCGACATGCCAGCGCGCCAGCCGGGCGATGCCAGTGCCCGAAAGCGCCATCAGCCGCATCGCCTCGCCGTCGCTGACCAGCGCGTTTCCGGTGATCGGGACGATGAAGGCGTCGCCGGCCGCAGCGACGAAGGGCCAGCCGTCGACATGGCGCACGAAGCAGAAACCCATCCGGTTGTGATGATCGAGATCGGCCGGCGTTTGGAGCGCGCCATGCGTCCTGATGTACGATGGCGCGGCGACGACGACCAGCCGGCTCTGCCCGAGCTTGCGCGCCACCAAACGTGATTCGCCGAGCGGCCCGGCGCGGATGGCGACATCGGCGCGCTCCTCCATCAGGTCGATGACATTGTCGGTCAAAACCAGATCGATGGCGATTTCCGGATAGCGTTCGAGAAAGCGCGGCAAGAGCGGGATCAGCCGGTGCTGCCCGAACGGCACGTAGCTGTTGACCCGCAGCCGGCCGCGCGGCGCAGCACCGGCCGCCGCCTCGCGCTCGGCTGCCGCCATGTCGGCCAGGATGCGCACGCCGCTGTCGAAGAAGGCCGCGCCTTCTGGAGTCAATTGGAGCTTGCGCGTCGAACGGCTGATCAGCCGCGCGCCAAGCCGCGCCTCAAGTCGCGCAATCAGCTTGCTCACCGCCGACGGCGTCATCCGCAGCATCCGCGCCGCAGCCGAAAAACTGCCCGCTTCGACGACACGGACAAACACTTCGATCTCGCCGGAGCGGTTGATGTCAGGCCTCGCCATTCGTGAATCTATTTCACAGACAATGTGCCCGACGCAAGGCTGGTTCACAGCACATGGCAACACGATCTTCCGGGTCGGGGCGCAGGAGGACACGGCGTCCTGTCGTCAAAACTGCTGTCGGAGTGGGAACCGCAATGCCTCTTGCACTTTATGCTCTCGCCGCTGGTGCGTTCGGCATCGGTGTCACCGAATTCGTCATCATGGGCCTGCTGCTCGACGTCAGCGCCGATCTCGGCGTCTCGATCTCGGCCGCCGGCCAGTTGATCTCCGGCTATGCGCTGGGCGTCGTCATCGGCGCGCCGCTGCTGACGATCGCCACCGGCCGCTGGCCGCGCAAGACCGTGCTTCTGGCGCTGATGGCGGTCTTCACGCTGGGCAACCTCGCCTGCGCGCTGGCCCCCGACTACTGGACGCTGATGGCTGCCCGCGTGCTCACCGCCTTCGCCCACGGCACCTTCTTCGGCGTTGGTGCGGTGGTTGCGACCGGGCTGGTCGCTCCCAACAGGAAGGCCTCGGCGATCGCCCTGATGTTCACCGGCCTGACCATCGCCAACATCCTCGGCGTGCCCTTCGGCACCTGGCTCGGCCAGGCCTTCGGCTGGCGGGCGACCTTCTGGGCTGTAACCCTGGTCGGCATCGTCGCCTTCGCCATCATTCTCCTGCTGGTGCCGCGCAGCCCGGCAGCGCTGGAAAAGAGCGACCTGCGCGGCGATCTCGCCGTGCTCGGCCGCGCCCCGGTTCTGCTTGGCTTCGCCGTCACCGTGCTGGGCTATGCGGGCGTCTTCGCCGTCTTCACCTATATCGCCCCCCTGCTGACCGAGATCACCGGTTTTGCGGAAGCGGCAGTGTCACCGATCCTGCTTGTCTTCGGCGGCGGCCTCATCGCCGGCAATCTCGCCGGCGGCAAGTTCGCCGACCGCTGGCTGGTGCCTTCCGTGCTGGGCAGTCTCGTTGTGCTGGCGCTGGTGCTCGGCACGATGACCTTCGCCCTGCACAGCCGGGCGATGGCTGTCATCCATGTCGGCCTGCTCGGCGGCGCCGCCTTCGCCACCGTAGCGCCGCTGCAGATGTGGGTGCTGGAAAAGGCTGAAGGCGCCGGCCAGAGCCTCGCCTCGTCCTTCAACATCGCCGCCTTCAACCTCGGCAACGCCGCCGGCGCCTGGCTCGGCGGCATGGTCATCGCGCATGGCCCCGGCCTCGGCGCCGTCACCTGGCTCGCCGCCCTGCTGCCGCTCTCGGCGCTCGCCGTGGCGTGGCTGGCGCTGCGCCTCGATCGCCCGACGCTTGGAGAACCGGCATCTGCCCGCTCGTAGCAACCCGACGAACCCCTTAGACATCACAGGAGAAAAAGATGGATTATCGACGTCTTGGCGCCTCGGGCCTGAAGGTTCCGGCGCTCTCGTTCGGCGCTGGAACCTTCGGCGGCTCGGGGCCGCTGTTCGGCGCCTGGGGCAACAGCGATGCGACGGAAGCGCGGCGGCTGGTCGACATCTGCCTGGAGGCCGGCGTCAATCTGTTCGACACCGCCGACGTCTATTCGAACGGCGCCTCCGAGGAAGTGCTCGGCGCGGCCGTCAAGGGCCGCCGCGATGCCGTGCTGATTTCGACCAAGACCTCGCTGCCGATGGGCGACGGGCCCAATGATGCCGGCTCCTCCCGTTCGCGCCTCATCAAGGCGGTCGAGGACGCGCTCAAGCGTCTCGGCACCGATTACATCGACCTGCTGCAGCTGCACGCTTTCGACGCCGCAACGCCGATCGAGGAGGTGCTGTCGACGCTGGACAGTCTCGTGCGTGCCGGCAAGCTGCGCTATGTCGGCGTCTCCAACTTTTCCGGCTGGCAAGTGATGAAATCGCTCGGGCTGGCGGACAAGCACGGCTACCCGCGCTACGTCGCCCATCAGGTCTACTATTCGCTGGTCGGGCGCGACTATGAATGGAAGTTGATGCCGCTCGGCCTCGACCAGGGCGTTGGCGCGCTGGTGTGGAGCCCGCTCGGCTGGGGCCGCCTGACCGGCAAGATCCGCCGCGGCGAGCCACTGCCGGAAAAAAGCCGGCTGCACGACACCGCAAGCTTCGGCCCGCCGGTCGAAGACGAGCTGCTCTACAGGGTTGTCGATGCGCTCGAAGCCGTGGCCAGGGAAACCGGCAAGACCGTGCCGCAGATCGCCATCAACTGGTTGCTGCAGCGGCCGACCGTCGCCTCTGTCATTATCGGCGCGCGCAACGAGGAACAGCTGCGCCAGAATCTTGGTGCCGTCGGTTGGTCATTGACATCAGACCAAATCAAGACGCTCGACGCGGCAAGTGCGGTGACCGCAGCCTATCCGTATTTTCCGTATCGCCGGCAGGAGGGTTTTGCCCGGCTGAGCCCACCTGCGGTCTAATGCGCGCGGGCCCTCTGTCCTGCCGGACACCGCAAAGCGCCGACCTCAGCACCCAATACGATTGCAAGCTGACATCCTGCGCCGTTGCCCTAAACTAATGCAGCACGAACTCGCCATCGAGCTTCCGCCACTCATTGGGCGCGATCAGCTTCTGGTGCGTATAGCTCACCGAATGCAGCGGACCATCGAGCTTGGCCTGCCAGAATTCGATGAACCGGATCAGCACCGGAAATTTCGGAGCGATGTCATAGTCCTGCCAGATGAAGCTCTGCAGCAGATGCGGGTGATCGGGAAAATGATAAAGGATCTTGGCCGTGGTCAAGCCGTAGCCCTTGAGCATCAGGTCCATTTCGGAATGGTCGCGCATCGCGGTCCCCTGGTTGATTCTCCTTCCTCCCAATTTGAAATTGTGCGCGCTATTTGCTTAATCGTCTATTGATATTTCGTAGTTAGAGGCCTGATTTACGACACAAAAACATGCAGTTAGCAGCGATCGTGGTCGAGTGCTGATAGCGGCAACTCAAACCTCTGCGGCATCCCGCCGCGCGAATCCAACGTCTAATGTTGCCGTCACCGCGGAACTGTTAATAATGCGCGCGAATTCGCGGCCGCTTCGCCGCGATGCCGCCGGCGGTCAAGCCGGGCGGCCTGGTTTCGGGAGGAAGGCAAAGATATGTCCGAGGTTCATGTCCATCGCGTCCAGCCGGCGTGGAAGAAGAATGCGCTGATCGATAATGACACTTATTTGAAATGGTACGCTGACAGCGTGAAGAACCCGGACAAGTTCTGGGGCAAGCACGGCAAGCGCATCGACTGGTTCAAGCCCTACAGCAAGGTCAAGAACACCTCCTTCGACGGCAAGGTCTCGATCAAATGGTTCGAGGACGGCGAGACCAATGTTTCGTGGAATTGCATCGACCGGCATCTGAAGAAGCGTGGCGACCAGACCGCCATCATCTGGGAAGGCGACAATCCCTACGACGACAGGAAGATCACCTATAACGAGCTCCACGCGCATGTCTGCCGACTCGCCAATGTGATGAAGAAGCACGGCGTCAGGAAAGGCGACCGCGTCACCATCTACATGCCAATGATCCCGGAAGCCGCCTATGCGATGCTTGCCTGCACGCGGATCGGTGCCATCCATTCGGTGGTCTTTGGCGGCTTTTCGCCGGACGCGCTGGCCGGCCGCATCGTCGACTGCGAATCGACTTTCGTCATCACCGCCGATGAAGGCCTGCGCGGCGGCAAGTCCATTCCCTTGAAGGAGAACACGGACAAGGCGATCGACATCGCCGCGAAGAACTTCGTGATGGTCAACAAGGTCGTGGTCGTGCGCCGCACCGGCGCCAAGGTTGGTTGGGCTCCGGGGCGCGACGTCTGGTACCATGACGAGATCGCGACAGTTGAGGCGGAATGCAAGCCGGAGAAGATGAAGGCAGAGGACCCGCTGTTCATCCTTTACACATCGGGCTCGACGGGCAAGCCGAAGGGCGTGCTGCACACCACCGCCGGCTATCTCGTCTACGTCTCGATGACCCACCAATATGTCTTCGACTACCACGACGGCGACATCTACTGGTGCACCGCCGATGTCGGCTGGGTCACCGGCCACAGCTATATCGTCTACGGGCCGCTCGCCAACGGCGCCACCACGCTGATGTTCGAAGGGGTGCCGAACTATCCGTCGCAATCCCGCTTCTGGGAGGTCATCGACAAGCACAAGGTCAACATCTTCTACACCGCGCCGACGGCTTTGCGCGCGCTGATGGGTGCCGGCGACGCCCATGTCACCAAGACCTCGCGCAAATCGCTGCGCGTGCTCGGCACGGTCGGCGAGCCGATCAACCCGGAAGCCTGGGAGTGGTATTTCGATGTCGTCGGCAACGGCAAGGTGCCGATTGTCGACACCTGGTGGCAGACCGAGACCGGCGGCATCCTGATCACGCCGCTGCCCGGCGCCACCCCGCTCAAGGCAGGTTCCGCGACGCAGCCGTTCTTCGGCGTCAAGCCGCAACTGGTCGACGGCGACGGCAAGGTGCTGGAAGGCGTTGCCAGCGGCAATCTCTGCATCGCCGATTCGTGGCCGGGCCAGATGCGTACCGTCTATGGCGATCACGAGCGCTTCGTGCAGACCTATTTTTCGACTTACAAGGGCAAGTATTTTACCGGCGACGGCTGCCGCCGCGACGCCGACGGCTACTACTGGATCACCGGCCGCGTCGACGACGTCATCAACGTCTCCGGCCACCGCATGGGCACGGCCGAGGTCGAATCCGCGCTGGTTTCGCACGAGAAAGTCTCCGAAGCCGCCGTCGTCGGCTACCCCCACGACATCAAGGGCCAGGGCATCTACTGCTACGTCACATTGATGGCTGGCGAGAAGCCGAACGAGGAGTTGCGCAAGGAACTTGTCGCCCACGTCCGCAAGGACATCGGCGCCATCGCCACGCCCGACAAGATTCAGTTCGCTCCTGGCCTGCCGAAAACCCGCTCGGGCAAGATTATGCGTCGCATCCTGCGCAAGATCGCCGAGGACGATTTTGCCGCGCTCGGCGATACCTCGACGCTGGCCGACCCGGCGGTCGTCGACGACCTCATCGCCAACCGGCAGAACAAGCGGGCATAAGAAACATCCGGTCGACGTTCGGCGGAAACCCGATCGGATGAGATCGGCTCGCTCCCGCTCTACCGATAAAGGTCCGCCCGCGTCGGCGGCAGTCCGCTCGGGCCCCGCGCGCGCTTGGTGACGACGGTCTGGAAAATCTGCGCCGAGGCGCGTTCGAAAGTGATCGAACAGCCGGTGAGATAAAGCAGCCAGAGGCGCGCCTTGGCTTCGCCGACCTCGGCGATCGCTTCATCGAAGCGTGCGTGGAGGCGCTCGGCCCACAGACGGCAGGTGCGGGCGTAGTGCTCGCGCAAATTCTCGACATCGTAGACAAGAAAGCCGTGCGCTTCGAGATTGCCGAGCGTCATGCCGATCGTGTCGAGTTCGCCGCCGGGAAAGATGTATTTGATCAGCGCTTTGAATTCCGGGCCCTTGCGCAAGGTCTTCTTGATGCTGCCCTTGTCGCGCCGGGTGATGGCGTGATGCAGATAGATGCCGCCCGGCTTGAGCAGGCGACGAATGGTCGAGAAATAGGCGGCGTGGTTGGCCAGCCCCAGATGCTCGAACATCCCGATCGACGAGATCTTGTCAAAGGAGCCGGACAGCTCGGCATAGGACTTTATCTCGATGGTGATGCGATCCTCCAGTCCCTCAGCACGGATGCGCTCGCGGGCGAGCTGGGTCTGGGCTTCCGACAGCGAGACGCCATGGCCGACGACGCCGTAATTTTTCGCGGCATGGATGAGCATGGCTCCCCAGCCGCAGCCGATGTCGAGCAGCCTTTCGCCGGGCTTCAGCCGCAGCTTGCGGCAGATATGATCGAGCTTGTCCTTCTGCGCCTGGTCGATGCCATTGGCGAAATCGGTGAAATAGCCGCAGCTATAGACCATGCGTTCGTCGAGGAAGAGCCGGTAGAAGGCGTTCGAGATATCGTAGTGGTGCTGGATTGCCTGCCTGTTCGACCCGCTGACGAAGGGGTTGCGCCCGGAAAGGTCGGTCCGCGCCGTCATCTGTTTTCGCGAAAACAGCACGGCTGGCAGGTCGCGCAGGACCGCGAGCTTGGGCAACGACTTGAGCTTCGCCCTGAGCTTGCCCTGCGCAGGCAGAGCGTAGAAATCGAACAGCGACCCGTCTTCCACGTCGATGGTCTTGGAAATCCACATTTCGATCAGCGTCGAGAGGTTGGGCCGCCGCATCACCTGCCAGACGATGTCCTGGTCGTTGATGGTGACCACGGGGCCGGTGGCTGGGCCGATCCGCTCGCCGTTCCACAGCTTGACCGCGAAACCCGGCTTCAACGTCTCGATAACCGTTCGAACGATCCGTGCGGCTCTCTCGGCTGCCTCCATCCGCGTTCCTCCTGCTCAGCCCCTGGCGGTCCGGCAGCGACATTGCCTGTCCGATCGGATAGCCGCAAGCAGTTAGCGGCAAACGCGCACCGCATTTTCACGATGGCGCCTTGCCATTTGCAGATCGACACCCCATCATGAGGGCGTGTTCAACAAATCGAAAGGAGGTGATCCGATGTCGAGTGATTTCGTTTTCCAGAACGTGGCCTCAGCGGATTGCACTTTCGGGAAGCAGTCTTCCCGTTAAGGCGCGAGATGCGCGGCTGGCGACGCCTGGAGCGCCGCGCGTCCTTTGGATGCGCAAAGGACGCTCCAGCACTTTAAGTCACGTCGCTGCCATGAGCCGCGCCATGGACGGAAACACGGAAGGCCGCCGGCTTCGAAAGAAGTGGCGGCCTTTTCCTTGTCCGGATCCTGCCTGGTCAATGCCCTCTATTTGGTCAATGCCAGGCTTTCGATGTTGCGCGCTATATCCTGGAAAGCCTGGTTGAGCTCCGTCCCGTTCGCGGCCTGATAGAAGTGCTTGATCTTGCCGGTATCCGGGCTCGCGCAATTCTGCAGTGTCGCCTGGGCATTCTCCTCGTTGAGATCGAAACCGATGGTGAAGATTTCGATGCCCTTGTCGCGCATGGCGGTACAGAGCGTCTTGGCTGCCGTGCGGGTCGGTTCCTTGCCGGCATCATTGTAGACCTCACCGACAGTGCTGGCATCGAAATAGGACAGGTTGAACTCGCCGTCGGTCATCAGGATCGCGATTTTGGCGACCTTTTTCGGATCCGCCTTGGCCGGCCGCTGCGACGCGTTCATCACACTGCCCCAGTTTTCCGAAAGCATGTACCAGGTCCACTGCACGCCGATATGGCCCGCGGTGCCGCCCGATGCGACAAAGTTCTTGATGACGTTCTTGAGCGCCACGGCGTCCGCCGTCAGCGGCTTCAACGCGGCGACCGGGCAGGCAGCCGTGCCGGTCGGCCAGGCGAAGAACGACAACAGGTAATCGCGATTGATCATGCTGATGTCGGGACCTACATCCGAATATTGATAGGTGCCCTTGCGCTCAGTGGCGCAATTGTCCGGACGCGTTAAGCCGGAGACATACTGTATAGCGCCATTGCCGGGCGCCTGCTTGCGCTGGCTGGTCGAGGCTTCGACGTAGACGCTGCTGCCGGCAAGCGCGCCGGCATTCACCGAATTGGCGTAGGGCACGATGGAGACTCGCACTCGGGGGCTGGCGGGGTCCTGACCGCCCAGGAAGCTGTCGACCGCGTTCGCTGCGGCCGTCCTCAGGTCGATTATTTTCTGGCCGGCCATTGAACCTGTGACGTCGAGCATCATCGCCACTTCGATCGTCTTGTCCGAATAGACTGCCGTCGTCGATGCGGCAATGCGCTTCATGTCGCCCATGCCGAAGATTGGAAAATAGAGGCCAAGATCGACATGGATCTCCGCCTGAACCGTCTTGGCGATTTTGTCGATGGTCAATTTGTCGAGGACGATCCGATCAGCCTGCAGCATGCCCGCTCGGCTGTTGGCATCGAGAAACGCCTGCACCGACTTGTTGGCGTCGGCCTCGTTGATGACGCCGGTGGTCAGGTCGCGTGCCGTCGAGGTCACCGCCGCATCGACCACGCCCTGTAAGCTCGATTTGGTGTTGTAGAGCTGGGAAACATTGACGGCAAAGCCAACGCCAAGCGCCAGCACCGACGCGACCATGCCGAACAGAACCGCCAAATTTCCGCTTCGATCTCGGGCAAAGCCGCCGATCGCGTGAACAAGACCCCCAAAACGCCGCATGCTTTCGCCTCCATTCGCCACGACCTCGAAGCCGTGTGAAGGCCGCATTGCAGGATTCCGGCCGGACGGCGTCGTCAACGCAGCAAAAGCCAGCGGCTCATCGTCAAGCCATTGTTTTTGCTTTGTTTCGAAATGCGGCAATGTAAACAACTGGTAAACGACAAGCCGCTGCGGCAGTTTCGGGTTTACCAAGCGCTTACCATGATCCCGACGTCTGCCGTGGAGCACAACAGCCCGATCCCGATCCGGCACAGAGGGTCTGTGCCGAAGCGGATCAGGCGCATCATATCCGTAGGACAGCCCGATGATCGTAACAGCCGGACGCGCTGGACGCGCTGCGCCGCTATGTCAGCATCTGCGCGCTGGCCGTCCTGTCGACGCCGCGATGAGGCGGGTTGAACAGATTGCTTTCCTGCTCGTAGGTCCAGACCTTGAACAGGCTGAGCCGGTGCGGGCCGAAACTGTGCAGCAGCGGCACGTCGGTCGCGTCGCGGCCGCGCGCGATGACGACGCGGCCGATCCTCGGCATGTTGTGGCGGGGGTCGAACGTGTACCACTTGCCGTCGAGGAACACTTCCAGCCACGCCGAAAAATCCATCGGTGCCGGGTCGACCGGCACGCCGATGTCGCCGAGATAACCGTTCACGTAGCGGGCTGGGATGTTCATGCAGCGGCAGAGCGTGATCGCCAGATGAGCGAAGTCGCGGCAGACGCCGACGCGCTCCTCATGCGCCTGCGCCGCCGTGCGGGTCGGGCGCGCATAGCCGTAGCCGAACGACAGACGGTTGTGGACATAGTCGACGATCGCCTGCACCCGGGCCCAGCCGGATGGAACAGGCCCGAAAACCTGCCAGGCCAGATCGCTGAGATGATCGGTTTCGCAATAGCGACTGCCGAGCAGATAACAGAGCACCTCGTCGGGCAACTCCGCCACCGGCACTTCCCTGGCCAGCGTGTTGACCTCGTCGGTCTCGCCGCTGTCCTCGACGACGGCGTCGTAAAGAATGCGAAAGCCTCCGCCAGGCGCGGTGAAGCGGCGGCAGGTGTTGCCATAAAGATCGTGATAGAGCCTGGTTGGGACGGAAGGCGAGGTCAGCACGCGCGTTTGCCGCTTGATGTCGGCCTGGCGCTGCTTGTGGATCTCGAGCAGCGAAATCACCGGGGTGGATTCAGCACAGTCGATGGCGATTTCGTAGCCGAGCCGAATCAGCATTGCGGATCCCCTCTTGTGAGTGTCGTGGAAGACGATTGGATTAACGCGAGATGGCCGGCCGTGGTTCCCTGGTCTGTCGAAAAAGGCGATCTCGTGCCTTCCCATGCCGCCGGTGCGACGTTACGGTCGATCGACAGGCTTTGGTTCCTTCCGAAACAACTTGGGATAGCAGATGTTCGCAGGCAGAAAATTCGCAGCCTTGCTGTTCGATATGGACGGCACGGTGGTCAATTCGATTGCCGCGGCAGAAAGGGTCTGGGCAGATTGGGCACGCCGGCAAGATCTCGACGTTGCCGCATTCCTGCCAACGATCCACGGCGTGCGAGCGATCGAGACCATCGCTCGGCTGGCGCTTCCAGGCGTTGACCCGATGCGTGAAGCCGATGCGCTTCTGCAGGCCGAGGTGGCCGATATCGACGGCATCCTTCCAATCGCCGGCGCCGCGGCGTTTCTGGCGTCGCTGCCACCCGAGCGCTGGGCAATCGTCACTTCGGCGCCGCGCGAGCTGGCTCTGCTGCGCATCGCGGCCGCCGGCATCCCGCTTCCCGCCACCCTTGTCGCGGCCGAGGACGTTTCCCGCGGCAAGCCGGCGCCGGATTGCTTCCGGCTGGCGGCCGAGCGACTGGGCGTCGACGCGCGCGACTGCCTCGTTTTCGAAGATGCGCCCGCCGGGATAGCGGCGGCCGAGGCCGCGGGAGCCACCGTCGTGGTGATCAGCGCCACGCACCAGCATCCGTTGCAAACGCCGCATGCTGCGATCGCCGGTTATGACGGGATCGGCGTCACCGTCGACGACCGCGGCTGGATTGTCCTCGGCGCGGAGCGCGCTGCGGCTTAGGGTATGTTGAGATTCAGGTCAGGCCGAGCCGGAGTCGAAGACGGGCGCGAAGCGACCAGACTAGGTGGGTTCCGAGAACCGGAACGGAGCGGACTTTCAGGTCCGTGAGAAGCGCAGGAATCCGCTGTTCGCAGGCCGGCATCACCTGAATATCGACATACCCTTAGAAATCGCTGGCCCTTAGAAATCGCTGGTCAGGCCCTTCACTTCCCAATCGCCATAGCGGCCGGGTTCCCTGCCGCCACGGCCGCCGAGTTCCCGGGGCATCGCGGCTTCCCGCTGGCGATAGTGTTCGCGCCGTGCTTCCGCTTCCGCCAAAGCGCGGCGGGCTGCCGGTGTCAGCGTCCTTTGCGGCACGTCGTGACCGGGGCCGGCGTCTGCATTGCTGGTTTCGCCTGATATATTGGCTTCGTCGATCATGCGATATTCCCGGCGATTGAAACATGGCCCAATTGAAACAGGGCCACACGTTTCCCATCATATAGCGATGAGCCGACAAGGATCGACCCTTTTTGCGGAAGGCCGGCAGAAACGGAGCAGACAATGAACACACTTCGCACCGCCATGCTTTTGGCAGCGATGACCGCGCTGTTCATGGGCGTCGGCTATCTGATCGGCGGATCGGGCGGCATGGTGATCGCCCTGCTGATTGCCGCCGCCATGAATCTGTTCAGCTATTGGAACGCCGACAAGATGGTGCTGTCGATGAACCGCGCGGTCGAGGTCGACGAAAGGAACGCCCCGGAATATTACGCCATCGTGCAGAGCCTCGCCAGACAGGCCGGCCTGCCGATGCCGAAAACCTATCTGATCGACAACCCGCAGCCCAACGCTTTCGCCACCGGCCGCAATCCGGAGAATGCCGCGGTCGCCGCCACCACCGGGCTGTTGCAGCAACTGTCGCATGAGGAAGTCGCGGCGGTGATGGCGCACGAGCTCGCCCATGTGCAGCACCGCGACACGCTCACCATGACGATCGTCGCCACGCTTGCCGGCGCGATCTCGATGCTCGGCAATTTCGCCTTCTTTTTCGGCGGCAATCGCGACAACAACAATTCGCTTGGCATTATCGGTGTGCTGGTGGCGATGATCGTGGCGCCCTTTGCCGCGATGATCGTGCAGATGGCGGTCAGCCGCACCCGCGAATACGAGGCCGACCGGCGCGGCGCCGAGATCTGTGGACAGCCGCTCTGGCTTGCCTCGGCCCTTGACAAGATCGCTCGCGGCGCCGAACGCATCCGCAACCCGGATGCCGAGCGCAATCCGGCAACTGCCCACCTCTTCATCATCAATCCTCTTTCCGGCGAGCGCATGGACAGCCTGTTTTCGACCCACCCGAGCACCGACAACCGCATCGCTGCCCTGCAGGCGATGGCGCAGGACATGGCCGGTGGCGCATCCGCCTCCGCGCGGCCGCAAACGCCGATGCCGCGGCAGGCAGACGAACAGCGGCCTTCGGGCCCGTGGGAGAAAGCTGAGCAGCCGGCTGAACCGGCCAGGCCGAAGTCCAATCCCTGGGGCCGCAATCCGACCGGACCCAAGGGTCCGTGGTCGTGAGCGAAGCGAAACGCCGGCACCGAATTTCAGGCGATCATGAAAACAATGCACCGAGCCCCGGCGAACCTATTGCCGGCCTGGCCGCGCGCAAGGCCGCGGCACGATTGCTGGCCGCCGTCATCGATGCGAGGACGCCGCTGGACGGGCTGACCGACCACGAGAACGGCCATCCGCAATACAAGGCGCTCGACCTGCGTGACCGGGCGCTGGTGCGCGCCATACTGGTCACTGCGCTGCGCTTCCGCATGACCATATCAGGGTTGCTGGCCCGCCGCCTGGAAAAGCCGCTGCCACCCAACGCCACCGCGCTTTCGCATATTCTGCATGTAGCAGCGGCGCAGATCCTGTTCCTCGATATTCCCGACAGCGCCGCAGTCGACCTTGCCGTGACCCACGCCAAGTCCGATCCGCGCACGGTGCGCTTCTCCGGTCTCGTCAATGGCGTGCTGCGCACGCTGGCGCGATCCAAGCAGGCCGAACTGGCTGCAGCGCTTGCCGCCACCGACGAAGCGCCGAAATGGTTTTCCGACCGGCTGAAAGCCGCCTGTGGCACTGAAAAAGCCAGGCAAATCCTCGCCGCCCACAGATACGAGGCGCCGGTCGACTTCACGGTCAAGACCGATCCTGCGCTGTGGGCGGAGCGGCTCGGCGGCATCGTGCTGCCGACCGGCACTGTGCGCGTGGAGAAACTCAGCGCCTCGGTCACTGAACTGCCCGGCTTTGAAGACGGCGCCTGGTGGGTCCAGGATGCCGCCGCCAGCCTTCCTGCCCGGCTTTTCGGCGACGTGAGGGGTTTGCGCGTCGCCGATCTCTGCGCCGCCCCCGGCGGCAAGACCGCTCAGCTCATTCTCGGCGGCGCCACGGTCACCGCGATCGATTCCTCGAAGAACCGGTTGGCGCGGCTCTCGCAGAACCTCGAACGGCTCGGTCTGTCCGCAGAGGTTGTCCAGGCCGATCTGCTCAAATACGAGCCGGAACAACTGTTCGACGCCGTCCTTCTCGACGCGCCCTGCTCCTCGACCGGCACGGTGCGGCGGCATCCCGACGTGCCGTGGACGAAGACGGCGGCCGACATCGAAAAACTCGCCGATCTGCAACGCAGGCTGCTCGCCCGCGCCGTCAGCCTGGTCAGGCCTGGCGGGCGCATCGTCTTTTCCAACTGCTCGCTCGACCCGCTCGAAGGCGAGGCGCTCCATCGCGCCTTCCTCGCCGGGACGGCTGATGTCGTCGACGACCCGCTCCGCCCGGGCGAGATCGCCGGCATCGATCCGTTCCTGACGCCGCAGGGCACTCTGCGCACCACGCCCGCAGATCTGGAGCTCGGCTCACCGGAACGGTCCGGCCTGGATGGCTTCTTCGCCGCCCGCATGCGCAGAACCGGCCAACGCTGAAAATTTGAAGACTGTTTTAGGAAGAATCCTGCGGAAAACAGGCTGAATTTCAAGGCCTCCGTGGAATTCACCTTCGCATAAGTTCTTGAATCACATAAGCTTGTCTTCGGATTGGGCGCTATGAGGAGGGCTTTTGGCGATCGCTGCCGGCAGCACGACGCGTCTATGGACGCTTGTCGCGAAGGAGTTCTGGCGCAAGACGCGCCGGCGCCTGCGTGGCGGGCCGATCCATCGCTGGCGCTACTCCGGCCGCACACCGGAACGCGTGTTGATCGCTCCGCCAGACCTGCGCCTGGCCGACCGACAGATTGCGCTCGAGATTTATTATGGCCGCTATCCGCTGTCGGGACATCTGGTAGAGACCGGCGGCAAGTCGCCCTTCCAGATTGCCGTGGCCAATCCCGGCTGGCAAAAGGCCCTGCACGGCTTTCGCTGGCTGCGCCATATGCGCGCCGCCGGCACCGAGCTTGCCGCCGCCAATGCCCGCGCGCTGGTCTCCGACTGGATCACCATCCATGGCAGCAATATTTCCGGTGTCGCCTGGGAGCCCGGCACGACGGCCAAGCGCGTCATTGCCTGGCTGCAGCATTCCTCGGTGGTGCTGCAGGGTGCTGAATTTCCCTTCTACCGGGCCTTCCTGAAATCGCTGGCCATGCAGATCCGCTATCTCAGGGCGATGGCACGCGAGATGCCGGACGGCAAGGACAGGCTGCGCGCCCGCATCGCGCTTGCCTTTGCCGCTCTGTCGCTACCGGCGCCGGCATCGGCGCTGCGCGGCGCGACCCGCAACCTCGCCGAGGAACTCGACCGTCAGATTCTCCCGGATGGCGGCCATATTTCGCGCAATCCGATGGCCGTGCTTGAAATCCTCGCCGACCTTCTGCCGCTGCGCCAGACCTATGCCAATCAGGCCGAAACGCCGCCGGCGGCGCTGATGGGCGCCATCGATCGCATGCTGCCGGCGCTGCGTTTCTTTCGCCACCAGGACGGCAGCCTCGCCCGCTTCAACGGCATGGGCGCGACCATCCACAACCGCATCGCCACCATTCTGCGCCACGACGACACCGCCGGCGCGCCATTGCTGCACGCACCGCATTCGGGCTACGAGCGCCTCTCCATGGGCGGCGTCACCGTGATCGCCGATACCGGCCCGCCACCGCGCATCGATGTTTCCAACGCGGCGCACGCCGGATGCCTTTCCTTCGAGCTGTCTTCCGGCCGCCGCCACTATGTCGTCAACGCCGGCGTGGACACCTATGGCGCCGCCGAATTCCGGCCGCTTGCCCGCGCCACGGCCGCCCATTCGACAGCCACCATCAACGACACCTCGTCGGCGCGTTTCAGCCACTCGCTGCGCGTCAACGATCTGCTCGGCACGCCGTTGATCGGCGGCCCGCAGCATGTGCCTTGCAAGCGCACCGACCAGCAAGGCACACAGGGTTTTCTGGCTCGCCATGACGGCTATGTCGCGCGCTTCGGCTTGCTGCATGAGCGCGAACTGAAATTGTCGACGAACGGCAATGTGCTCGCCGGCAGGGATCGCCTTCTGCGGCCGGGCAATGCTGCAATCCGCAACAACGGCCGCGATTTCGTCACCGTGCGCTTCCACATCCATCCCGACATAGGCCTGCTCAAGGACGAGCACGACCGTCTGGTGCTGACCGCCGATGAAGCCGACACATGGGTGTTCACCTGCACCGAGGTGGCGCCCGAGGTCGAAGAATCCATTTATTTCGCCGGTCTTGGCGGCCCGCGCCGCAGCCGGCAGATCGTGCTGGCCTTCAAGGCGTCAGAGATTTCCGAAGTCCATTGGCAACTGACACGGACGGCCATCGCCGGTCATCCGGCAAAAAGCTGAGACTGCGGTTAGTCCCGCAGTTTGATTTCCAGGCCTCATGTGCTACGGCGCGCGGACACTGTCCCAACCAGCCGTGAAAGGCCGCCAGCCCATGGCCGTCGCCGCCAAGAACATTCCCGCGCCCGACCTCGTTCCCGTTCGTCGCGCGCTGCTTTCCGTTTTCGACAAGACCGGGCTCATCGATTTCGCCAGGGCGCTGGCCGCGGCCGGCGTCGAGCTGGTCTCCACCGGCGGCACGGCAAAGGCGATCGCCGAGGCAGGCATGGCTGTGCGCGACGTCTCCGAACTCACCGGCTTTCCCGAGATCATGGACGGCCGCGTCAAGACCCTGCATCCGTCCGTGCACGGCGCGCTGCTTTGCGTGCGCGACGATCCCGAACACGCCGCGGCGATGCGCGATCATGGTATTGAGCCGATCGATCTCGTCGTCTCCAATCTCTACCCTTTCGAGGATGTCCGCCGCTCCGGCGCCGCTTACGCCTCGATCGCCGAGAACATCGACATAGGCGGCCCGGCGATGATCCGCGCTTCGGCCAAGAACCACGCTTACGTCGCCATCGTCACCGATCCCGAGGACTATGCCTCGGTGCTCAACGCGCTGGAGATGAATTTCGGCTCGCTCTCGCTGGATTTCCGCAAGAAGCTGGCGGCCAAGGCCTTCGCCCGCACCGCGACCTATGATGCGGCGATTTCCGGCTGGTTCGCCGAAGCGCTGGAGATCGAACATCCCACCTGGCGCGCCTTCGGCGGCAGGCTCGACCAGGTGATGCGCTACGGCGAGAACCCCCACCAGGGCGCCGGCTTCTACGTCGATGGCGACAAGCGGCCGAGCGTCGCGACGGCGCGCCAGCTTCAGGGCAAGCAGCTTTCCTACAACAACATCAACGACACCGACGCCGCCTTCGAACTGGTCGGCGAGTTCGATCCGGCCCGCTCCGCCACCATCGCCATCATCAAGCACGCCAATCCGTGCGGCGTCGCCGAGGGCGCTTCGCTGAAGGCGGCCTATGCCAAGGCGCTTGCCTGCGATCCGGTGTCGGCCTTTGGCGGCATTGTCGCGATGAACCGGACCCTCGATGCCGAGGCAGCCGAAGAGATCGTCAAAACCTTCACCGAGGTCATCATCGCGCCGGCCGTTTCCGAAGAAGCAATCCGCATCGTCGCCGCCAAGAAGAACCTGCGCTTGCTGGTCACCGGCGGCTTGCCCGATCCGCGCGCAGCCGGCTCCACCGTGAAATCCGTTTCCGGCGGGTTGCTCGTCCAGGGCCGCGACAATGCGGTGATCGACGACCTCGACCTGAAAGTGGTGACCCAGCGGGCGCCGACGCGGGCCGAAATGGCCGATCTCAAATTCGCTTTCCGCGTCGCAAAGCACGTCAAGTCGAACGCCATCGTCTATGTCAGAGACGGTGCCACCGTCGGCATCGGCGCCGGCCAGATGAGCCGGGTCGATTCCTCGCGCATCGCCGCGCGCAAGGCGCTCGACGCGGCCGAGGCAGCCGGCCTGGCCGAGCCGCTGACCAAGGGTTCTGTCGTCGCCTCGGACGCCTTTTTCCCGTTCGCCGACGGGCTGCTGTCGGCGATCGAAGCCGGCGCCACCGCCGTCATCCAGCCGGGCGGCTCGATGCGCGACGACGATGTCATCGCCGCCGCCGACGCCCACGGCATCGCCATGGTGTTTACCGGCGTCAGGCATTTCAGGCATTAGGCGCCTCTCCCTCCCCCTCGTGGGTCCCTCGTGGGGAGGGTCGGCAAACGATCTTTGCGAAGCAAAGTTCGTGAGACGGGGCGGGGGCAGCGCCGCCCCCACCCCGCTCCGCTTCGCGGATCGACCCTCCCCACAAGTCCCCACAAGGGGGAGGGTAAGCTCACTCCGCCGGCTGGTCCGCCGGATACGGCGTGCGGATCAGGATCGCCAGGCCGACGCCGAGGAACAGCACGATTGCCGCCATGCCCAGCCGCGACGAGCCGCTGGCCAGGGTGATCGTGGCCACCAGGAATGGCGCAGCAAAACTGGTCGCCCGTCCGGCCAGCGCGTAGATGCCGAAATAGCGGCCCGATTCGGCCGCGGTGACGCTGCGCGCCATGTAGGAGCGCGACGATGCCTGCACCGGCCCGAAGCCAAGCCCGATCAGCAGACCAAAGAAGATGTAGGCTTTTTCCGCCGGCGTACCGAACAACCCGCCGCTATCGGCTCCGGGCATCATCCAGACACCGAACAGCGTGTAGCCTGGCCCGGTCGAGACGATGCCGATCGTGGCGAGGCTGAGCAGGACAAGCGCAATCATCACTATGGCCTTGGAGCCGAGCGCCACGTCGAGGCGTGCGGCCATCAGGCAACCGACGATGGCGACGACGTTGAGGATGATGCCGAACAGGCCGATCTCGGTGATCGACCAGTGGAACATCGCCGCCGCAAAGGCACCGCCCAGCGCAAGCAGCGCGTTGACGCCGTCCTGATAGATCATGCGGGCGACGAGAAAGCGGAAGATGCCGCTGCGCTGGCGTATTTCGCCCAGCGTCGATTTCAGTTCCGACAGTCCCTCGCGCACCGCCGGTCCAAGCGGAATGCCCTTCACCGCATCCGGTGTGAAAAAGAACATCGGCAGGATGAATAGAAAATACCAAGCCGCCGACAGTGGGCCGGTGGCGCGCGCGTCCTCGCCGAGCTTCGGATCGAGCCCGAAGAGCGGGTCGAGGCCGGCGATCGTCTTGCCGGTTTCCGGCGAACTGGCCATGAAGGCGACGACGAAGATCAGCGCAATCATCCCGCCGAGATAACCAAGCCCCCAGGCCATATTCGAGATGCGGCCGATTTCGCTCTTCGGCACCAGACGCGGCATCATCGAATCATTGAACACGGTCGAGAATTCCGCCGCGACCGAAGCCAGCGAGAAGAACAGCACGACCAGGAAAAGGTTCGAACCGGGAGCAGCGAACCATAGCAGGCAAAGACTGGTGATCTTGACCGCGGCGAAGAGTGCGATCCACGGTTTTCGCGGGCCGGTCTGGTCGGCGATCGAGCCGAGGATCGGCGATAGCACGGCAATGGCCAGACCCGCCGCGGCGATGCCGTAACCCCATGCCGCCTGGCCCGTTTCGGGATTGCTCGCCATGCGCGAGACGAAGTAGGGACCGAAGATGAAGGTGGTGATGACTGTGAAGAACGGCTGCGCCGCCCAGTCGAACAGCATCCATCCCCAGATGCCGCGTTCCGGCGCTCGCTGCACTGCTACCTCGGCCATATGCCCTCCTGCCCCGTTCGCTTGGCCCGCGACCGGCGCCATGTCTGCATGTTTCCGGTGCTCACGCAAATGACAGGGGTCGCGCCGCCCCTCATTGCCCTGCCGGGCATTTCTCCCCGTATAGGGACGGGGAGAAAGACATTGTCATCGGCGGTTTCGCGAACGGCTGCCGTTGCAGAAAAGGCGCTGGCGTTGCAGCAAGTTCCTTCTCCCCGTCACTATACGGGGAGAATGTGGCGGCAGCCGGATGAGGGGCAGCGCCGGCCTTGTGAAGCGAACAGTTCACAGCGCCGTCAGGTCGCTGATCAGCCCCGATGCCACCGACAGCCGCGACACGGTGATGTCGCCGCCCTCGGTCAGCGCCTGCAGCCGCTCGCGGATGCGCCCGACCCTCTCGCCGCCGGCCTCCAGCCATGCCGCCACCGGGTCCGCCGCCCCGGCATGGCCGGTGAGCGCCGCCACGGCGATGCCGCGCCTGGCTGCGCCGATCGTGTCGGTGGCGCGGAAAAGCGCCAATTGATCGTAGTAGTCGGACGGCGCGATCGAGCGCGCCGCATCCTCGACGCGCGGAATGCGGAAGGCATCGCTGACCGCGAAAAACGCCTTCGCGGCGGCGATGATGTCGGCATTCGCCGTTCGGGCCGTCAGCGCGATGTCAGGCACGACGCCGGCCACATCGGTCAGCGCCAGATGTTCTGCCAGCTGTTCGGGCGCGCCGCCCTTGGCCAGACCATGCCGCCGCTCCTCTATCCGCTCGCGCGAGAAGGCCGGAAGCAGCGAAGGGAGCTTCGGCTCCAGTGCCTTGCGGGCGTTCTGCAATTCGGCGATCCGTTGGCCCAGCGGAGCGGTGCTGGTATCGTTCTTGAGATACCAGCCGCTGGCGACATAGGTAAGCCGACTGACGGCTTGATAAAGGTCGAGCTGCACCTGCCCGTCGATCTGGTTGTCGAGCGCGTCGATCTGGCGATAGAGCGCCGGCAAGCCAAAGCCGTCGCGCACCACAGCGAAGGTCCGGACCACGTCGGCCGCGCTGCGACCGGTTGCTTCCTGCAGCCTGTTGACGAAGGGTGGGCCGCCGCGATTGACCAGATCGTTGGTGACGACACGGGCGATGATTTCGCGGCGCAGGCGATGGCCATGGATTTCGGCCGCGAATTTCTTCGTCATCCGGTCCGGAAAATAGCCCATCAGGTCACGGTCGAAATGCGGATCGTCCGGCACGTCGCTGGCGACGATGTCGGAAAACAGCACGATCTTGGCATAGGCCAGCAGCACGCCGAGCTCGGCCCTGGTCAACGGCTCGCCGCGCGCCTCGCGCTCGGCAAGGCCTGCCGGCGACGGCAGAGCTTCGACATTGCGGTCGAGCAGGCCGCGCGCCTCGAGCGCTGCCATGAAACGGCTCTGATGGGCGATATCGGCAAGGCCGCGCTTGCGGGCAAGGGACAACGCCAGCGTCTGCTCGTAATTGTTGGACAGCACCAGCGCGCTCACCTCGTCGGTCATTTCGGCGAGAAGCTTGTTGCGCGCTGGGCGGGTCAGCGCCCCCTTGCGCATGGCGGAAGCCAGCGCGATCTTGATGTTGACCTCGACGTCGGAGCAGTTGACGCCGCCCGAATTGTCGATGGCGTCGGAATTGCAGCGCCCGCCATTCAGCCCGAACTCGATGCGGGCCCGCTGCGTCGCGCCAAGATTGGCGCCCTCGCCGATGACCTTGGCGCGCACTTCGAGCGCAGTCACCCGAATGGCATCGTTGGCGCGATCGCCAGCGTCCTGGTTGGTTTCCGTCGATGCCCTGAGATAGGTGCCGATGCCGCCGAACCACAAAAGGTCGACCGGCGCCTTGAGGATGGCGCTCATGATCTCGACCGGCGAGGCGGTCGTCTTGCCGAGGCCGATCGCCGCGGCCGCGGCCGGCGGCAGCGTGATCGATTTCTGGCTGCGCGAGACGATGATGCCGCCTTCGGACAGTTTTGTCTTGTCGTAGTCCTGCCAGCTCGAACGGGCGAGGGCGAACATGCGCCGGCGCTCGGCCATCGAAACCGCCATGTCGGGAGCGGGATCGATGAAGATGTCACGATGGTCGAAGGCGGCGATCAGCCGGGTCTGCTCGGACAGGAGCATGCCGTTGCCGAACACGTCGCCCGACATGTCGCCGACGCCGACAACGGTGAAGGGTGTGGTCTGGATATCGCGGTTCATCTCGCGGAAATGCCGCTTGACCGCTTCCCAGGCGCCCTTGGCGGTGATGCCCATCTTCTTGTGGTCGTAGCCGGCCGAGCCGCCGCTGGCGAAGGCGTCGTCGAGCCAGAAGCCATGCTTCTCGCTGATGGCGTTGGCGGTGTCGGAGAAGGTCGCCGTGCCCTTGTCTGCGGCGACGACGAAATAGGGGTCGTCCTGGTCGCGCCGCACGACCTGAGCCGGCGGAATGACGCCGTCCAGGCCGATATTGTCGGTGATCGACAACAGGCTGGAGACGTAATTCTTGTAGGCGGACGCGCCGGCTTCGAAGATGGCGTCGCGGCCGGCGCCCATCGGCAGCTTCTTCGGATAGAAACCGCCCTTGGCGCCAACCGGCACGATCACCGCGTTCTTGACCTGCTGCGCCTTGACCAAACCGAGCACCTCGGTGCGGTAGTCCTGGGCGCGGTCCGACCAGCGCAGGCCGCCGCGCGCGACCGGGCCGAAGCGCAGATGCACGCCCTCGACCTCGGAGCCGTAGACGAAGATCTCCCGCCACGGCCGCGGCGCCGGCAGGCCGTCGACCGCTTGCGAATCGAGCTTGATCGCCAGCGACTGGCCCTTCTCCTTCAGATCGGGAACGAAATGATTGGTGCGCAGCGAGGCTTCGATCAGGTTGAGGTAGCGACGGACGATGGTGTCGTCGTCGATGTTGGGAACCTCTTCCAGCGCATCCCTGATCTTGGCCTTGAGGTGCCTGGCCGCGACCGCCCCGTCCGTCTGCGCCGTCGGTCCGAGGCGGGCGACGAACAGCTCATGCAGGCCACGCGCGATCTCCGGATAGCGGTTGAGCGCGGCGGCAATGAAATCCTGGCTCTGTGGGATGCCGGCCTGCTGCAGATAGCGGCCGTAGGCGCGCAGGATGGAAATCTCGCCCGACCACAGGCCGGCGGTCTGGGCAAGGCCGTTATAGCCGTCATTGTCGATGTCGCCGCGCCAGACGGAAAGGAACGCGTCTTCGAACAGCGCGCCGCGGTCGCCAAGGTCGATTGGCTTGCCGTAGCTGTTTTCGAGTTCCATGTCGTGGATGAAGACCATGCCCGGCTGATCACTATTGATCATGTCGGAAGCCTCGTCCCCGACCTCGAAGGTGCGCTCGCTGATAACGCGGAAACCGATGTTCTCCAGCACCGGCACCCGTCGCGACAGCGCCACCGGGCTGCCATGGTGATAGATCTTCAGCGCCGCCTGATGCGGTTCCTGGTTGGCATGACGATAATAGTCGATGGCGATCGGATTGGCCGCGCTGATCCTGGCGATGCGCCCGGCATCGGCCAGCGCCTCCGCCGGTGAGAAGCTGTCGCGATAGCTTCCCGAGAAGCGCGAGGCGATCGCCGTGAGCGCCGCATCGGCGCCGGTCTCTTCGGCGGTCTCGCGCAGAATGTCGTCCCAGGTCCGCACGATGGCGCGGATCGCTGCCTCGATCGTCGCTTGGTCGACCTTCGGCGTCCTGCCGCCGGAACGGCCGATGATGAAGTGGACACGAGCCAGCCCGCCTTCCGGGAAGGCCGGGTAGTAGGCCGAAAGCCGGCCCTGGAACATCGTCTTCAGATAGGTGCCGATCTTCTCGCGCACGACGCTGTCGTAGCGGTCGCGCGGCACGAAAACGAGGATCGAGACGAAACGGTCGAACTGATCGGCGCGCACCAGCGCCCTGACGCGCGGCCGCTCGATCAGCCCCAGAATGGCTTCGGCGTGCTTGCGCAGGATCGGCACCGGAACCTGGAACAGCTCGTCGCGCGGATAGCTCTCCAGCACGTTGATCAGTGCCTTGCCGGAGTGGTCTTCAGGGTTGAAACCGGATTTGGCGATGATGGTTTCGGCTTTCGACCTGAGATAGGGGATCTTCATCACCGAGCGCGTGTAGGCGGTCGAGGTGAACAGGCCGACAATGCGCAGCTCGCCGGCAAGCACGCCCTTGGAGGTGTAGGTCTTGACGCCGATGTAATCGAGATAGATGCGGCGGTGCACCGACGATTTGGCATTGGCCTTGGTGACGATCAGCGGTTCCGGCCCGTGCAGGAAGGCGCGGATTTCCGGCGTCGTCGACACCGCTTCGGTGCCGCGCCGCAGCACCAGCACGTCGGGATCGGAGAGGATGCCGAGGCCGGGCTTTTCGGTGCGCTCCAGGGTGCCGCTCTTCTCGCCGCCGGTATATTTGAACTCGCGCATGCCGAGGAAGGTGAAATTGTCGTCGCGCAGCCATTCGAGGAGGGCGATCGCTTCGGTGACGTTGGCCTTGTCGAGCGGCACCGGAGCGTAGCGGAACTCGGAGATTGCCTGGTCGAGGCGGGCCAGCATCGGCTTCCAGTCGGTGACGGCGGCGCGCACCTGGCCCAATATTTTCTTCAGCCGGTCAGCCAATGCCTCGGCCTGCTCGGACGAAACACGGCCGATATGGACGTGGATGACGCTCAGCCGTTCATGACTGTGATCGCCCTTGGCGAAGCCGCCATCGCCGAGGATTTCGTCGACGCCGCTCTTGCCGTGCCTGACGACGATGACCGGATGGGTAACCAGCAGCGGTTCGCCAGCGCTCTCGGTGATCTCGCCGAGGATGGAATCGAACAGGAACGGCATGTTGTCGTTGACGACGGTGATCACCGTCATCGGCCTGCCCTGGCGCACGACACCGGAATCAACCTCTATGGCGACGACGCAATCGCCCTTCTTGTGCCTGGCGACGGCGCGTCCGGCGAGATCGGCGGCGCGTTCGAGGGCGGTGACCTCATAGGCGGCGACATCTTCGGCCGGCGCACGGGCCAGCAAGTAATCGGCAAGCCTGCCGGGTTTCTCGCTGCCCTTGGCCGTGCTTATCTTTTTCAACTGGCTTGCAGATTTCAGGCCGGCCATGTCGCTAAATCCCTCCCTCATATGTTTTGCGACTATGGTAGCAGATGACCGATATTTGGCGACAAAGGTTTGACCGCTTGCGACGAAATGTCGGGATTCGCCGGTGGGTCACCGAAAATGAGGAGAAAATCCGCCATAAAAGACAAAATCATCGCACTTGACCTCGCGCCTGCGGAACTGAGCGAAGCGACGAAAGCCTATTTCGCCAAATGCGAGGAGAAGCTCGGCCTCGTTCCCAATGTGCTTTTGGCCTACGCTTTCGATGAGACGAAGCTGCGCGCCTTCACCGACATACCACGCGATGGCGCGGTGAGAGCATGGCGGTTGCGAGCCAACCGGACCTCACATTAGTGATTCGCATTCTCGTTGCTTGTTTTTCGGTTTGGTCCGATGATCGCCCTGCGGCGTGACCGCATGTCGGTTCGACGCCCGCCGATCAACGGAAGATCAACGGAGGAGAACATGGCGAAATTTCTCTATGTCTATCACGGCTCCGGCAAGATGCCGACCGACGACGCCGAACGGCAAGCGGCGATGGATGCCTGGAACGGCTGGTACGGCAAGCTTGGCTCGGCCGTGGTCGACGGTGGCAATCCGGTCGGCATGTCGAAGACCGTGCTGCCCGGCGGCAAAGTCGAGAACAATGGCGGCAGCAATCCGACCGCCGGTTACACAATCATCGAAGCGAACGACATCGACGATGCCGTCGCCAAGGCCAAGGATTGTCCTATCCTGAAGGACCCGGGTTTCAGCGTCGAGATCGCGCCGATCATCGAAATGGGCTGACGCACCGGCTCAGGATCGAGCCGCAATCGCCGCCGCGGCACCGGCCATGGTGGTGGCGCTGACGCGGTTGGCGATCTTCATCGCCCGCCTGCTCTTCAAGAGTTTTCGCGCCTGCGCTGCCGCCAGCACCCAGGCCAGATCGATGGCGACCAGAACCACGGCCATGGTCAGCGTCAGCTCGATCCAGCCGACGACCGTCACTGAGGCGAGATCGATGATGGTTGGCAGCAGCGCCAGGTAGAACATCATGATCTTGGGATTGCCGAGCGTCACCGCCATGCCGGCAAAGAACAGTTTGACGGCCGACTCCTCGCGCGGCATCTCGCCTTCGCGCGCCTCGACCGGGGCCGTCCACATCTTCCAGGCGAGGTAGGCGAGATAGGCGACGCCGACCCATTTCAGCACGACGAAGGCAAGATGGAAGGTCTGCGCCACCACCGCCAGCCCGAACACCGCCAGCGACAGCCAGATGGCCTCGCCGATCCACATGGCGAGCAGGAATGGAAACACGTCGCGAAAGCCCTTTGCGATAACCCGCGCCACCAGGGCGGCAATCGAGGGGCCGGGCGAGCCCGCGGCGACGAAAAGGGCGGCGGCGAAGATCAAAAGCGAGGTGACGTGCATGTGAGTGCCTTCGAGCGTCAGAGAGCCCAAGGATACCCGATCAGCGGCGGTTTGGCACCCCTGCAGCTTGCAGAGAACTTTGCCCTCTGAACAGGCGTCGGCGCTGCCCCTCATCTGGCTGCCGCCATCTTCTCCCCGTCAACGGGGAGAAGGGCGCTGTCATCGACGGTTCCGCCAATTACCAGCGTTGCAAGAAATGAACGCCGAGGGTGCGCTCAGCGGTCTTCTCCCCGTTCACGGGGAGAAGGTGCCGGCAGGCGGATGAGGGGCAGCGCCGATCCCCTTCAATGAGACGTCGCCTTACGCCGCGCCGACCACTTTCGCCGATTTCTCAAAACGCTTGCGCTCGTTCGGGTCGAGATAGAGCTTGCGCAGACGAATGGTCTTCGGCGTCACTTCGACCAGCTCGTCGTCCTGGATCCAGGCCAGCGCGCGTTCCAGCGTCATGCGGATCGGCGGCGTCAGCTTCACCGCCTCATCCTTGCCGGCGGCGCGGATGTTGGTCAGCTTCTTGCCCTTCAGCACGTTCACTTCGAGGTCGTTGTCGCGTGAATGGATGCCGATGATCATGCCCTGATAGACCTTGACGCCCGGATCGATGACCATCGGGCCGCGGTCTTCCAGGTTCCACATGGCATACGCCACTGATTCACCCTGTTCGTTGGAGATCAGCACGCCGTTGGTGCGGCCCGGCAGCTCACCCTTGTAAGGCTCGTAGGCATGGAACAGCCGGTTCATGACGGCGGTGCCGCGGGTGTCGGTCAGCAGTTCCGACTGGTAGCCGATCAGGCCGCGCGTCGGCGCGTGGAAGACGATGCGCTGGCGGTTGCCGCCTGACGGGCGCAATTCGACCATCTCGGCCTTGCGCTCCGACATTTTTTGCACGACGACGCCGGCATGTTCCTCGTCGACGTCGATGACGACTTCCTCGACCGGCTCGAGCAACTCGCCGTTCTCGCCCTTCTGCATGACGACGCGCGGCCGCGACACGGCAATCTCGAACCCTTCGCGGCGCATCGTCTCGATCAGCACGGCAAGCTGCAATTCGCCGCGGCCGGAGACGAAAAACGAATCCTTGTCAGGCGATTCCTCGATTTTCAGCGCGACATTGCCTTCGGCCTCGCGCAGCAGGCGGTCGCGGATGACGCGGCTGGTCACCTTGTCGCCCTCGGTGCCGGCCAGCGGGCTATCGTTGACGAGGAACGACATCGTCACCGTCGGCGGATCGATCGGCTGCGCATGCAGCGGCTCGGTCACCGACGCGTCGCAGAACGTGTCGGCGACGGTGCCCTTCGACAGGCCGGCGATGGCGACGATGTCACCCGCCTGCGCCTCGTCGATCGGCTGGCGCTCGAGCCCGCGGAAAGCCAGGATCTTCGAGATACGGCCGGTTTCGACCTGGGTGCCGTCATGATGCAGCACCTTGACCGCCTGGTTGGATTTCAGCGTGCCGGATTCGATGCGGCCGGTGATGATGCGGCCAAGGAACGGATTGGCTTCCAGGATGGTGCCGATCATCCGGAACGGGCCGGGGTGGACGGTCGGCGCCGGCACATGCTTGATGACGAGGTCGAACAGCGGCGCCAGACCCTGGTCCTTCGGACCTTCGGGGTTTTCCGACACCCAGCCGTCGCGGCCCGAACCGTAAAGGATAGGGAAGTCGAGCTGCTCGTCGGTCGCGTCGAGCGCTGCAAACAAGTCGAACACTTCGTTGACCACCTCGACGTGGCGGGCGTCCGGCCGGTCGATCTTGTTGATGACGACGATCGGCTTCAATCCGACCTTGAGCGCCTTGCCGACGACGAATTTTGTCTGCGGCATCGGCCCTTCGGCGGCGTCGACCAGCACGATGGCTGAATCCACCATCGACAGGATGCGCTCGACTTCACCGCCGAAATCGGCGTGGCCGGGGGTGTCGACGATGTTGATGCGGGTGTCCTTCCAGTCGACCGAGGTCGCCTTGGCCAGGATGGTGATGCCGCGTTCCTTTTCGAGGTCGTTCGAATCCATGGCGCGTTCGGCAACGCGCTGGTTGTCCCGGAACGAGCCGGACTGTTTCAGGAGCTGGTCGACGAGGGTGGTTTTCCCATGGTCGACGTGCGCGATGATCGCGATATTACGAATTTTCATGTTGTGGTCTCGGGAGCGTTGCAGGCAGCAGGCCAAAAGGCGCTGCCTCTTTCGGTTGGGCGGCTCATACAGGGTTTTTCGCAATTGCGAAAGAGGAGGCGTGCCACCAAATAGATGGTCACCAAATCTTAAGCGTCTTGGTGTGAAATTGAATTATTAACCAAAGCGGAACCTTTCACGGTCGGGACAGTTCAAATTTCATGAGCAAAACGGGCATCAGATACCGGCCAATCCTTGCATGGGCTGCCCTCGCCGTCCTGCTTGCGGCAGGCGTGGCACAGTCGGCCGCGACGTCGACGGAGCCTGCCCTGCCGTCCGACACCCGAACGGCGGAGCAGTTGTTTGCCGACGCTCCCGATGGCGTCGACCCGGTGGTGACCGGGCCGGTCAGCGCCGCCTTCAAGCAAAGGCAGGAGGCCGCCAACTGCGACAGCGCTGTTTGGCCCAATATTCCAACCGTTTGCTATCCGGATTAGGACTGCTTTCCGCACATTGTCGGAAAGGTCGGATCGACCCTTCCTGAAGTCTTGCCAACGCCGGCGCAGCCCCCCATCCGCCTGCCGGCACCTTCTCCCCGTAAACGGGGAGAAGCCCGCTGCGCGAAATGTCGGCTCTCCTTCTGCAACGTTCGCGATTAGCGAAATCTTCGATGCGGGCCACTTTCTCCCCGTTTACGGGGAGAAATGCCCGGCAGGGCAATGAGGGGCAGCGGGACGTCACCCAGGATTGATACAAAGTGACCCAGTCCCCTCACGCCGAATGCACCGGGTCGAGCGTGATCTTGTAGAGTTCATTGTCGTCGCGATCCATCAGCCGCACCGTCATCTGTTCAGTGGCGCCGTCGATGTCGACGAGGCCGAAGAACTGCAGGCCGGCCGAGGGTGGCAGGTTCTGCCCCTGCTCGGCGGTTGGCGCCTTGATGAATTTCAGCTCCGGGCCGAAGGTCATGTCGAAATCATTGGGTCCATAGGTGCCGGCATGGAGCGGACCCGAGACGAATTCCCAGAACGGATTGAAGTCCTGGAACTGCGCCTTGTCGGGATTGTAGTAATGCGCCGCCGTGTAGTGCACGTCGGCGGTCAGCCAGACGGTGTTGGTGATGCCGGCATTCTTTATGTAGCGAAGGAGGTCGGCAATTTCCAGTTCGCGGCCCTTGGCCGGGCCATTGTCGCCATTGCTGACGGCCTCGGCGCCGGCCTTGTTGGTGGCGTCGTTCCAGACGACGAGACCAAGCGGCATGTCGGCGGCGATGATTTTCCAGGTCGCGTTGGAGTTTGCCAGTTCGCGCTTCAGCCACTTCATCTGCTGTTCGCCGAGGATGCGCGATTGCGGCGTCACCGTATCCTGCATGCCAGGACCGTTGGCGCCGCGATAGGAGCGCATGTCGAGGAAGAACACATCGAGCAGCGGCCCGTAGGCGATCTTGCGATAGACGCGGCCCGGTTCCGACGGCTCGTAGCGGATCGTCGTCATCTCGTGGAAGGCGCGTGCCGCGCGTGCCGCCAGCACATGGATATTTTTTTCCGAGTAGCGGTCGTCGGCGCTCAGGTCCTTCGAATCCGACCAGTTGTTGACCACCTCGTGGTCGTCCCACTGGTAGAAGGTCGGGCAGATGGCGTTGAGCCCCAGCACGTTCTTGTCCATCATGTTGTACTTCCACTGGCCGCGGTACTCGTCCAGCGTCTCGGCAACCTTGCGCTTTTCGTCGATGAGGACCTTGTTCTTCCACTTGCTGCCGCCGGGCAGCTCGACCTCGTCCTTCATCGGGCCGTCGGCATAGATTGTGTCGCCGGAATGCAGGAAGAAGTCGGGCGTATGCTTGCCGATCGTGGCATAGGTCTTCATGCCGGTGTCGTCGATGCCCCAGCCCTGGCCGGCGGTATCGCCCGACCAGGCGAATCGGATGTCGCGTTTCGAGGCCGGCGCCGTGCGGAAGCGGCCGATGATCGGCTCGGAGACGGCGTTGATGTCGGCAAGATCGGCCGCGACCATGCGGTAGAAGATGTCCTGGTCGGAGGTGAGGTTGGTGAGCAGCCGCTTTACCGTGTAATCGCTGGCCGGCGACGTATCGAGCGGCGCAAGGCGCAAGGGATTGGCGAAATTCTCCGTCGACGAGAGTTCGAACATGACGCGCGAAGGGCGGTCGGTCCGCGTCCACACCACGCCGCTGGTTGCGTCGACATCGCCCGACTGGACGCCATGGCTGAAGGCGGGCCGCTGATTGGCGCGCGAATAATAGGGAAGCGCGAGGCCCGATACGCCGACGAGGCCGGCGGCGCTCGCCGACGTGACAAAAGCGCGGCGCGAAATCTTGTTCATGGCTGTCTCCTGGATGGCTTAAACGTCGCCGCTAAGGTCCAGCCTCAATGTTTCACGCACATCTCGAAACCATGAAGGTTTTCTGACGATCAACAGGCTGGCGAATCTCCCCCCTCGAGGGCGAGATGTCGCCGAAGGCGACAGAGGGGATCGTGTCGCGTGGAGCGCCAACCTCCTGCGTCTGCGATAAGGGGCCGAGCCCGGTCGGACCGACCCCCTCTGGCCGCTTCGCGGCCATCTCCCCCTCAAGGGGGGAGATTAGCGCTCGGCCGTCACAGCTCAAGCCGCCTGCGGGTTCGGCTCGAAGGCCGGACGGCTGGTGTTGATCAACAGCGAGATGCAGGCTGCGGCTATTGCCGTCATACCGGCGATGAGGAAGGCAAGTTCGTAATTGCCCTGCAATTCACGCATGGTGCCGCCGAAGAAGGCGGCCGCCGCTGCACCCACCTGATGGCCGGCGACGACCCAGCCGAAGACGATCGGCCCGCTGCGGTCGCCGAACGCCTCGTTCGACAGCCTGAGCGTCGGCGGCACGGTGGCGATCCAGTCCAATCCGTAGAGCACGGCGAAGATGATCAGGCTGGTCGACGAAAAGCCGGAATAAGGCAGATAGATCAGCGACAGGCCGCGGATGCCATAATAGACGCCGAGCAGCTTGCGCGGGTCGAAACGGTCGGTGAGCCAGCCCGACAGCGTCGTGCCGATCAGGTCGAAGATGCCCATCAGCGACAGCAGGCCGGCGGCTTGCACCTGGCCGATGCCCATGTCGCCGCAAAACGCGATCAGGTGCGTTCCGACCAGTCCGTTGGTGGTGAAGCCACAGATGAAGAAAGTGGCGAACAGATACCAGAACACCCGCGTGCCGGCGGCACGACGCAGCGTGCTGAACGTGTGGGAGAGGAAATTGCCCTGCGAGGCCGGCGGAACCGGCGGCACGTCGTCGGCCTCAGCGCCGTAGCGCACTATGCCGATCGCGGACGGCCGTTCCGGCACCAGCAGCCAGACCAGCGGCACCAGGCAGGCGGTGGCGACCGCAATGGCGATGGCGACAGGCTTCCAGCCGCCCGACTGGGCGAGCGCGGCGAGCAACGGCAGGAACACCAGCAGGCCGGTGGCGGCCGAGGCCGACATCAGCCCCATCACCAGGCCGCGATTGGTCTTGAACCAGCGATTGACGATGGTGGCGCCGAGCACCGTGGCGACCGCGCCGGAACCGACGCCGGAGAATACGCCCCAGGTGAGAAGCAGGTGCCAGGGCTGGGTCATCAACAGGCTGAGTGCCGTCGAGCCCGACATCAGCACCAGCGACGCCAGCAGCGTGCGGCGCAGCCCGATCCGTTCCATCAGTGCCGCGGCAAACGGCCCGGTCAGGCCGTAGAGGAAGATGCCGATGGCCGCGGCGAGCGAGACGACATCGCGCCGCCAGCCGAAACTCTCCTCCAGCGGCAGCATCATGACGGCCGGCGCCGACCGCAGGCCCGCCGCGATCAGCAGGCACAGGAAAATGACGGCGACCACGACGAAAGCATAGCGCTGGCCAAACGGGCGGGATCGAGCTATCATGTTACTGACCGGTACGTTTCAATGCATGGGAGCATACGTACCGATCGGTAACATTGTCAAGCAGGCAACGGCACGTCCAAGAATGAAAAGCATTGAACCAGCGATCAAAGCGGATGAACGGCCCCGCGCGGGCGAAAAAATCCTTCGCGTTGCCCGCGACCTGTTCTACCGGCAAGGCATCAGGGCGATCGGCGTCGACGAGATCGTGCGGCGCGCCGGCGTCACCAAGCCCAGCCTCTATCGCAGCTTTCCGTCCAAGGACGAATTGGCCGCGTCCTATCTGCGGCAATACGACCTCGAGTTCTGGGCCCGCTTCGACGCGGCGGTGGCTGCCCATCCCGGCGATCCGCGCGCGCAGATCGCCGCCTTCCTGACCCGCATCGGCAAGCGCACGCAAAAGCCCGACTATCGCGGCTGCGGCATGACCAATGCGGCCGTCGAATATCCCGAACGTGGCCACCCGGCCCGCGTGGTGAGCGAGGCCAACAAGCAGGAATTGCGCCGACGCCTGCGCGCCATGGCGGCGGCAATGGGTGCCGGCGACGCCGATACGCTGGGCGACGGGCTGCTGCTCCTGATCGAAGGCGCCTATATCAGTGGCCAGCTGTTCGGGGCCGGCGGACCGGCGAAGTCTGTGGCCCGCAACGCCGACCTGCTGATCGAAGCGAGCTTGAAGAAATAGCGATTAACGATACCGTGCGGCAGCCCCGAAACGGAGTTGCCCGCGATGCGTGCTCTTTTGCTGATCCCGCTTGCCCTCGCCGGCCTCTGCCAGCCTGCCCGGGCCGGCGACATTTCCAGCGCCTACACCGATCTCGACTGGAAGAAGGACTGCGTGACCTACGCGCAAGCGGAGGAAGGCGACGGCGACTGGGCCAGTCTCGCCTGTTCGGGCTATCGCGGCTACCCGGTGCTGATCGCCTACGACGACGCCCGCGAATCGCTGTTTTATGGTTTTCCGCCCAGCGACATGACCGCAGTCTGGGAAAGTTTTGTCGCCTTCAACACGGCCGCATCCAAACTCGAGTGGCGCATCGAGACGAACGGCGATCGCGCCGTCCCGTTTGCGGTCATCCATCGGCGCTCGATCAGCAATCCCGAGGTGGAGAACAAGCCGACCGACGTGCTGATCGTCGCCAAGGTCGCCCAGCCGGAGACCTATGAAGGCTGCACCGTCGGCCTGGTGCTGGCCACCGGCAACCCCGGCGCCAACGACCAGGCACGCAAGCTCGCCGACGAGAAGGCGCGGACCTTTGCCTGCGGCAAGGACAAGCGCGTGGTTATCGGCAACGCGCCCGCTTTCGGCCGCGTCGACAATTAGGAGCGCGTCGCATTGAAAAGTAACGTCGGTCAGCGCTGCCCCTCATTGCCCTGCCGGGCATTTCTCCCCGTATAGTGACGGGGAGAAAGACGCAGCCATCAATGGTTTCGCCAATTACCACCGTTGCTGAATGGGCGCCAAGGTCGAGGTCAGCGGGCTTCTCCCCGTTCACGGGGAGAAGGTGCCGGCAGGCGGATGAGGGGCGGCGCTACGCCAGCAGTTTGCTCGCAAATTCAGGCGCTGGGCTACTTGCTTGCCTTGGCCCGTTCGATCGCCTCGACGATCATCTTCTTGGCGTAGGCGGCGTCGTGCCAGCCCTCGATCTTGACCCATTTGCCGGGTTCGAGATCCTTGTAGTGCTCGAAGAAGTGCTGCACCTGCTGGCGGGTGATGTCGGGCAGGTGCGTGTATTCGGTGACGTTCTCGTAGCGCAGCGTAAGCTTGGGCGACGGCACCGCGATGATCTTTTCGTCGAGGCCGGAATTGTCCTCCATCACCAGCACGCCGATCGGCCGCACATTGATGACGCAACCCGGCACCAGCGCGCGCGTGTTGCAGACCAGTACGTCGATCGGGTCGCCGTCACCCGACAGCGTGTGCGGCACGAAGCCGTAATTGCCGGGATAGCGCATCGAGGTGTGCAGGAAGCGGTCGACGAACAGCGTGCCGGCCTCCTTGTCCATCTCGTACTTGATCGGCTCGCCGCCGATCGGCACCTCGATGATAACGTTGATGTCCTCCGGCGGGTTCTTTCCGATGGCGATGGCTTCGATACGCATGGCTTTTGTCCCTCTTTCGATTGGAAACCGATAGCGGGCAGCGGCGCATGGTGCAATGCGGCGAATGGTACTGAAATCGGCTGAGGGTGCTGGCGAGAGGCGTGTCGAGCCGTCATTCCCAGACGAAGGCGACCTTCTTCAGAGCCTTCTGCTCGAAAACCTCGACTCCCTCGGCGACGTCGCGGCCGCCGGCGCCGGCATAGAAGGTGAGCGCGTTCTGGTTGTCCTCCAGCGCCCACACCACCATGCCTTTCAGCCCGTGGTCTGCCAGTCGCGCCCGTGCTGCCGAGAATAGCCGGCTGCCGAGCCCGATGCCCTGATATTCCGGGCGCACGTAAAGTTCGTAGATCTCGCCCTGCTGCTTGAGCTCGCGGGCACGGTTCTTGCCGATCGTGGCGTAGCCGGCAACCTTGCCGCCGATCTCGACAACCAGGACGGTGGCGGCGCGGCGGATGGCGTTCGCCCACCAGTCGGCGCCGCGGCGGTTGATCATCGATGTCAGCGTGCGATGCGGGATGATGCCGGAGTAGGCGCCGCGCCAAGCCAGCAGGTGCACGTCGGCGATGGCGCCTGCGTCGCGCGGCTCGGCTTTCCTGATGTCGATGCTCAACGTCTTCATGATTGGTTAACCATAAACCCGCATCGCCCGATTGCAAGAGTCCGGTCAGCCGCTCCCAAGCTTTCGCACAGACGATAGACGTGCCGTTGAGTGCTGAAAAAACCGTTCGTAGCGACTCAGATTTCGACCAGATGGTCGTCGAGTTCGTTGCTGTCGCCGGAAGAAAGCGGGAAATGCTCGGCCAGCACCGCAGCCGTCGCTTCGATCGCCTTGATGAAGCCGTCGGCGAGACGATCGTCGCGGGCATGCGCGGTAAGGTCGCGGACGACGCCGTCCCAGACATCCTGGCCGACGCGGCTGTCGATGCCGCTGTCGGCGATCACTTCGGCGTAGTGCTCGGCAATCGAAACGAACACCAGCACGCCGGTGCGCGCCGTGGTGCGGTGGACGTTGCGGGCGAGGAACTGCTTTATCGCATTGGCGTGCGCGGTCTGGTAACGCAGCCGTCTCGGCACCAGGTGGATGCGCAAGCCGGGCAGCGCCCACAACAGCACAAGCATCGAGGCCATCGCCAGAAGCTGGGCGATGACGAAATGCGGCACGCGGATCGACAGCCACCACGCTTCCAGCCCGTAGCTGACGGCGAGGCTGACGACGAGCATCGCCAGCGTCGCCATGAAGGCCGCCGGAAAGAAATAGCCGTCGCTGGCATAGGCGACCACGCAGTAGATTTCGCCGTCGGTCTTCGATTCGGCGACGCGGATCGCTTTCGCGATGCGGTCATGATCCTCGGGGCTGATCGGTCGAGTTGCCATGTCGTGTCTCACCAGCTTCCTGAAGATCCGCCGCCACCGGACGAGCCGCCGCCGCCCGAAAAGCCGCCACCGCCTGAGCCGCCTCCGCCCGACGACCAGCCGCCCCCGCCGGACGACCAGCCGCCAGAAGATTGCCGGCCCGGCTCGAAAATCATGCCCAGCCAGCGATAGCGGCCGGGGCCGAGTTTCCGGCCGAAGATCGGCGGCAGGATGGAGGCGGCGATGCTGCCGAAGAAGATGATCGCCCAGATGCTTATGAAGATCGCAAAGAACAGATCGTCGGTGTTGAATGGCGGCTGCTGGTTGCGGGTCCCGCGCGCTTCCAGCTCTTCCGGATTGCCTTCCAGCACCATGACCATGTCGTCGACGGCCTTCATTATGCCGCCGGAGAAATCGCCGGCGCGGAAGGCCGGCACCATGTCGTTTTCGATGATCAGCCTGGTGTGCAGGTCGGTAAGCGTGCCTTCCAGCGCGTAGCCGACCTCGATGCGCATCTTGCGGTCGTCTTTGGCGACCAGCAAAAGCACGCCATTGTCCTCGCCGGCCTGGCCGAGCTTCCAGGCGCGGAACAGCCGGTTGGCGTAGGGCTCGATTTCCTCGCCGTCGAGGCCAGGAAGCGTCGCGACGACGATCTGGTCAGAGCTCTTGGCCTCGAAATCCGCAAGCTTGCGGGTCAGCGCCGCTTCGGTTGCGGCGTCGATGATGCCGGCATTGTCGACGACCCGCCCGGTTAGGGCAGGCAATTCGGCGGAGAAAGCGGTGAGGGGGAGGAAGAGGGCTAAGTAGAGAAGGGCTAGAGCAACCGGCAGGAATGCAAGGCTTGCGTTCCGTCCCACCCCCCTTGAGGGGGAGATGTCCGGCAGGACAGAGGGGGGTGGGACGGAGTACAAGGTCAATGGAACTGCGCTCGCTAAGCGCCGATCACCCGCCCTGCTGCGTGCCAAAATCGACCTTCGGCGTCTGCATCTTGTCTTCCTCGATGGTGAAATTGGCGAATGGCTGATTGTCGCGGAACCACAAGGTCGCCCAAATCACCGACGGGAAGGTCCTCAACGTCAGGTTGTACTCGCGCACCGCCTCGATATAGTCGCGGCGGGCGACCGAGATGCGGTTCTCGGTGCCTTCGAGCTGCGCCTGCAGCGCCAGGAAATTCTGGTTGGCCTTGAGGTCGGGATAATTCTCCACCACTGCCAGCAACCGCGACAGCGCGCTGGTCAGGCCGGCTTGACTGTCCTGGAATCTCTTGACCGCTTCCGGATCGCTCAGCGTGTCGGGCGTCACCGTCACCTGCGTCGCCTTGGCGCGCGCCTCGACCACGGCATCGAGCGTATCCTTCTCATGCGCCGCATAGCCCTTGACCGTCTCGACCAGGTTGGGAATGAGATCGGCGCGGCGCTGATACTGGTTCAGCACCTGGCTCCATGAGGCCTTGGCGTTTTCCTCTGCCGTCGGAATGGTGTTGTAGCCGCAGCCGGCCAGCAGCGGCAGCACGATCGCCATCATCAGCAAGGCTGGCAGGTTGCGGAAGACGAAAGGGGAGGAAAGGGCAGGCATGGAAAAATCCCTCAACAGACTGACGGGCGAAGCATTACCACAATCCGCGCGCAAGAACATGACCTCAACCTGGGGCGCTGCTGGTGCTTTGGCATTCACTGTCAGGCCCTGTAACTGGCCGGGCGAACAGGTTAAAGTCGCTGCGAAAACAGGGCATAGCCATGGCGGGACGCCAGGACAGCGACGACGAATCGCGCCGCATCATCGAGCGCGTGGCAAGTGAAACCGACCCGGCCTCGTCCGTTGCGCGGACCGCGAAGGGTGCGCGCGATGACGTCACTGCTGCAGACGCCGACCGGGCGGACCCGATCGAATATTGGGGCACGCGCATCGGCCGGGCGCTGGGGCTCATTGTCGGCATTGGCCTGTTGATCTGGCTCGTGCTTTTCATCATCCAGAGTTAGGAACCTCGTGAGCACCGAAGAATACGACGCGCCGCGCGCGGTTATCGTCATTTCCAGCCATGTCGCGCGCGGCTCGGTCGGCAACCGCGCCGCGGTCTTTGCGCTGGAGACGCTGGGCTTTCCGGTGTGGGCGGTGCCGACCGTCATCCTGCCCTGGCATCCGGGCCATGGACGGGCGACGCGCATCGTGCCGCCGCTCGATCAATTCAGGGCGCTGATGGCCGATCTCGAGCGCGCCCCGTGGCTCGGCGAGGTCGGCGCGGTGCTGTCCGGCTATCTCGGCGAAGGCGGCCAGGCCGACGCCGTCGCCTCGCTGGTCGGCGCGGTCAAGGCGAAGACGCCGGACGCCGTCTATATCTGCGACCCGGTGATGGGCGATTCGGGCGGGCTCTATGTGCCGGAGACGACCGCCATTGCCATGCGCGACCGGCTGATGCCGATTGCCGACATCGCCACGCCCAACCGCTACGAGCTGGAATGGATAGCGGGAGCGCCGCTGCCCGACCTCAAAGCGGTGATGGCGGCCGCCCTTCAGGCCGGGCCGTCGACCATGCTGGTCACTTCGGCGCCGGCGATGATGGCCGGCGGCACCGGCAATCTGCTGCTCAACGGCAACCAGGCGCTGCTCGCCGAGCATCGCCTCATCGACAAGCCGCCCAATGGGCTCGGCGACCTGACGGCGGCCGTCTATCTGGCGCGCATCCTGTCCGGCCAACCGGCGATCAAGGCGCTGCAGTCGACTACGGCCGCGGTCTACGAGATCCTGGCGCGCACCGCCAAGCGCGGCGGCGACGAATTGCAGCTCGAAACCGATGCACAGAGCCTGTCGCACCCGATGGCGATGGTGCAGCTTCGCCATCTCCTGCATCCGGGGCGGGACAAAAGAGCGTGACCGTTGTCGGCGTCGACGGCTGCAGGGCCGGCTGGATCGCCGTTCGCCGCGATCCGGGCGCAGCTCCCTCGGCAGCCGTTTTTCCAAGCTTCGCAGCACTGCTCGACGCATTGCCGGCCGATGCGACCGTCGCCGTCGACATGCCGATTGGCCTGCCCGATGTTTCGCAAAAGGGCGGCCGCGGGCCCGAAGCTCTGGTGCGGCCGCTGCTTGGCAACAGGCAATCGAGTGTCTTCGCCATCCCCTCGCGTGCGGCGCTTTACGCGCATACGGACGGCTTCACCACGATCGACGCGTGGCATGCCGCGCATCGCCAGGCAAGCGAAGTGGCCAAGGCGACCTCCGATCCGCCGCGCGGCGTCTCGATCCAGGCTTTTGGCATCTTTGCCAAGATCCGCGAGATCGATGCCGTGTTGATCGCACGTCCCGAACTGCGCCGCCACGTCTTCGAATCGCATCCGGAAGTCGCCTTCTGCCGGCTGAACGACGACCAGGCGATGCGCCTGCCGAAGAAGATCAAGGGCGCCGTCAACCCAGCCGGCATAGCGGAACGCAAGGCGCTGCTTTGCCGGCACGGTTATGTCAGGGGCTTTCTCGACCGGGCGCCGCCGCCAGGCGCTGCTGCCGACGACTTTCTCGACGCCGCAGCGATGATGCTGATAGCCGGCCGCATCGCCAGCGGCGAGGCAAGGCCGTTTCCGGATCCGCCGCTCGCCGACCGTTTTGGCATCCCTGTGGCGATCTGGGCGTGAATTTCGTTGCCCCGTCTATCGGCGAGACGATCGCATTGGCGAATGGCAACCACGTCCTTCGCGATTCGGCATTGCTCGCGACCGGCTTTTGCCGCTAGAGCCTTCCTGACCTAAAGAGCTGCCGCCTAACCCCGAAAGGCTCCAGACGCCGCCAATGCCTCATCTCCCTGACCATCTGCTCACCGGCTACCGCAATTTCATGAGTGGCCGCTATCTCGCCGAAAGCGGACGCTATCGCTCGCTTGCTCGCGAGGGCCAGGCCCCCGAAACGATGATCATTGCTTGCTGCGACTCCCGCGCGGCCCCCGAGGCGATCTTCGACGCTGGCCCCGGCGAACTCTTCGTGCTGCGCAATGTCGGCAATCTGGTGCCGCCCTATGCGCCCGACGACCAGTTCCACTCGACCTCGGCGGCGCTCGAGTTCGCCGTGCAGAGCCTCAAGGTCAAGAACATCGTGGTGATGGGCCATGGCCGCTGCGGCGGCATCCGCGCGGCACTCGACAGTACCGCCGCGCCGTTGTCGCCCGGCGACTTCATCGGCAAGTGGATGAGCCTGATTGCGCCGGCCGCCGAGACCGTGTCGTCCAGCACCTTCATGACGGCGACCGAGCGGCAGACCGCGCTCGAGCGCATTTCGATCCGCTATTCGATCGCCAACCTCAGAACCTTTCCCTGCGTCTCGATCCTGGAAGGCAAGCGACGGCTGTCGCTGCACGGCGCCTGGTTCGACATCTCGACCGGCGAACTCTGGGTGATGAACAAGGACACCGGCGACTTCGAGCGGCCGGAGATGACGTAGGAGGGTTGCATGGCATGCCGTTCGATCGCTTTGGCCGCAGCGGCGCTGCTGTTTTCAGTCATATCCGCCGGCGCCGACGACGGCGCGCTCATCGGCCGCTGGTATGCGGCGCTACTGGTCGCCGATCGCACGAAACTGTCGGATCTGCTTGCCGACGACGTCCGGATAAAACTCGACGATCTCGGCGTCGTCCAGACCAAACAGGAATTCATCGCCTCCATCGACGACTGGGAGGGCGCCGTCGCCGGGGCTGAAATCCGGCATCGGATCGAGAAGACCGAAGGCGGCGTCATCACGGTGATCGCCTGTTATGATTTCCCCAATAACGACGTGCTGATGCAGGAAACCTTCGCGATCGCCGACAACCGCATCACTGCCAGCTCGCAGGCGGCGATCGCAGAAAACTGCGATAGCTACTGACCAGCCGCGATATTGCGTGCGGCAAGCCGGCGCCTTACATCGGTGACGATCCGCCTCATCCCGCCACGCAGCGAAAGCCCCTCACTTAACGGAAGAATGCCCATGCCGTCCGCCGTCGACCTCGCCGCCCATCCGCTGACCACCTGGCAAGGACCGCTCGGCCTGCCCGATTTCACCCGCATCGGCGACGGCGATTTTTCCGGGGTTTTCGATGCGGCATTGGCGGCGCATGAGGCCGAGATCGAGGCGATATCAGGCAATGCCGAGACCCCGACCATCGAGAACACGCTTGCAGCGCTCGAGCTTGGCGGCGAGGCGCTCGACCATGTCTCGTCGATCTTCTGGTGCCGGGCCGGCGCCCACACCAACGAGGCGATCCAGGCGCTTGAGCGCGACATCTCGCCAAAGATGTCGCGGCATTTCTCGGCGATCTCGATGAACGAGAGGCTGTTTGCCCGCATCGACGAGCTCTACCAGCGCCGCGACGCCCTGAAGCTCGATGCCGAAACGCTGCGGGTGCTGGAAAAGACCTGGAAAAATTTCGTCCGTTCCGGCGCCAGGCTCGACGCCGCGGGCAAGAAGCGGCTGGCGGCGATCAATGAGGAACTGTCGTCGCTCGGCACGAATTTCGGCCAGAACCTGCTTGCCGACGAGCGCGACTGGGCGCTGTTTCTTGACGAGGCCGACATTGCCGGCCTGCCGGAATTCCTGAAAAGCGCGATGGCCGAGGCCGCCGAGGTGCGCGGCCAGAAGGGCCGCTATGCCGTCACCCTGTCGCGCTCGATCTACGAGCCGTTCTCGACCTTCTCCGAGCGCCGCGACCTGCGCGAAATCGCCTTTCGCGCCTTCACCATGCGCGGCCAGAACGGCGGCGCCACCGACAACACCGCCGTGGTGCGCGACATGCTGCGTCTGCGCGCCGAAAAGGCGAAGCTGCTCGGCTATGCTTCCTATGCCGCGCTGAAGCTCGACGACACCATGGCAAAGACACCGGAGGCGGTGCATAAGCTGCTCGACCCGGTCTGGGAAAAGGCGCTGGAAAAGGCCGCAAGCGATCAGATCGAATTGCACCGGCTGGCGGCCGAGGCCGGCAGCAACGAAGAATTCGCCGCCTGGGACTGGCGCTTCTATCAGGAGAAGCTGCGCGCCGAGAAGTTTGCCTTCGACGAGTCCGAGCTGAAGCCCTATCTGCAGCTCGACCGCATCATCGACGCCTGTTTCGACGTGGCGACAAAATTGTTCGGCATCAGCTTCGAGGAGAAGCAAGGCATCGCCACCTGGCATCCGGACGCGCGCGTTTTCATCGTCAGGAATGCCGACGGCAGCGAGCGCGGGCTGTTCCTGGCCGACTATTTCGCGCGGCCCTCAAAGCGCTCCGGCGCCTGGATGAGCGCGCTGAAGTCCGGCTACAAGCTTGGCGATGGCTCCAGGCCGGTGATCTACAACATCATGAATTTCGCCAAGCCGCCGGAGGGCGAGGCAGCGCTTTTGTCGGTCGATGAGGCCAAAACCCTGTTCCACGAATTCGGTCATGCGCTGCATGGCATGCTGACCGAGGTCACCTGGCCGTCAGTCGCGGGCACCTCGGTCAGCCGCGATTTCGTCGAGCTGCCCTCGCAACTCTACGAGCACTGGCTGACCGTGCCGGCGGTGCTGGAAAAGCATGCGCTTCACGTGACGACCGGCAAACCGATGCCGAAGGCGCTGGTCGACAAGATGCTGGCGGCGCGCACCTTCGGCGCCGGCTTCGCCACGGTCGAGTTCACCGCCTCGGCCTTGGTCGACATGGCCTACCACGCGCGGCCGGATGCCCCGGAGGAGCCGCTTCGTCTCGAAGCCGAAACGCTCGAGAAGCTCAACATGCCCGACACCATCGCCATGCGCCACCGCACCCCGCATTTCGGCCACATCTTTGCCGGTGACGGCTATTCGGCCGGCTACTATTCCTACATGTGGTCGGAGGTCCTCGACGCCGACGCCTTCGCCGCCTTCGAGGAGACGGGCGACCCGTTCAATCCGGCGCTGGCCGAGCTGCTCAGGAAAAACATCTATGCCGCCGGCGGCTCGAAAGACCCGGAAGAGCTCTACACCGCCTTCCGCGGCAAGATGCCGTCGCCCGAAGCGATGATGGCCAAGCGCGGGCTGGTGTAGAGCGAGGGCCAACGGAGGACCAATCGCCAACCTCGGCGCCGCGGACCGACGATGTCTGATCAAAAGCACCTCGCAGCAGGCCACCTCACCGCGGCGCGCTTGGGCGGCCATCCAGCGCCTCGATGGCTTTCGCCAGCGCAGCCGGATCGCCTGATATGCGCAGCGTCTTCAGCCGCGCCGTGCCGCCGGCGACGACCGAGACGGCCGACCGCGGCACGCTCAGCGCCTTGGCGACAAGCCGTTCGAGCGCCTGGTTGGCGGCGCCGTTTTCCGGCACGGCACGGACGCGGGCCTTCAGGTGGCTTCGCCCGTCTGCCGAGATCTCGATGCCTTCGAGCCTGTCCATCGCCGCTTTCGGCGTCAGCCGGACGAACAGGTCGACGCCGTCGTTACGCGGGCGAAACGGCCCGGTCATGGAACCGCCGTCAGACGACCAGCGGCGCCACCGTGGTGAGCAGGAACTGCCGCAGGAAGAACAGGATCAGAAGCAGGATGATCGGCGAAATATCGATGCCGCCGAGATCGGGCAGGAAGCGGCGGATCGGCCGCAGCGCCGGCTCGGTCAGCCGGAACAGCATGTTGCTGACGCTATCGACGAACTGGTTGCGCGAGTTGACGACGTTGAAGGCGTAGAGCCAGGAGAAAATCGCCGAAGCGATGATGATCCACCAATAAATGTCAAGCGCCAGGACAATGGTCTGAATGAGGGCTATCATGCCGGTCTCCGATTGTTGCCGACATGTAGCCATTGCAGGCGGAGGCGGCAAGAGCCAGCTTCGCGGCACGGCAGGCCGGTCGCTGGCCGCCCGGCTTTTGGGCAAAACGCCGTCTTGACAGGAAACCGCCGCGCCCGATAAATGCGCCCATTCCGCTGGACGGGGCTGTAGCTCAGCTGGGAGAGCGCGTCGTTCGCAATGACGAGGTCAGGAGTTCGATCCTCCTCAGCTCCACCAGCGGAAATTTTAGAATCAAGAAGATAGCTGTAGCGGCGCACCCCGAACGCGCTCTGGCGGGCTTTGAGCTTGGGGCTTTTAAACCTGGCCATCAAGCCATTCTCGCAGATCGGGGTCCTCGTGACCTTCAGGGATAGGCGGTCTCGTTCTGACGTACCAGATCACGCCAAATCCAACTGCCGCCCACGCACCAGCAACCACGAATGTGATGATGTCAGTCACTTCAAACCCCTAAGCCCGACACATCATTAGCTCGACCGAAATCGCCCCACAAGAGCAGAATCAGGTCGTTGCGGGAGTGGGCTGGTGCCTAGCCAAGGGAAGTCCTGCTGTTGTCAGACGCCTAACTAAATCCAGCCGTTCCGCACGGCTGTCACAGCCGCTCACGATGGCCTGCTCTGCGACGATCCGATGGCATTCGTCAGACAGGTTTGCGCATTGCCGGCGGCGACACGGTTGAAGCGGCCTGCACAATCGGCATAGTAGGCCGGTCGTGAACCACGGGAGGGCCACATGAAGCTCGGATTGCTCACCGCACCGTTTGCCGACACCCCGCTTGGCGAGGTCGCCGACTGGGCAAGTTCTGCCGGCTTCGAGGCGCTGGAGATCGCCTGCTGGCCGAAATCCTCAGGCGCAGCCCGGCGCTATGCCGGCACCAGCCATATCGACGCCGCCTCGACCTCGACCTCGCAGGCCAAGGAAATCGCCGCCGCACTGGCGGAAGAGAACCTGTCGATCTCCGGCCTCGGCTTTTATCCCAATCCGCTGCATCCCGATGCCGCCCACCGCAAGGCCGTCGTCGATCATTTGAAGAAGGTGATCGTGCTGGCGAGCCATATGGGCGTGCCTGTCGTCAACACCTTCTGCGGCGGCGACGCCTCAAAAACCATCGACGCCAACTGGCAAGAGGCACTCAAACTGTGGCCCGATATCATCGCCCATGCGCGCGACAACGGCGTCAAGCTGGCTTTTGAGAACTGCCCGATGATCTTCAGCTACGACGAATGGCCGGGCGGCCACAACATCGCCTATTCGCCCTATATCTGGCGCCGCATCCTCGAGGCATGGGGCGGCGACGTCGGCATGAACTTCGACCCGTCGCATCTGGTCTGGCAGATGATCGACCAGGCCCGCTTCATCAGGGAATTCGGCCCGTACATGCTGCATGTCCATGCCAAGGACCTGATGATCGATCATGATGGCCTTTACGAGCGCGGTATCCTCTCGGCCGGCATGGGCTGGCAGGTGCCGCGCATGCCGGGGCTTGGCGATGTCGACTGGAATGTGATCTTCTCCGGCCTCTACCGCGCCGGCTACGACGGAGCCATCATCATCGAACACGAGGACCGGCGCTTTGAGGGAAGCGACGACGACGTCAAGCGCGGCTTTCTGCTCGCCCGCGACGTGCTGCGCCCCTTCGTGAAATGAGGCCCCTTTTCGAACTGAACTGAAAACAAGGTGGAGGAAGACTGAAATGAAAAAATATCTGGCAATGGTCCCGCTGCTTGCCGGCGCGGCGTTTCTGGCTTCGGTGGGCATCTCGTCCGCTGAAGCCAAATACACGATCGGCGTCTCCAACACGGTGCAGGGCAATGGCTGGCGCGAGGAGATGATCTGCGCCATCAAGGCGCAGGCGCTTGCCTCCGGCGAGGTCACCAAGCTCAACATCGCCCATCGCAACACCGACGCCGCCGGCCAGCTCGAGGATATCCGCAACCTGATCAGCGCCAAGGTCAACGCAATCGTCGTCAACCCGGCCGATCCCGCCGGCATCAAGTCAGCGCTTGAGGAAGCCACCAAGGCCGGCATCGTCGTCGTCGCCGTCGACCAGGCGGTCACCGAGCCTTCGGCCTACATCATCTCCAACAACCAGGAACAGTATGCCTATCTCGGCGCCAAATGGCTGTTCCAGCAGATCGGCGGCAAGGGCGACGTCGTCTATATGCGTGGCGCCGCCGGCGCCTCGGCCGACAGCGACCGCGACAAGGGTTTTAAGAAGGCGCTTGCCGAATTCCCCGACGTCAAGGTCGTGCATGAGGTCTTCACCGGCTGGCAGCAGGACCAGGGCAAGCAGCAGATCCTCGACTTCATCGCCACCGGATCGCCGTTCAACGGCATCTGGACCTCGGGCATCGACAATGTGATCGTCGATGCGCTGGTCGAGTCGCAGACGCCGCTGGTGCCGGTGGTCGGCGCCGACAATGCCGGCTTCGTCGGCCAGCTGAACTCGGTCGAAGGCCTTGTCGGCGCGGCGGTGACCAATCCTGGTTCGATCGGCGGCGCTGGCGTGACCCTGGCCCTGCAGATCCTGAACGGCAAGAAGCCGGCGGAGCAGACCGTTCTCGTCGAGCCGCAGCTGTGGGAGAACGCCACCGAAGAGGGCAAGGCCAAACTGAAGGGCGTCGCCGATCCGTCGCTGAGCCCGGAATGGCCGGTCTCGATCTCCATTCCGGAATGGACCACCTACACCAAGGAGCAGATCATCGCCTGCAAGGGCCCTGGCGAGTAATCGCTGCCGCGCTTCTGCCTTCTCCCCTTGTAGGAGAAGGTGGATCGGCGCGCAGCGCCGAGACGGATGAGGGGTGCTGGAAGGAATGAGAAGTTGGTGTTCCCTGGAACACCTCTCATCCGACCTCGCTTCGCGAGGCCACCTTCTCCCACAAGGGGAGAAGGCAGGATCGCCATTTTAGACAACTTGCAACGAGAGCAACGCGATTTTGACCACCAACCCTCTCCTGGACGCCACCGGCGTCGTCAAGACTTACGGCGCAGTGGTGGCGCTGCGCAACGCGTCGCTGTCAGTTCTGCCGGGTGAGGTTCACGCGCTGATGGGCGCCAACGGCGCCGGCAAATCGACGCTGGTCAAAATCCTGACCGGCGCCATCCGCGCCGATGCCGGACGTATCCTGATCCGCGGCGAGACGCGCGACGTGCGCTCGCCCGCCGATGCGCGCCGCGCCGGCCTGCTTCCCGTCTACCAGGAACCGTCGCTCATCCCCGATCTCGACGTCGCCTCCAACCTTCGCCTGACCGACACGCCGGTCGAGCCGTTCCGCGCTTGGGTGCGCGAACTCGGCATTCCCGACCTCGACATCCGCGACATCGCGCGCGACATCCCGCTGGCCGTGCTGCGCGTGCTCGATCTGGCGCGCGCGCTGGCGGTCGAGCCCGACGTTTTGCTGCTCGACGAGATGACCGCAGCACTGCCGGCGAACCTGGCCGAAAAGGTGCTTGAGGTCGTTCGCCGCCAGGGCGACAGCGGCCGATCGGTGATCTTCATTTCCCACCGTTTTGTCGAGATATCGGCGCTTTGCGACCGCGCCACCGTGCTTCGCGACGGCGAGACTGTCGGCGTCGTCGACATCGAGCCGGGCGTCGAGGAGCGCATCGTCGAGATGATGCTCGGCGCCAAGGTCGAGAAGACGCGCGTGGCGGCGCGCCAGGCGAGCCAGGCCGCTTCGCCTGGGGACAGCCGTCCACGCCTCGGTGTGGCGAACCTTCGTGTCGGCACCAAGCTCAACGACGTCTCGTTCGATCTGGTGAACGGCGAAGTCGCGGGCGTCGTCGCGCTCGAGGGGCAAGGCCAGGACGAGCTGTTCGCCGCGCTTGCCGGCTCGATCCGGCCGTCCGGCGGCACCATCGAAGTGGACGGGCAGCCGGTGAAATTCGCGCATCCGGCCGATGCGATCCGCGCCGGCATCGCCTATGTGCCCGGCGACCGCACCGAAGCGCTGACCATGCAGCGCTCGGTGCGCGAAAACATCGCGCTCCCGTTCAGCGCCGCCTTGCGCAACTGGGGACCGATCAACATGGCGCAGGAACGCTCAAGGGTCGTCAGCGCGATCGAGCGTCTGCAGATCGACACCCGCGCCCAGCGCGAGGTGCAGCGCCTGTCCGGCGGCAACCAGCAGAAGGTGACGATCGCCCGCTGGATCGCCGCTGAAGCACAGACCATTCTCTGCTTCGACCCGACGCGCGGCATCGATGTCGGCACCAAGCAGGAGATTTACAAGCTGCTGCGCGAACTCGCCGACCAGGGCAAGTCGGTGCTGTTCTATACATCCGAACTCGAGGAGGTGCAGCGTGTCTGCGATCGCGTCATCGTCATCTTTGGCGGGCGTGTCGTCGATGTCTTCCCCGTCGAACTCGCCGACGAACCGGCACTGATGCGCGCCGCCTACGGCTTGCCGCACGGCGCCAAGGTGGACGTCGGCATTCTTGCCGACATCCACTCGAGCCCGGTGGCGAAACCTTGACCCGCCTCGTCCGCCGTCAGGGCTGGGTCGCCGGCCTGCTCGTCCTGTTCGTGGTCCTGTTGGTGATCACCAGGCTCATCCAGCCGGGCTACGGCAGCGGCGATTTCGGCTCGCTGGTGCGCGCGGTGCTGCCCTACGCCTTTGCCGTGGCCGCCCAGACGATTGTCGTCATCGCCGGCGGCATCGACCTTTCCGTCGGCGCGATGATGGCGCTGACCAGCGTCACCGCCGCCACGATGATGGACGGCGCCAACGAGGAATACGCGCTTTTCGTCGTGCCGTTCGTGCTGGCCATGGGGTTGGTGCTGGGCGCCGTCAACGGCATGCTGATCGTCGTCACCCGCGTGCCCGATATCGTCGTCACGCTGGCCACCCTGTTCGTCCTGCAGGGCGCGGCGCTGCTGGTGCTCGGCGCGCCCGGCGGCGCGGTCGCCGAATGGCTGCGGGCGACCATCGTCGGCACCGTCTCGATCCCGGGCTTGCCAGAAATCTCTGCCTGGATTCCGAAGGCGCTGGTGCTTCTGGTCGTCTGCCTGTGCATCATCTGGATACCCCTGAAGCGCTCAAAACTCGGCTTGTCGATCTACGCCATCGGCAGCAGCGAGCTCGCCGCATTTCGCAGCGGCGTGCCGGTCGCGCGCACCAGGATCATTGCCTATGCACTGTCGGGGCTTTTCGCTGCCATGGGCGGGCTGGCGCTGACCATGAGCACCGGCATCGGCGCCCCCATTCCCGGCCCCTATCTTCTGGCCAGCGTAGCGGCGGTCGTGCTCGGCGGGGTCGCACTTGGCGGCGGCAAGGGCGGACTGCTCGGCCCGATCGTCGCCGTCTTCGTGTTGCGGTTGGTGCGCACCGACCTGACGCTGCTGGCCATCGATCCCAACGTCACCGCAATCATCGAGGGCGCGATCATGGTCGCCGTCGTCATGTTCGGCGCCTTCATCACCATGCGGAGCCGCCAATCATGAGCAATGGCGTGAGGCTGGTTTATGGGGTCGGTGCTCGACGGCGCCCCCCTCTGTCCTGCCGGACATCTCCCCCACTTGGGGGGAGATCGGACGGCGCGACGGCTTTCGCCAATTGTCGGCGTTCCAAGAATAAGCGAGTCGCCGAAGCTGCCAATCTCCCCACCCGTGGGGGAGATGTCCGGCAGGACAGAGGGGGCGCCGTAGAACGCCATCCTGTCCCGGCATCGCGCCACCCCAATCGCGAGCAACCTCATGAGCACAACCGCGATCCAACCCGTCCCCTTCGGCCGCCGCCTCAAGCGCTTCATGGCCGACCGGCCCTTGATCCCGCTGATCATCCTGCTGGTCCTCCTGGTGCTGGTGCTGCAGATCCTGCGCCCCGGCATCGTCAACGAGCGCTGGCTCGCCAACACCGTCAAATTCGCCATTCCGCTGGCAATTCTCGCCGGCTGCCAGACAATGACCATGCTGACCGGCGGCATCGATCTGTCGGTCGGGACCGTGGCGACGATGAGCGCCTTCATCATGGCGACGCAGGTCGTCAATCATGACCCGGCGGTGGCGATCCTCATCGCCTTGGTGCCGGCGGTGCTGATCGGCCTGGTCAACGGCATCGGCGTCGGCGTGTTTCGCGTGCACCCGCTGATCATGACGCTCGGCACCAGCCTGATCGGCACCGGCTGCCTGCAGGTCTATCAGCGCACCGTCATCGCTTCGGGCGCCAAGATTCCGCCCTTCCTGGCCTGGCTCGGCACCGGCCTCACCTATGGCGTGCCCAACGCGCTTCTGTTGTTCGTGCCAATCGCCGTCCTCATCGTCTTCACCTTGAACCGCACCGGCTTTGGCCGCCTGCTTTATGCAGTCGGCGATAATGAAGGGGCAGCACGCCTGTCCGGCGTCCGCTACTGGCAGGTCATATCAGCGCTCTACGTCATATCGAGCGTGCTCGCCGGCATCACCGGCCTGCTCTACGTCGGCCTGATCAAGGCGCCGTCGCTGTCGCTGGCCGAGCCGCTGGTGCTGCCTTCGGTGGCAGCCGCGGTGATCGGCGGCACCTCGATCTTCGGCGGCCGCGGCGGCTACACCGGCACCATCATCGGGGCGCTGATCCTCACTGTGCTGACGACCCTGCTGACCATCCTGCAAATGCCGGAAGGCGCGCGGCGGATACTGTTCGGGCTGATCGTGCTGTTCGTCACGGCGGCTTATTTGAGGATTATTGAGGATCGGTAGGGGTGGAGGCTGTAGCCGGGGGCTGCTTTTGACCGAAGCAGACTCTCGCAAACGGAGCCGTGCATGACAGCTTTGCGCGATGAAGCCGTTCAACACGCATCATTGGAACGTCTGCTCTTGGCGCTACCTGTGCATTCCGGGAACGAGAAATTCGAAGGCTGGCCACTGACATCCACTGAGCGACTCGTGGCCGGAAAGTCGCATTAGATGCAGTGTCGAACCTTACGAAAGTCGGCACGGTTTTGGCGATCGCCTAAGCGCGGAAAGCAGGCGGCAGGTGGCACAAACCGCCGAAACCTCCGGCGGAAGTCCGCCACCCGAAATCATAGCCACCACGGCCTTGGCCGCATGGATACCCTACGCCGCCTGAACGATCTCGACCAGTTCAACGTCGAACACCAGATCCTTTCCGGCAAGCGGATGATTGCCGTCGAGCTTGACGCTGGCGTCGTCGACGCCGACGACCGTCACCTGCATGGGGCGCCCTTCGGAGGTTCTGGCCTGCAATCGAGTACCGATATCGACGTTGATGTTGTCCGGCACCCTGGCGCGGTCGACGGTCATGACCGCTTCGGGGCGGTGGGGGCCATAGGCGGCGTCGGCGGGAACGGTGACTGTGCTTTTCGCGCCGACCTCCATGCCCTCGACATGGGTCTCAAGGCCGGGGATCACTTGCCCTTCACCGAGCTTGAATTGCAGCGGTTCGCTGCCGGAAGAATCGAATTGAGTGCCGTCGGCTAGACGTCCAGTATAATTGATGCGCACGGTGTCGCCATTCTTGGCCTGTGTCATGGCAGTCATCCTTTGGGAGTTTTTGAGGGACCGGCCAGAGTTCTCGGTCCGTTTTCGATCATCCACGCACTAAGGTGCGCGGCGCGAAACTCTAAAACTAGGGGCTTGTCTGCCGATGTAAACCCACAATGCCGATTGAGCCCCCTGCGTAAAGACAGGTCGCGGAGGAGGACGGGGATCTGTTCGCCAAGGGCGCGCATTTTTCGAGCATGTCGTGGCGACAGAGATTGCGAAGACTCTGATCGGCCACCCACCCCGGCGGCTCTTGGCGCTTTGCTGATGTTGAGCGACGTCAGTTTTCGCCCAAATCGCATCAGCCTTCACACAGCCAAGCTCCCCTGCTCCACCTCCTCCGCATTAGGATCCCCCGGTGCAGTCGCCCAGGCCAATTCCACCAGCGTCACCGTCCGCCTTCCAACCCCGTCGAGCTGGCAGACGATCAGCCCCTGCTCCTCGATATAGGTCAGTAGGCGCCGGGCGCGGCGCAGCGAGTGCGAGCCATAGGCGCGGGCGATCGGCCAGCTTCTCGCGCCACGCGTCCGTGCCCTCTGGCGTGTCAAGTTCCTCGCCATAGTCGACGCGCCGGTCGGGGGCGACAGGTGTCGTTGCATCGATAATCACCTTGGACGAAATGCCGTTCGGCACGCCGGCCGGGTCGAGCAAGTTTTCCGACAGGTTCGGAATGGTCACGATGCCGCCCGACGGGTTGACCTTCACCGAGATCGCCCACATGGACAGGCGCGGGTTTGCCGCTCTCGACGAAACGTTTGAGCTGGAACAGCATCGCGCCCCACAGCGTGTTGCACTTCTGGAAATAGCCCCCGCGGTGCGGCCAGCCGCCATGCTTGAGCGAGATCGCGCGTTCGCCCGTCCGGCATGTCCTCAAATACGTATTCCACCATGGTGCCGACCGAGTCGCCTGGACCCTGCGTGCAGGTCCACAGCACGCCCGACGCGTCGCTACGGTCAACGCGCCAGCTGAAGTCCGGCGCACCTTCATAGGACAGCGTCCATTCGCTCCCCACTTTGCCGTCGCCGGTCATCTGGCTCGTGTTCCCTCCGCGCAAGCCATGGCGAGTCGCTATGGCATCGTGCACGGAAGACGCCACCGCCTTTACGGCAAGTTCGTGATCAATTGAATGACCCTCTGCCATTGTGGCCCTCATCCTGAAGCGCAACTTGCCTTTAGGCAAAGCCACGGCCGCAATTCTTTTGCGACTACAGCTTGAGATATGCTTGGCCGATTGATGATCGAGGACGGGAGCCACTACACTACTTGATCCTGCAGGAAACTGATCGACTATGGAGTAAGATCACTTCCGCCAGAGGCAGCTCTTCTGGGTGCTTTTGAGTTTGCTTCTATGCAACTTTGAACCGCGAAGGCCGCCCTCAGCCGGCTCCCAGATATGTTTCCGCAATGCCGATGCTAGTCGACGTCGCGTCGGTACGCTCCTAGCTGGCCCAGGCGTAGAAGACGGCGAACAGCAGAAGCCACACCGCATCGACAAAATGCCAGTACCAGGATGCCGCCGTCGCGATGAAGCCGGCGCCGCCGGCTGAGCGCGCGCGGATCACCCGATATGCGGCGATCGACAGCAACAAGATGCCGATAACGACGTGCAGGCCGTGGAAGCCAGTCGTAAGGAAGAAGATCGAGGGATAGACACCGTCGCGGAATCCCACCGAGGCGAGGCTGAATTCCCGAAGCTGAAGGCCGACGAACACGCCGCCGAGCGCGATCGCCACGGTAAGCCCGATAGCCGAAAGCTGCCATCGCTCTTTCAGAAGCCAGTCATGCGCCGCTGCGACGCAGACCCCCGACGCGACGAGGATCACTGTGTTGAGAAGCGGGCCGCCCCAAGGGTCGTCGGGGCGCATCGGCGTAGGTGGCCATGAGCTGAACCCCGCGATCTCCGGATAGATCGCGTATCGTAGGTAGACGGCGGACAAGGCGGCGAAGAACGCTACCTCGGACGCGATTAAGGCGATGATCGCGATCCTCGGACCAAAGGTGTTTTGCGGACCATTCGCACGCTCACCACTCGTCGCCCGTGACCACGCTGTCAGAGCGATGAACAATGGCAGAAGCCCCGCCGCGATCACGAGCGGACCGAGTACCGCGATGCTGCCGGCCAGCGTGCCGAACAGCGACGGGTGGAAGAGCGCGAGACCGGCGCACGCTAGCAGGAACAGCGAGACAGCAATAGCGACAGGCCATCGGCCATCCGTGCCGCCGACCTCGGTGACAGTCTTGCTCACGCGCCTGCCTCCGCGCCCGCCGTGCCACGCGGACGCGCCATCTCGGGATCGTTATCCCATTCATGCGTGAAAGCCGGACCCCACACGTCGCGCGGGGCCGGCGCGCCACGCCGCAGCGAGACCGCAAGCATCACCAGGAACAGCAGCGTGGAGGCGAGCGCGAGCACAGCGCCGAGCGACGCAATCATATTCCAGCCCAAGAAACCGTCCGGATAATCCGCGATGCGCCGTGGCATTCCTGCCAGTCCGAGGAAATGCATCGGGAAAAACAGAACGTTGGTGCCGATGAAGAAGCACCAGAAATGCAACCGTCCAACCCACTCCGGGAACATGCGTCCGGTCATGCGCGGGAACCAGTAATAGAAGCCGGCGAAGATCGCATAGGTCGCGCCGAGGCTCAGCACATAGTGGAAATGCGCGACGACGTAGTAGGTGTTGTGCAGCACTTGATCCGCGCCGGCATTGGCAAGCACGATCCCCGTCGTGCCGCCGACCGTGAACATGATGATGAAGCCCAGCGCCCACAGCATCGGCACGGTGAGGCGGATCGACCCGCCCCACATAGTGGCAATCCAGGCGAACACCTTGATGCCGGTCGGCACCGCGATCACCATCGAGGCCAGCGTGAAGAAGGCACGCGGCGCGAAGCCGACACCGACGGTGAACATATGGTGCGCCCAGACGATGAAACCCAGCGCCGCAATTGATGCCATCGCCAGCACCATGCCGGGATAACCGAAAATCGGGCGACCTGAGAACCGCGAGACGATCTGGCTGATGATGCCGAAGGCCGGCAGGATCATGATGTAGACCTCCGGATGGCCGAAGAACCAGAAGAGGTTCATGAACAGCATCGGGTCTCCGCCGCCGGCTGGATCGAAAAAGGCGCCGCCGAAATTGCGGTCGGCAAGCAGCATCGCCAGCGCGGCCGCCAGCACCGGCATGGCGAGAAGCAGCATGAGCGACGAAATCAGGATCGACCACACGAACAGCGGCATGCCGAACAGCGGCAAGCGATCCTCGCGCATGTTAAGGATGGTAGTGACGAAATTGATCGCGCTGATCACGGAAGAAATGCCGGCCAAGTGCAGCGCGAGGATCGTCATGTCGACCGACGGTCCGGGCTGGCTGTCTATGCCCGACAGCGGCGGATAGAGGCTCCAGCCGGTACCCGTTCCGTCGCCGACCAGCAGCGACCCGATCAGCAGGATCAAGGACAGCGGCAGCAACCAGAAGCCGAGACTGTTCAGTCCCGGAAAGGCCATGTCGCGCGCACCGATCATCAGCGGGACGAACCAGTTGCCGAAGCCGCCGATCAACGCCGGCATTACCATGTAAAAGATCATGATTAGGCCATGCGCGGTGATCAGCGCGTTCCAGGACTGGCCGTTGACGACATAGTCCATGCCCGGCTGCGCCAGTTCGAGCCGCATGTAGCCCGAGATCGCGCCGCCCAGCGTCCCCGCCATGATCGCGAATCCGAGATAAAGCGTGCCGATCGCCTTATGGTCGGTGGTGAACAGCCAAGCCGCAATCGACCGGCACGCGCGCCTATGTTCGGTGGCGCTCATTTCGCCACCTGCGCTGATATAGTCGCGGCGCTGACCACCGGATATCGCGTTGCAGCGTCCCGCACCCAGGCGTCGAAATCAGGCTGCGCCATGGCCTCGATCGCGATCGGCATGAAGGAGTGATTCAGACCGCAGATCTGGTTGCACTGCCCGTAATAGACGCCCGGCTTCTCGACGCGTGTCCAGGTTTCGTTGAGGCGCCCGGGCATGGCATAAATCTGTAGGCCCAGTGCCGGCATGAAGAAGGAGTGCACGACGTCCGACGATGTCACCTGTATGCGCACGACAGCGCCGACCGGGACAACCATGCGATTGTCGACCGCTAGCAGACGCGGTTCACCGGCCGGAACGGAGGCCGGCGGCAACATGATGGAATCGTATGCGAAGCCGCCATTGTCGGGATAGGAATAACGCCAGAACCACTGATGGCCGCTGGCCTTTATCGTCAACTGTGCGTCGGGAATATCGCTCTCATAGGCGAGCAGCTGGAGCGACGGCGCGGCGATCGCGCCCAGCACCAGCACCGGCGCGATCGTCCAGCCGAATTCCAGCCAGGGCATGCGCGTGACTTTTGACGCCGTGGGGTGCCGGCTCGCCCGGAAGCGCAAGAGCGCGAAACCGATCAGCATGGCGACGAGCGCGACGATGCAGACGCCGATCAGCAATATGTGGTCGTGCAGCGCAACGATCCGCTCCTTCGTCTCCGAGGCCGAGACGCCGAAACTTGTCTGCCAGTTCGCCGGCGCCTGCGCCAAGCCGTGCCGTGCGTCGAGCATCATTGCGGAGACAAAACCGAGGAAAACAGTGCCCCGCCCGCGCATGACATTTACGCCTTCAGCAGGGAGATGAGATGCGCGCCGAGGCGCGCACTGAGCGCCGCAATGGTGAGCGTGGGCGCATTCGCCGTGATGGACGCGAAGACGGACGAGCCGACGATGTAGAGGTTTGGATGGTCGTGGCTCTTCAGGTCCCTGTCGACGACCGAGGTGAGCGGGTCATCTCCCATGCGTGTCGTGCCGCCCATGATCGCGCTGTCGGCGATCGGGCCGAGCTGCTTGATCTGCGTGGCGCCGAGTGCAGCCATGAGCTTGTTCTGCACATCGCGCGCGACCGCCAGCCCGCGCGCCGTGTAGTCGTCAGACTTGAAGGCGATGTTCGGCCGCGGAATGCCGATCCCGTCCATCTGATCGCTCAGTGTCACGCGATTGTCCGGATTGGGAAGCATTTCGGCAGAGCTGCCAATGATCAGCTCCCGCGCGACGTGCGAACGGACTGCCGCCTTCAGCGCATCGCCGCGCAGGCCCTGTTTGATGAAGGTCGTCGCAGCCTGGAACGGACCGACCGCCCGCGCCCAGCCCTCATTGGAAGGCGAGATGCCGATGGCCGCACGCTTGTTGCGGAAATCGCCGTCCCGAAGCTCGGCAATGCCACCGGTCGAGACCGGTCCGCGATAGGTGAACACGGGATCCCTGGTCAGTCCCTGAATGCCGACATCGATCTGCGACAGCAGATTGCGGCCGACCTGGTCGGAACTGTTCGCCGCGCCCGTCGGCGCATTGTCTCCCGTCGAAAGCAGTAGCAGCTTTGGCGTTTCAATGGTATGCGCCGCGATGACCACAATTTTTCCGGTCGCGCTGCCCTCGCTGCGATCCGGGCGACGGTAACGCACTTCGGCAATGCGTTTGTCCGGACCGACGACTAGCTCGTGCACCACGGCCTGCGGCTCGACATGCGCGCTGGCGCGCTCCGCGATGGCGAGATGATGCGTCGCGTCGTACTTCGCCTGGATGGGGCAGATCGGCACGCAGCTCGCATTGCCGCAGCATTGCGGGCGGCCATCCCGCCACACCGAATTGCGCGCCTGTGGAAATGGCAACACCGAGTAGCCGAGCGCCTTGGCAGCGATGCCGACCTGCTTGTCGGCATAGGTCATGGGGATCGGTGGCATCGGAAACGACTTTGAGCGCGGCGCGCCGAAATCGGCGGTGTCGTCGCCTGCGACGCCGATCTCTTCCTCGGCGGCCTGATACCACGGCTCCATGTCGCCATAGGCGATAGGCCAATCGACGCCGACGCCGAACTTCGAGTGCATCTTGAAATCGTTTGGCCGGAACCGCGCGGCGAGCCCGCCCCAGTGCCACGTGGTGCCGCCGACGATCCTCGCCTGCTGTCCCCTAAAGGTGTCCGGCCCAGCCTCGACATAGTAGGCGGAGAAGTCGGATTCTTCCGGCTGCGGCGCATAGGGCTGGTCGGGGTAGGGCGAGTTCTGGCCCTTCGCGGACGAGTACTGGAATCGTGTCACAGCGGTGCCGCGATCGACGCGCGGTCCCGCCTCGAGGAACAGCACGCTGAAGCCTGCTTTCGCGATAGCCGCGCCGGCAAGCGCCGCGGCTACGCCTGAACCGACAAACACGACATCGGCGGACGCCGGCGCGGTCATTCGGAAAACCGTCCGGGCGGCGGTGCGTTCGCCCACGCGCCAAAATTCGTGTCGCATCGCGTCGGCGGCTTGGTGTAACCGCAGGCATGCCAGACGAACGCATCGAGATAGGTAAGGACGCGTTCTTCCGAGCCGTGCATGATGCTACCCGTATACCAGGCTTGGATGAGCGATTCCGACAGCGGTTTCAGCCCCGCCGACACAATCGCGCTGTCCCATTCTGTCTCGGGCTGTTCCGTCACGATCGCATGCAGTTTTCCGAGATCGGCCGCGTCAGCAGAGAATGCCTGCAGGAACAATTCCGACAGCGTGGCGTCGCTCGGCGACATGCCCGTCAGTATGCCTGTCAATTCGCGAAACGCGCCGGGGTCGATCGCGCTGCTCAAGGCGACCTGACTACGGGCCGCGGCGGGCAATCCGAAGAATGCGGCGAGCGTCGAGACGGCAATGAGAAGCTCGCGTCGCCGCACTGTTGCCGGCGCAGAATGATGCGGCGCCGGCTCACCTACCTGCTTAGGCAGACGCGCATCGTCACTGCCAGCCATCGGTATCCTCAAGGCGAGCCTCTGCTGAAACAACGAGGCCGCACGCTTATCTGAAGCTACGGCTCAATCTGAGTTTGGTCAATCGACCCTTTCAAGCTCAGAACAGTCGAACCAGAGAGCTCCACATTTGAGATAAAAAGCGCCGCTTGGGCCTGACCTGCACGCGGCGACCTATCCATGCGGTGGTCGTCCTCAGGAGGGGATAGCCAAGCCGTCGGCCGGAAATAGCCGATGTCGAGCTTGCCTTGCCACCAAACATGCCGTCCGTCAGGCCCCTCCACAGCATTAATCATCGCGCACGTTCCCCCGATCAGCGCGGAAATCAGCGTGGAGCGATCTCTGCGACGAGATCGTTCGTCGTCTTGACCCCAGCCATGAAGCCGGCGGCATTGAACTCGTTCATGACGAAGAAAGCGCCGACGCCGCGTGTCGGTGCAATCGCAACATAGAGAAACATCCCTTGCAGGCCGCCGCTCTTCTGGAGGATGAGCGGGCGATGCTCGGTGGGGAGCATGATGACCCATCCGAGACCCATGGCGTCCATCGGGCCGCCGTCATCCAGCCCCACCACCGACGCGAGCCCGTCCCGGTACAAAAAAGCCGCGTGGTTCACTAGGCGGAACTCGGCGTCGGCCGCGGAAGGCTTGTTGTCGACATGCCAGTTCATCCAGCGCAGCAGGTCGGCCGCGGTCGAGTACAATCCACCGGCGCACTCCATGGCTGTGCTTGTCGGCACGATGGGCATGGCGCTGCCGTCGAAGTTATGGCCCTGCATCAGGCGCGGCTCGTCCTCCGGTCTTGCGTTGAAAACCGTGTCTTTCATGCCGAGAGGATCGAGGACACGCTCCCGAAGGAGCTCGGCATAAGGCTTTCCAGAGACATTTGCGAGCGCCGCTCCAAGGAGGTCGTATCCGAAGTTCGAATAGAGAACGGCGGTGCCCGGCGCGAACAGCAGCGGATTGTCCTTGAGGGCGGCAATCTGCGCCTCTTTGGTGTTCGTAGAGAAGGGGTCGGAGGGGGGCGCCTCGGCCACTGGCACCTCCCGCGGAAGGCCGGAAGCTTGCGCGACGAGATCGATCAGGCGGAGGGCGCGGCCATCCTTCTCAGGGAGCGTGACGTCCCAGCCAAGGCGATCCTGCAGTCGGTCGGTGAGCTGTACCTTGCCGTCGATCGCCAGCGAGGAAAGCACACTGCCGCAGAACACCTTGCTCACGGATGCGATGCGGAACATTGTGTCGCCGTCGGGCACTTTTTCACTCCCGTCGGCAATCTTGCCGAAACCGGCCAAGGCCGTCTCGCCGTTGCGCACGGCGCCGAAGATCAGGCCAGGCACTTCGGTGGAGAGATACAGGATCGTACCGTTGAACTGCACCGCTTCCGTCAGCAGCTTGTCCTCGGCATGTCCATAAGAGGGAAGGGTGACGGCTGCGATTGCCGTCAAAGCGATGGCCATAAGTCGGCGCGATTGAGACAAACGCATTGCCGAAATCCTTTGATGAAGCTGCAGAATAAAATCTTCGGAAAAAGGGCCGCCGCGTAGTATCTTACCATCTCTCCAGAAGCAGGAGATGTCAACAGAATGAACCGAAGGGGGTAATCGGCGGCGGTAGCGTAGTTTCGGCGGCTATTTGCGCTACAGTCCTGCCGTATTTCTTGTCCTTCGTCAGTTGATCGGGGCTGATCTCTTCATTAGCAAACCGACCCGCGGGTAATTTAGAAGATATGTGAAGCGCCGTCGGCAGGAGGGAGTGCTGTAGCGTCGAACAACTTACAATAGGCGGATCTGCGTCGCGCCAATCGTCGTCGTATAATGAAGACCGGGCAGAAGAGCTGTGGCGGGCCAAGGCCCTATCTGCGCAAAAAGACTCGCCGCTGTACCTGCCGCTTGGCCATACATCGCCTTGATGCGTGGCATCTCCCTTGCGCGCTCGGCCGCCGCCTCACACAGCCAAACGCCCCTGCTCCACCTCCGCAGCACCGGGATCGCCCGGCGCCGTCGCCCAGGCCAATTCGACGAGCGTCACGACCCGCCGGCCGAGACCGTCGAGCTGGCAGACGATCAGCCCCTGCTCTTCGATATAGGTCAGCAGGCGCCGGGCGCGGCGCAGCGAGTGCGAGCCGTAGGCGCGGGCGATCGCCGCGTCGCTCGGGCAGGGCCAGCCCTCCTTCGCCGCGCGGGCGATCATCATGAACACGCCCTGCATATCCTCGGGCAGCAGCGAGGCGCGCGCCGAGACGTCTTGCCAGGCGTCATCCCCTGCCATGTCGGAGCCAAGGCCGGCGCGGGCGCGCGTCAGCATGCGGCGAAAGGCGGGCAGGTCCGGCACCACCGAGGCGAGGCCTTCTATCCGGCAGCGGACCACGAACTCCTGATAAAGCACGCCGATGACCCGGAAGCCCGCGTCGGGCTGCGCCAGAACGGCGTGCAGGACACGGTCGACGCGCTCACGCCGCTCCGCCAGATCCTCGGCGCTGATCGGCGGCTCCGACGGTTCGGGGCGGATTTCCAGCGCCGCCGACTTCGCCGCCATCAGCTGATCGAGAAGGTCCGGCGACGACCGGCGCTGCGGCCGGACAGTTTCCGGCGGCGGTGCTGCCAGGATGATGGCGCGGGCGTCCTCCAATGCCGCTTCCGGCAGCGGCATCAGCCGCGGGGTGCCGTTGCGCGGACTTGTATCGGTCGGGCCGATGCGCAAGCCGAGCGGACGGCGCGACAGCGCCGGGCCGAGCGCCATGAACTGGCCGCGCTCCAGGTCGCGAAAAGCCTCCGCCTGTCGCCGCTCCATGCCCAAAAGGTCGGCGGCGCGCGCCATGTCGATGTCGAGAAAGGTCCGCCCCATGAGGAAATTGGAAGCCTCGGCGGCGACGTTCTTGGCGAGCTTGGCCAGCCGCTGGGTTGCGATGATACCGGCAAGCCCGCGTTTGCGGCCACGGCACATCAAATTGGTCATAGCGCCGAGCGAGAGTTTGCGCGCCTCGTCGGAAACCTCGCCGGCCACTGCCGGCGCGAACAGCTGCGCCTCGTCCACCACCACCAGCATCGGATACCAGTGGTCGCGGGCGACCTCGAAAAGCCCGCCGAGGAAGGCGGCGGCGCGCCGCATCTGGTTCTCAGCGTCGAGCCCCTCGAGATTGAGAACCGTCGAGACGCGGTGGATGCGAGCCCGCTCGCCGGCGCTCTGCAGGCCGCGCTCGGTATGCTCCTCGGCGTCGATCACCAAATGGCCGAAACGGTCGCCCAGCGAGACGAAGTCGCCTTCGGGGTCGATGATGGTCTGCTGCACCCAGGGCGCACTCTGCTCCAGCAGCCGGCGCAGCAGATGGGATTTGCCGGAGCCCGAATTGCCCTGCACCAGCAGGCGCGTCGCCAGCAGCTCCTCAAGATCCAGTGCCGCCGGAGCGCCTGCGGTCGTATGGCCCATCTCGATCGCAACGGTCATGTCTCGACTCTCCTTGAGGAGAGGGCTTATCAACCGCATCACAGCCCGTCGAGCGCCGATGGCCGGCGGCTCGGTGTTGCGCACAGCTCGACGCGGCGCGCGGCGTCAGTTCGTTGACGTAAGCATCACAGGCGCGAGGGGCTGCCGTCTGATCAGGATGATGGCGAAAAAAGCCAGTATGCCGAGCATGCCTGCTGCAGCGGTGAACCAGAGCGATGGCTGGACGCCCAAGCCTGCCATCGCCATGGCAAGGGCAAATGGCGCAAGGGCTGAAGAGAACTGACGCGCGGCCGTCACCCAGCCGAGCCGGGCGCCGTAGCGCTCCCGTCCGAACAGTTCCAGCGGCAGCGTGCCGCCGACGATGCTGGCGAGGCCCGAGCCCAATCCAAACAGGATGACGAAGGCGATGGCGCCGGCCACCGACGGTGTCGTCGCCAGCAGGACGACAAGGCCGAGCGGCAACGATGTCGCGCCGATCACCGCGAGCCAGGTCTGCGCAAGCCGGCCGCCGAACAGCATGTTGATCAGCCGGCTTGCCACCTGGGACGGGCCGAAAAGCGTGGTGACGACAAGCCCGGCGGAGCCAAGCCCGAGCGCCGCCGTCAGCGGCACCATGTGAACGAGGATCGACGACAGCACGAAACCCTCGATCGCGAAGCCGCCAAGCATGAGCAGAAACACTCTGCTGCGGTCGCGCGCGGTGAAGGCAACCGGTCCGCCCGCCGGGCCGGCGGCAGCAGGTGTCGCCGAAGCGTTTTTGTCCGCCCGACGAGACAGCCGCGCCAGCCAGGCATGGATGGGCAGGCAGATGGCGACATTGATGAACGCAAAGGCCAGATAGACCTCGCGCCAGCTCAGGTATTCGTGCAGTGCTGCCGTCAGCGGCCAGAACAGGGTGGAGGCGAAGCCGGCGATCAGCGTCAGATGGGTGATCCTGCGCTGCGCCCTGGCGCCGCCGATCTGGACGATCGCGACGAAAGCGGCGCTGTAGAGCACGAAGGCAGACGCCAGTTCCATCGCCATCAAGGCCAGCACGAAGCTCACCCGGCCGGGTGCAACCGCGCAAGCCACAAGCGCTGCTGCGGCAGCAAGCGAGCCAAAGGTCATCACGCGGCCGGCGCCGAAACGATCGGCCCAGCGCCCCGCTGTCGGCGCAAACAGTCCACCCACCAGCAGCGACGCCGACAAGGCGCCGAAAACCCATTGTTCTGGCCAGGCGAGCTCACGCGCGATCGACGGTACCAGGATGCTAAAACTGTAATAGAGCGTACCGTAGCCGATGATCTGCGTCAGCCCCAACGCCCAGAGCGCGGCAGCCGGGATTTTCCGGTCGCTCATTGAGCGGCGATCTCGAGATCGTCGCTGCGCACTGCTTGCGTGCTGCCGCAGCCGCAGCCCGACTTGCCGCTCGCCTTTGCCTTGGCATCGTCGGCACAGCAGGCGTCGACAGCTGCCGGCGCTGGTCCGCCACAGCAACCCTGGGACGACGAGCCTGAAAGTGACACCGGCACCGTGCAGACGCCGGTTTTGGGCAACACCAGCTGCACGGCATCGGCGGCAGCCATGTCGCCGGCGAGCGCCGCGGCGACCGAGCGGACCTGCTCGTAGCCGGTCAGCAGCAGGAATGTCGGCGCCCGGCCGTAGCTTTTGACCCCGACCGTGTAGAAATCGGGCTCGGGGTGGCTGAGCTCGCGATGACCATGCGGCGGGACATCGCCGCATGAGTGCTCGTTGGGATCGATGAGCGGTCCGAGCGCCTTGACGCCTTCGAGCCACGGATCGAGGTCCAGCCGGAGCTCCCGGGTCAAGGCGAGATCGGGCCGCTGCCCCGTCGCGGCGATGATCCGGTCGACGGGTCCGAGCGTGCGCAACCCATCCTTTGTCCGGCCTTCGACAGCGAGGCGGCCGTCGACCTCACGGATTGCAACAATGGCAAAGCCGGTCACCAGCCGCACGCGGCCGCTCTCAGCGAGTTGTCGTACATCGGAGCCAAGCTCGCCCCGCGCCGGCAGGGCGTCGGCATCGCCGCCGCCGTAGATGCGGACAAGGTCGGTGCTGCGCGTCACCCATAGTGCCGAAGTGCCCGGTTCGGTTTGCGCAAGCTCCGCCAATTCCAGCAAGGCATTGGCAGCGGAATGGCCGGCGCCGACCACCAATGTCGTGCGACCTGCATAGAAATGACGGTCGCGGCCGAGAACATTTGGGATGCCGTAGGCGAAGCGGTCGCCAAATTCCCTCTCGCCTTCGGCCGGCAAGCCGCCGGCGCCAAGAGGGTTCGGCGTCTGCCAGGTGCCGGACGCATCGATGACGGCACGCGCGCTGTCCCGGCGCGTGCCGTTCGCCGTTTCGACCAGCAGCATGAACGGCCGCGTCTCCCGCGACTTGCTCAGAACCTTGTCGGCTCCCCAGCGGGAAATGGCGACAACGCGGGCACTGGTCTCGATCGACGGCGCCAGTTCGGCAAGCTTTGCCAGCGGCGCGAGGTACTGGTCGACAATTTCATTGGCGGTGGGGAACGCCTCCGGCTCCGGCATTTGCCAGCCGTGGCTCTCGAGAAGTTTTCGGGCGACCGCATCGACACAATAGCGCCATGGCGTGAAAACCCGGACATGACCCCAATCCCGAAGGTTCGAGCCGACAGAAGAACCAGCCTCGTAAACCCTGACCGGAAGGCCACGGCTGACCAGTTGGGCGGCCGCCGCCAGGCCAACAGGTCCGCCGCCGATGATAGCGATCGGGAGATCGTTTTCAGAAACCATGACACCCCTTCTATGTTTCTAGGATTATAGAAATACCAGTCAAAAAAAGAGTTATGCAGCCGCCTCCCCGACAGCCGGGCCGCATGCGGCATCGGCACAACATTCATCGGCAAGAAAGCCAAGGAGATCGTTCATCACAGGGTAATTGGCACGGCAAATCAGCGTCGTTGCCTGGCGTTCCTGGGTGACCAGGCCGGTCAGGATGAGCCGGTGCAGATGATGCGACAGCGTCGACGCAGCGATGCCGAGGCTTTCCTGCAGATAACCGACCGGTCTCCCGGTTTCGCCTGCCCGCACCAGCGTGCGATAAAGCTTCAGCCGCGTCGGATTGCCGAGCGCTTCGAGCTGTTTTGCTGCTTGTTCGAGTTTCATGAAAATAAGGTAGCGCTGAGACAACGCCGCGTCAATAACTATTTCGAAAATTATCGAATTAGCAACCACACCCGCTCTCAAATCGACCGCTGATTGACCCGCTCGGCAACCGCTTCGGCGCTTTCGACACGCTCTGAATAACGGTCCGTGAGATAGGCGGACCGATCACGCAAGAGCAGCGTGAACTTCATCAGCTCCTCCATCACGTCGACGATCCTGTTATAGTACGACGACGGCTTCATCCGGCCGGCCTCGTCGAACTCGTTGAAAGCCTTGGCTACCGACGACTGGTTGGGGATGGTGACCATTCGCATCCAGCGGCCGAGGATACGAAGCTGGTTGACGGCGTTGAAACTCTGCGAGCCGCCAGACACCTGCATCACCGCGAGCGTGCGGCCTTGCGTGGTCCTGACGCCGCCGGCCGAGAGCGGCAGCCAGTCGATCTGCGCCTTCATCACTCCCGTCATCGAGCCATGCCGCTCCGGCGAGCACCAGACCTGCGCTTCCGACCAGATCGACAGGTCTCGCAGCTCCTGGACTTTGGCGTGGTCGGCCGAGGTCGAATCCGGCAGCGGCAGGCCGGAAGGATTGTAGATGCGCACTTCGGCGCCGAGGCGGCGCAAAATGCGAGCGGCCTCCTCCGTCGCGAGCCGGGAGTAGGACCGCTCGCGCAGCGAGCCGTAGAGCATCAGCACGCGAGGTTTTTGGATCGACCGCGGCACGTCGAGCAGCGCCTGCAGGTCGATCGGCCGGAACAGGTCTTCGTCGACGTTCGGCAATGAGTCTTCAGGCAATTGGTCAGGCAACGCGCTTGCCCTGCGCGTCGATGACGATTTCGCCGTCTTCCTTGGTGAACGGCCCGATCTCAGGATTGGGCAGGATGTCGAGAACCGCTTCGGACGGCCGAGCAAGCATAGTGCCAAGGGGCGTCACCACGATCGGCCGGTTGATCAGGATCGGATGCGCCAGCATGAAATCGACGATCTCGTCGTCGGTCCATTTGGGGTCGCCGAGATTGAGCTCGGCGTACGGCGTGCCCTTCTCGCGCAGCAATTGGCGCGGCGTCATCCCCATCGCCTTGATCAGCTCGACCAGCCGCTCGCGCGACGGCGGGTTTTTCAGATATTCGATCACATCAGGCTCTTCGCCGGACTGCCGAATGATCGCCAACGTGTTGCGCGAGGTGCCGCAGTCGGGGTTGTGGTAGATGGTGATGGTCATTTCGCGGCCCTCATCTGTCTGATTGGTTTGGGCTCAGCGAGCAGCCATCCTGCCAAGGCCATGGCAAGCAGCGCGCCCAGAAGTTCGGCAAGGATGAACCCCGGCAGGTCTATCGGCCGGATGCCCACGAATGTGTTGGAAACCGCCCGCGCGATGGCGACTGCCGGATTGGCAAACGAGGTCGAGGCCGTGAACCAATAGGCCGCGGTGATGTAGAGGCCGACCAGCCAGGGGATGGCATCCGAATGGAAGCGAAGGCCGGCCAGAATGGTGAAGACCAGGCCGAAGGCGGCCACCAACTCCGCAATCCATTGTCCGTTTCCGGTCCGCACGGTTTGCGAGATTTGTAGGATCGGCAGTTCGAACATGGCGTGCGCCAGCAGCGTTCCGGCGACGCCGCCGACAATCTGGGCGATCACATAGGTCAGGGCAGCGTTCGCTTCGATTTCCCGCCGCAGCGCAAAAACCAGCGTCACCGCCGGATTGAAATGCGCCCCGGAAATCGGTCCGAGTATGGTGATCAGCACCACCAAAATCGCTCCAGTCGGCAGCGTGTTGCCGAGCAAGGAGAGACCCACATCATCCGTCAGACGATCCGCCATGATGCCGGACCCGACGACCGTCGCAACGAGCATCGCAGTGCCGAGCGCTTCCGCGACGATGCGGCGGGACAGGTCGGCCGCCATTATGTCAGCCGGCCTTCGGCAGATCGCGGCCGATTTCATCGAGCCGTCTCTGCAGGGCGAGCTTGTCGATGGTGTTCATCGGCAGGCTGACGAAGATCGAGATCCGGTTGTTGAGCATGCGATAGGCTTCGGCAAAGGCCAGATGCTTTTCGGCATCGGTGCCGTCCACGACGGCCGGGTCGGGCACCCCCCAATGCGCGGTCATCGGCTGTCCCGGCCAGACCGGGCAGGCTTCATTGGCCGCGTTGTCGCACACCGTGAAAACGAAATTCATCTCCGGGGCGCCAGGAGCCGCGAATTCCTGCCAGTCTTTTGAGCGGGCGAAGGACGTGTCGTGGTTGAGGGTTTTCAACAGCTGGAGCGCGTAGGGATGGACCTCTCCCTTCGGCCGAGATCCGGCCGAATAGGCCCTGAACGTGCCGGCGCCGACACGGTTGAGGATCGCTTCGGCGAGGATCGACCGTGCCGAATTGCCGGTGCACAGGAAAAGCACGTTGTATGGGTCATTCATGGGGTGGTCCTCCCTTCTAGCAGCAAGTCACGGCCTGAATGACCGGCTGGCAGAGTTCCGGCGCGCCGTTGCAGCAATCCTCCATGAGATAGGCAAGCAGATCGCGAAAGCCGGTCATGTCGGCAACGTAGCGGATCGTCCGGCCGTCGCGCTCGGCGCGGACCAGGCCGGCATGGTCAAGGACCTTCAGATGCGCCGACATGGTGTTCTGCACCGCACCGAGGCGCGCGGCGATCTCGCCGGCTGGCACACCGTCTGCGCCCGCCCGCACCAGCAGGCGAAACACTTCGAGCCTGGTATCCTGGCCAAGCGCTGCCAATGCGAGAAGAGCGGTGTTCTTATCCATGTATCCTAAAATCCGGAATTATGGATGTATATGGCAGGTATGTGACAACCAGATGACGGAGGCAAGAGGCCGGCCACTTCTGAGCCGCTGCATTCTTCGGCTGATGTCACGGAATGGATCCCAGGGTCTGCGCCGCGTCGCTTCGCTCCTTGCTCCGCCCTGGGATGACGAAGTGGAGGATGATTCGGCTAATCCTAGAGGTTGGCGGTTTGCCACTGGACCGAATTGTCGACGTTCGCTGCCGGCCCAGACCTGTCAAAATCACTGTGCCGAGGAACTTAGTTGCGCAGGGCGAACGAGAATGGCGCGGTGCGGGTTATGCGGGAGCCGAGTTCCGGCGGCGGCTCGGGCACCGAGGCGCCCTGTAATGTGCTGAGCGCCGCCCTATCGAGGTCCGGATCGCCGGAGGAACGAGCCAGCCGGGCGGACAGGACCCGGCCGGATCCGTCGATCGTGAAGGTCACGCTCGGACTGCCTTCCGAGCGCCGGGCCTTCGCCGCCCTTGGATAGTTTGTGTGCCGTCTTATCCATGCACGCAGCCGCGAATTCCATCTGTCCGGACTCACGCCGGATCTCGCAGCCGTTGCCTTGGTCGATTTCGGGGCGGCCGCCCTGGCTGCGGATGTCGCAGCGACACTGGCCGTCGTCCGCGGCGGTGCGGCCTTTTCCTTTTTCGGACGCTTTTTGGCTTCTTTGACAGGCTTCTTCGCCTTGACCTCAGCCGGCTCCTTTACCTCAGTCTTTGCCTGTTTCTTTGGCTTGGCCTCGACGGGTTTGTCGACCGGTTTCGGCTGCGGCAGCGGAACGACCACTTCCGGCGTGACGGCTTCGGCAATTTCGGGCACGACCTCCTCGAGCGGCGGCTGGTCGACCCGTTCGGCCACTGTCGGCGGGGTCGGCTCGACCGTGTCGGCCGGAGCGGCCTCCGATGGCTCGGTGACCGGCTCGGCCTGCTCGACGGGCGGTTCGGGCGGAGGCTCCGTTACGGTTATCTCGGGCTGCTCGGCCGGGTCCGGCTGATCGGGCGCTATCTCATCCGATATCGGCGCCGGCTCGGCCGGCGTGAGCGCCATTGGCGACAGCTCGATCACCTGCGCCTGCGGCGGCCCGCCATCGGGCTCGGCCGGGCGCCAGCTCTGCATCGCATAGCCGACCGCGGCATGCGCCATCAGGACCAGCGCAGCCGCGCCCGCCCACCAGGCGATCTCGCGCGCGCCGAAACGCCTCTGATCGGCCATCGGCAGGGCGGCCGCCGGCGACATTATTGGCCGGTTCCGACTTGCGGCGCCGCGGCATCGCCGGGCGCGGTCTCGAGGCCAACCAGCGCGATCTTCAGATAGCCGGCGCCGCGCAAAAGGTTCATCACCTCCATCAGCTCGCCGTAGCCGACCGCCTTGTCGGCGCGCAGGAAGATGCGCGTCTGCCTGTCGCCTTTTGTCCTGCCGACCAGCGCGGCGGCGAAGGCTGCGCGCGGCACGCTGTCGTTGCCGATCGCCAGGCTGAGATCGTTCTTCAGCGTCAGGAACAGCGGCGTCTCCGGTCGAGGCGCAGGCGTTGCGGTCGAGCCCGGCAGGTCGACATTGACATCCACGGTCGCCAGCGGCGCCGCGACCATAAAGATGATCAGCAGAACCAGGATCACGTCGATGAACGGCGTGACGTTGATCTCGTGATTTTCCTCGAGATCGCCGTCAATGTTCTCTCGAATTCTAGCCGCCATGGCGTCGCTCCGTGTTCATTCCGCGGCCATCTGCTTTGCCGGCGCGACCGTGCGGAAATCCAGATCCCGGCTGACCAGCCGCTCGACCCCTGCCGACGCATCGGCAAGGATCTGCCTGTAGCCGGCTATCGATCGCGCGAAGACGTTGTAGATGACCACCGCCGGGATCGCCGCGACAAGGCCCATCGCCGTGGCCAGCAAGGCTTCCGCAATGCCCGGGGCAACCACGGCGAGGTTGGTGGTCTGCGCCTGCGAGATGCCGATGAAGGCGTTCATGATGCCCCAGACGGTGCCGAACAGGCCGACGAAGGGCGCGGTCGAGCCGATTGTCGCCAGCACGCCGGTGCCGCGCGACATGCGCCGCGCCGCCGCCGCCTCGATGCGCGACATGCGCGAGGTGACCCGTTCCTTCAGCCCGTCGCCGGACACATGGTCGAGCGAGCCGGCCGAAAGCGCGGTCTCTTCCTCGGCTGCCCGCACCAGCAGGGCGCCAGGACCGTTATTATGGCCAAGCGCGCGCCCGGCCTGGTTCAACGTCGCGGCATTGCCGATCGCTTGTGCCGCGCGGCGGGCGCGCAGCTTGCCGCCAAGGATCTCCAGCGATTTGGCCAGCCATATCGTCCAGGTGACGAAGGACGCAAAAGCCAACCCGATCATCACCGCTTTCACGACGATGTCGGCCGCCATGAACATGCCCCATGGCGACAGGTCACGCGGCAGGGTCAGGGACGTTGCCGTCGAAGGGCCAGTTTCGGTAGGCGTTGTCTCGATAGGTGTTGTCACGCCGGGCTGCGTCGCCGGTGGCGCGGCGGCGTCTGGCGCAGCCTGCCCAGGCACTGGAGCCGGCGCCTCGATCGCCGGGGCCGCGCCCGGTTGCTCCTGGGCGGCTGCCTCCGGGTGCTCCTGGGCGGCTGCGCCGCCGGCCGACAGGATGGCGGATGCGAGCAACGCCGCGAACAAACCATGTCTGGACAAGGGCTTCTTCCTTATTCTCACGGTGGCCTCATTGCACATAGCCGATGGGCTGGCCGGTGACGGGGTGCGCAAACACGCCCATCTCGACACCGAAAATTCCTTTGAGCACGTCGCCCTGCATGATCTGGTCCGGCGTGCCGCGCGTCAGCAGCCTGCCGTCCTTCAGCGCGATCAATTCGTCGCAGTAGCGCGCCGCCATGTTGGGATCGTGCAGCACGACGACGACGCACAGGTCGCGCTTGCGGCTGAGGTCCCTGACCAGCCCCAGCACCTCGACCTGATGGGCGATGTCGAGCGCCGAGATCGGCTCGTCGAGCAGCATGACGCCGGCATTCTGCGCCACCAGCATGGCCAGCCATGCGCGCTGGCGCTCGCCGCCGGATAATTCGTCGACCAGCCGGTCGGTGAAGTCAGCCATATCGGTCAGGACAAGCGCCTCCTCGACATGGCGCCTGTCCTCATGCCCGAAACGACCGAGCGCGCCATGCCAGGGATAGCGGCCGAGCGTCGCCAGTTCGCGCACCGTCAGGCCGGTCGCCGCCGGCGTCGTCTGCGGCAGATAGGCGAGCGCGCGCGCCAGTTCGCGCGCGCCCCACTGCACCAGCGGCCGCTGCGCGAAGGTTATGCCGCCCGAGCTTGCCGGCTGCTGGCGCGCCAGGAGCTTGATCAGCGTCGACTTGCCCGAGCCGTTGTGCCCGATCAGCCCATAGACGCGCGAGCGTTGCAACTCGAGTGTAACCGGACCGAGCAGCGTCCGCTCGCCGACGGCGAACCGCACCGCTTCGACATGGAAGGCAGTCTGGGCATGAATTCCTGCCACGGTCTCGGCCTCACTCCAGCTTTCCGCGCATTTCGAAATCCGGTTTTCGGCAATCCGGTTTGCGGGCGCCGATGTCCGGTTGACTATGAAACATGAGTTTACTAGTCAACAATGAAGATGACTTTTGAGTCAACAAAATGTCGTGACGCGCCGGATTTGCGTCGAAACACGAAATGTGGAGCGCGCCGAGATGGTCGTTGGTTCAGGTCGCGGAAGAACTCAAAGCGAAGTGACTGCGCGCCGAAACCTGCTGGTCGCGGCGATGTCGCTGCCGGTGCTGCTTGGCGGCGGTCACGCCGTCGCGCAGGAGGCGACCACCACTCTCGACCCGATCAATATTCAGGAACGCGTCGAAAGCGCCTTTGGGACGGTCGACGGCTATGTCGCCACCCAGGGCTCCACCGCTACCAAGACCGAAACACCGCTGATCGAGACGCCGCAGTCGATATCGGTCATCACCAAAGACCAGATGGAAGCGCAGGCGGTGGACAGCCTGAACAGCGCGCTGCGGTATACGCCAGGCGCAACCGGCAATCTCTACGGCACCGACAATCGTGGCCACGGCTTGCAGATACGCGGCATTTCGAACTCCAGCGGCGTCTTCTACAAGGACGGGCTGCAGCTCAAGGAAAGCAATTTCACGCTGTTCACGGCGCTCGATTCCTACGGTGCCGAACGCTACGAAATCCTGCGCGGGCCGGCATCGGTTCTTTACGGCCAGGCAAGTCCTGGCGGCATCATCAACTATGTCAGCAAGCGTCCGACCGAGGAGAACCTCCGCGAGGTTGAGCTCGGCGCCGGAAGCTTCGACCGCTATGAAGGAAAGTTCGACTTCAGCGGGGCTGTCAACGCCGACAAGTCGCTGCTGTTCCGCCTCACCGGCGCCGCCCACACCGGCGATACGCAGACAGACTTCGTCGAGGACGACCGCATCTTCATCGCGCCGGCGCTGACCTGGCAGCCCGATGCCGATACCAGCCTGACCATCCTCGCCAACTATCAGCGCGACCGGTCCGGCTGGGCGATGCAGTATCTGCCGGCATACGGCACGATCAGGCCGGGCAGGGACGGAAAATACCTGCCGAACAGCATGTTCGTCGGCGAACCGGGCTTCGACACCTACGACAACGACCAGGCGTCGATCGGTTACGAGTTGGATCACCGCCTCAACGAGACGTGGCAGGTTCGCCAGCATGCCCGCTACGTCTATCTGAAGCACTATGAGGAAGGCGTCTTCGGCGGCGGGCTTCTGAATGATGAGGGCGACTATTCCCGCTATGCCGATGCCGGCGGCAGCAGGCTCAGCGGCGTGACCATCGACAACCAGGCGCAGGCCGATTTCGACACCGGGCCGCTCGCCCACACGCTGCTTCTCGGCCTCGACTACAAGCGCTACACCTACCGCGACTATGCCGCCAGCAACGATATGACCGACGATGAATTCAACATATTCGACCCGGCCTATGGCTACCCGGTCGGCGAAATGACACCCTATACCGACACCGACACCACCCAATCGCAGGTCGGCCTCTACGCACAGGACCAGATCAAGCTGGGCAACTGGCGGCTGACGCTGGGCGGCCGCCAGGACTGGGCCGACGCGAAAGTCCACGACAATCTGGCCGGCGCTTTCGGTCCGCGCCAGAAGGACGACGCCTTCACCAGCCGCGCCGGTCTGCTTTATCTCGCCGACAACGGCCTTGCCCCTTATGTCAGCTATTCCGAATCGTTCCAGCCGGTGTCCGGCCCCGACAGCAACGGCAATCCGCTCGTGCCCGAAACCGGCAAGCAGTACGAGGTCGGGCTGAAATACCAGCCGGTCGGCTGGAACGCTTTCGTCACCATTTCGGCGTTCGACCTGGCCCGGCAGAATGTCGTGCGCTATGGCGGTGTTGGCGCGCCCAACGATATCTTCCAGACCGGCGAGATCAGGTCGCGCGGCATCGAGCTGGAAGCTGTTGCGAGCCTCGATTCAGGCTTCGATTTCCGGGCGGCCTATACCTATCTCGACACCGAGATCACCAAGGCCACCTCGATCACCGTCGATGACGATAGTGGCGAGACAATCAGCGATGAGAGCAACACCCCATTCGGCGTGCCGGAGCATGCGGCCTCGCTGTGGGCGAATTACACCGTCGGCAGCGGCAAATTGGAAGGCTTCGGGCTCGGCGCCGGCATCCGCTATGTCGGCTCGACCTTCGGCGACGACGCCAACACTTTCAAAGTGCCGGCAGTCACGCTTGTCGATGCCGCACTCCACTACGAATGGAGGAACGCCGAGCTGAACCTCAATGTCAGCAATCTGTTCGACAAGCGCTATGTCGCCTCCTGCTACGCGGAAAGCTTCGGCTGCTTTTATGGCGAGGGTCGCCGGATCAACGGCTCGGTGAAGTACACATGGTGACCCGCGCGTGCAGGCCCGGACCCAATTGGCGCCACTGACGCGGCGCCGGTGCCTGGCCGGCCTGGCCGCGACGAGCCTAGGCCTGCGCGGCGACCCGGCGCATGCCGCTCCGCCGCCGCGCATCGCCTGCCTCGAATGGACCTCGGCCGAGATGGTCATCTCGCTCGGGATCGGCCCGGTGGCGGTCGCCGACACCAAAGGTTACCGCGACTGGGTCGCGGGACCGGCTCTTCCTGCCGGCTGCCTCGATCTCGGCTCGCGCGGCGAGCCCAATCTCGAACTGCTCCTGGAACTCAAGCCCGATCTTATCACCGGTGCCTATGGCTATGGGCTGGACGAAGCTCCGTTCAGGCGGATCGCGCCGCTGCATACGGTGCCCTTCTACGATGGCACCGAAGCGCCTTATCGCCAGGCCGAGAATGAGACTCTGAAACTTGGCTCAAAACTCGGCCGCGAGGCTGAGGCGCTGCGCCTTGTCCAGGAAACGGCGGCGGCAATCGCCCAGATCAGGGCACAGTTTTCAGGGCGGGCAGACCAGCCGCTCGCGGTGGTCAGCATGTTCGACGATCGTCACGTCCGTGTCTACGGCAAGGGCAGTCTGTTCCAGGACGTGCTCGCCAGGTTGAGCCTCACCAACGCCTGGACGGCGCCGACCGATAGCTGGGGCTTTTCCATGCTGGGCATCGAAGAGCTGGTTGCGATCGGCGAGGCCCGCGTGATTACCCTCGATCCGATCCCGCCGCATGTGAAGATCAGGATCGACCAGAGCAGCCTCTGGGCGAACCTTCCCTGTGTCAAGGCCGGCAACGTCAGGACAATCCCGCCGGTATGGCCGTTCGGCGGGCTGGCCGCCGCTGCCCGTTTTGCGACGTTTTTGGCCCGGGCATGACCATCATGCAGTCCACGGCCAGCCATCGTGCTCGTTTCAAGGCAGGGATGCTCGTCGCCCTCGTCGGCCTGCCGGCGGTGCTCGCCGCCTATCTCACCGCTGCCGGGCTTTTGCGCCTGTTGCCCGCCGAAATGTGGTGGCAGTCGCTCGTGGCGACCGACTTTTCCGATCCGCGGCAGCTGCTTTACCGGCATGCCTTCCTGCCGCGCCTGGCGATCAGCCTGCTGGCCGGCGCGGCGCTCGGCCTGACCGGCGCGCTGCTCCAGCAGCTGCTGCGCAATCCGCTCGCCGAGCCGACGACCATCGGCACCAATGCAGGCGCCACCGTCGCCCTGACGATCGCCACGCTCTACGCGCCGTGGCTGCTGGAGCAAGGTCGCGAATGGATGGCGCTCGCCGGCGGCGCCCTGTCGACGCTGGCGGTTTTGGCTCTGGCCCGGGGCCGGAGTTTCTCGCCGGTCGCGATCATCATTTCCGGCCTGGTGGTCAGCCTCACATGCAGTTCGGCGAGCGCCCTGCTGATGGCGGCCAACCGCGAATATTCCGAGGAACTCTTCATCTGGCAGAGCGGTTCGCTGATCCAGAACGGCGATGCCGTAGTGCTCGGGTTCGCGCCATGGCTGGCGATGGCCGGCTTTGCCGCCTTCCTTCTGCTCCGGCCGCTGCGGCTTCTCGACCTGAGCGACGAGGGAGCCGAAAGCCTCGGAACGAATCCCGCGATGACACGGCTGGCCGGGATGACCGTCGCCGTCGCTCTGAGCAGCATGGTGGTCGCAGCCGTCGGCGTCATCAGCTTCGTGGCGCTTGCGGCGCCGGCGCTGGTCAGGCTCGCCGGCGCACGGACCCTGCGCCAGCGCATGATCTGGGCGCCGCTTGCGGGCGCCATGCTGTTGTGGCTGACCGACCGGCTGGTGCAGGTCCTGCCGTTTACCTCCGAAATCCCGGCAGGCGTGGCGACTGCTTTCCTCGGTGCGCCGCTGCTGTTTCTTCTCCTGCCGAAATTGCGCACCAGCCCGGATCGGGACGGCACCATGCTGGCTTCCGTGCGCAGGCGCAGCGGGTGGCCCTGTCTGCTGCTCGGGCTCGTCGCGATGGCGCTTCTTCTCTGCGCCGCGCTTGTCATCGGGCGAGGCGCGACCGGCTGGCACGTGGCCTCGGCCGCCGAACTTGCCGACCTGCTGCCGCTCAGAGCGCCTCGCATCGTCGTCGCGGTTTGCGCTGGCATGATGCTTGGCGTGGTCGGCACGCTGATGCAGCGGATGACCGGCAATCCGATGGCGGCGCCCGAGGTGCTGGGTATCTCAGGCGGCGCCTCGCTAGGCATACTGCTGCTCTTCGTCGCGACTTCTGATGTCAACCGTCCGGCGATGATCGCGGCCGGTCTCGTCGGGGCGCTGGTCAGCCTGGCGATGGTTTCGCCGACCGCCCGCCGGCAGCCCCTCGCGCCTGATCGGTTGCTGCTTTCCGGGGTCGCCGTGGCGACGATGGCGTCGGCATTCTCGGCGGTGATGCTCGCCAGCGGCGATCCTCGGCTCGATACGCTGATCGGCTGGCTGTCCGGCTCCACCTACCGAGCCACCGCCGCCGATGCCTCAATCGCTGCCGTGACGGCGACTGCTCTGCTCGCCATCGTGCCCCTCACCAGCCGCTGGCTGGAAATCCTGCCGCTTGGAGAAGCCGCCTCGCGCGGGCTCGGGCTTGGCCTGTTTCGCGTGCGGGTCGTCCTCCTGGTGCTTATCTCGGTGCCGACGACAATAGCCACGCTGGTCATCGGGCCGCTGAGCTTCGTCGGATTGATGGCGCCGCACCTGGCCCGCATGCTCGGTCTTCAACGCGCGTTGCCGCAGCTTTTCGCTTCCGCGATGCTTGGCGGGATGATGCTTGTCTCGGCCGACTGGGCCGGCCGGATGCTGATTTTCCCGTGGCAGATTCCGGCGGGTTTGCTTGCTGCCCTGGTTGGCGGGCCTTACTTCATGGTGCTGATGTGGAAAGGCCGGCAATGGCCACGCGCTTCGGGTTGGCGACCACAAAGCGCATAGCACGCGCTCAGCCGGCGCGTGCTTCGCGGATCACGCGAGGCGCAAACGCGCCGGGCTGAGGGACATCGGCCTCGCGGCGCGTCAGCGAATTGCGCAGCAGCGCGATCACCTCGCGGCCCGCCGCCGCGATGCCGCCCGGCCTGTCGACACCGACGATCATGAACTCCTCGATTCCCAGGGCAGCATAAGGAAGCAGGGAAAGCGCGACTTGTGTCGGCGGCCCGACAAATTCGACCGCCTTCTGGCAGGAAGCGTTGCCCTCCGAACGGATCCGGACGGGGAGCGCGAAACGCAGCTTGCCGGCCCGACCGTGTTCGGCGGCGGCATTGCGAACCCGCTCCATCAGTTGCCGGATCTCGTCGAGCGAACCCGGCGTCAGCTCGAAGACATCGGCATGCCGCCCGGCGACCCTGAGCGCCGTTCCGGACCGTCCGCCCATGCGGATGCTCACCCCGGCGCTACGCGGCCCCTTGCGCGGCACATAGCCGCCGCTGACGCTGTAGAAGGCGCCTTCATGGTCGAACGGCCTGTCGTTCGACCACAACCGTTTCAGCAGCACCAGATATTCATCGATGCGCTGCCAGACAACCGTATGACCGACCGGGCGTGTTTCGGCATCGTCGTCGTTCAGCGGCTCGCTGAGCATCCTGAGCGACAGCCGACCGCCGCTTTTCGCGTCGAGGGCCGCCAATTGCCGTGCCGCCACCGTCGGGTCGATCACACCAGCCCAATGCGTGAGAACGATCTCGAGCGAAGAAGTGCGGTCCAGCGCCCGGGCGGCAATATCCATATTGGTCAGCAGCCCGGCCGGATCGTCGACGACGATTTTCTGGAAACCGATGTCCTCGATCAGCGACAGCTTTGTCGCGGTTTCCGCGAAATCGTAGAAAAACGGCGCGGTTGGGTCGGCCGGGTGAGTTTTACCGGGAACATGCGTGAACTCGAACGGCATTGCCATCTCCTCCATCACGTTGGGGTCAAGCGCGCGAAAGCGCACCGGGACTCGGTTCATTCAACTCCGATATCGCGAAACGGCAGACAGCTATCCCTTTAGTCAGGCCCGATGACTCGCGGGCTCCAAAGTCAGGGAACAAAACCCAGAACGACCGCCCCGGTGAACACGAACGCAAGGGCAAAGACGAGATAGGCAAAGGCGCCCGCATAGGCCGGCCGCCAAGTCTGCTCGGAACCGAGACTTTGGCCTTTGCGGGCAGTGTGGGTGTTCTGGAAATAGGACATATCGACCTCCGTCTCGGCAGTTAATCTATTAAATCAGTAGACTTTGTCGAGTGCTATTTTCCAGCGATCCTTAGAATGTTTTTCTCCAACCTGAGCACAATTTGGTTTGTTTGCTGCAGCGCGGCACTTTCCGAGGCCGATCGGCTCGATGGCAAAACGCCCGGTCGTGCGGGCGGGCAGGGATGGGCGGAGCGGCCGCCTAGTTGGCGGGCGGCCTGTAAGCTTCCAGGCCGAACAGCATCAGCACGAGCGACACAAGGAAGAACCCGACCGCGACGCCGAGCGCGATCCGGGCGTAGAGTCTATAAACGTCGCCCATGATGGTGCCGAACACCCGTCGTGCCGAGGCATCGGCTGGGCGCGATTTCTCATCGAGGTAGAGCCAGACTTCGGTGTGCTTGGGATTTTTGAAGGCTGCGGTCGTGGCTTTCCACATCAGCGCCAGAACCATGGTCAGCGTGAGGAACGCGCCGGAGCGAAATGCAGACACCGGGTTGAAGGAGAATCCGACCATGACACAGCCAATGGCAAGCGAGCCGAACATGACGGCGCGCCCGATGCACCCCACAGCAACCCGCCTGATCTCATCCATCGGCGCCCTCGGCAGCAAGCTCGCCGACAATGTGCGAGCGCTGCGACCGTATCAAATCACTTTAAGGCGAATGTGCCGCCAGGACGGGTATACCTCTGGGAATTCAGCATGGGCGTGCAGGCGCGCGACTCCCCAGCGCAACTTTGCGAACGCAACAGCCTGAAATACGGCCATCGACGCGGCCGGCCGGCGCCCTCTATGTTGCATGGCAAGCCGGATCGAACCTTTCCGCACCGACAGGCGCTGCCTCGGACAGGCATTGTCTGGGCAAGACATCCGGCAGAGGAAGGCTATCGGCTATGCCGAAGGAGACGGAATTGAAGCCGCCGAGCGGCGCGACACCGCTGATAGCAATTGCGGCTGCCGCCGTCGACACCGAAACAACCGGGCCCGACGCCACCAGGGCGCGCGTGGTCCAGATTGGCGCGATCGGCATCGCGCATGGCAAGGTCGTCCGGGAAACTCAGCTCGATCTCCTCATCGATCCCGGTGAAGCAATCCCGTCCGAGGCTTCGCTCGTCCATGGCATCACCGATACCGATGTTGACGGAGCCGGCAGCTTCCCGGATGCATGGGCACAATTCCAGGAGTTCGTCGGCGACCGCATCCTCGTCGGCCATTCGATCGGCTTCGACCTGGCGGTATTGGAACGCGAATGCCGACGCGCCCGATTGCCCTGGAAAAAGCCTCGGGCGCTGTGCGTCCGGCTTCTTGCAACCATAGCAAATCCCAATCTGGCAGACCATTCGCTGGAAACGATCGCCGGATGGCTTCGCCTGGAGATAACCGGCCGGCATTCGGCTCTGGGCGATGCGATTGCGGCCGGAGACATCTTTGCCGCGTTGATTCCGGAGTTGCGCAAACGCAACATCCGAACACTTGGAGAGGCCGAGGTTGCCTGCCTTGCCCTTTCGGACGCTCTCGAAGCCGGCCATCGCGCCGGCTGGGCCGAGCCGGTGTCGCGACCCCAGGCTCCGGCGTTTCAGCCGGTTGATCCCTATGCCTATCGCCATCGCGTCGGCAGCCTCATGAGCAGCCCGCCAGTCGTGGTGAAGTCGACCAAACCGACAAGGCAGGTCATCGACCTCATGGTCAAGCGCAAGATCAGCTCGGTCCTCGTGTCCGAGCGTGGAACGCCGGATCAAGCGATTGAGGCGTATGGCATCGTTACCGAGCGTGACCTGCTGCGCCGCATATCGTCCGACGCCGAGCGGGCTTTTGACATGCCGGTCGGAAAAATCGCGACGCGACCGCTGATAAGCATCCGCGCCGCCGCCTTCGCTTATCGGGCGATCGGCCGCATGGATCGGCTGAAGGTCCGCCACCTCGCCGTCCGCGACGAAGGCGGCATGCTGGTCGGCGTGCTTTCGGCGCGCGACCTGCTGAGGCTTCGCGCCGCCGCTGCCATCGATCTCGACGACACGATCGAACATGCCAGGGATGCCGCCGAACTGGCGGCCAGCTGGTCGATGCTGCCGGGCGTGGTACGATCGCTCATAGGCGAAGCAATCGACCCGCGCGTGGTGGCGGAAATCATCAGCGACGAACTTTGCTCGCTTACCCGCCGCGCCGCGGTGCTTGCCGAACAGCAGATGCAGATAGAAGGTCACGGCCCGCCGCCCTGCGCCTACGCCGTGCTTGTGCTCGGCTCGGGCGGCCGTGGCGAAAGCCTGATGGCCCCCGACCAGGACAACGCAATCGTCTTTGCAGATGGCGAGCCGGATGGGCCCGAAGATCGCTGGTTCAAGAATCTCGGCGCCAGGCTCGCCGACATGCTCGACATCTCAGGCGTGCCGTATTGCAAAGGCGGGGTAATGGCCTCGAATGCCGCATTCCGCGGTAGCCTCTCCACCTGGAAGCGGCGCGTCGAGGATTGGGTTCGCCGCCTGCGGCCTGAGGACCTGCTCAACGTCGATATCGTCTACGACCTGCGACCGGTGCATGGCGACACCGCACTGGCCGCGCAGTTCATCGAATATGCCTATGACCGTGCCCACGCCGAGCCGGTGTTCGCGAAGCTGCTCGGCGAGCAGATGACGACCGGCAGTCCCTTCACTGTCTTTGGCGGCTTTCAGCTTGAAAATGGCCGGCTGGACATCAAGAAGCATGGCCTTTTTCCAATCGTCGCGACCGCACGCACGCTTGCAATTCGCCAAGGCATCCGCGAGCGGAGCACCCGTGCCCGGCTCGAGCAACTGATCGCCCTGGATATTGGCGGCGAGCCCGACATGAAGGCGATGCTGGCCGGCCACGCCATGCTGGTCGGCTTGCTGCTCGCTCAGCAGACGCATGACATCTACGCCGGTATACCGGTATCCAACCGCGTCGAGATCAATGCGCTGGCGCGCGAGCAGCAGGCACAGCTCAAGAGCCTCATCAAGCGCCTTCAGTCGGCACCCGACCTGGTGCGGGACCTGCTGTTCGCATCGCCGGCGACGCTCGGACAGTAAACAAACTCAGCTGCGCGCGGCGCCAAGCAGTTGGTCGACGAGGGCGCTGCGGTCGGCCTGCACCAGGAAATCCTCATGCGCGCGCAGCAGATTCATTCTCAGGAAGTTGAAGATATAGTCGTAATCGTTGGTCAGCAGATTGGGGTGGATCGGTACCATCTCGAAAACCGTTCGCGCCAGCGGCTCGGGGATCTCGCGCACCGGCCGCGGCGGGCCGATCTGGGTGGCGGCGAGGCGCTGGCGGGTGAGCTCGGCGGCGTCCTCCCAGAAAGTGGGGGGCGAGCCCGCCGGAACGGCATATTTGGAGAAGCTTGCCAGGGCGACTTTTTCCAGCGCGGCCGGCAGGCCCCGCTGGCGCAAGCCGGCGGGTTCGCGCAGCGCACCCTCCACCATTTCCGCCATCATGGCGTAACACGCAGGGTAGGCGCGCCAGCGTGAATGGTTCAGCGCCGCCTGGAACTCCTTCTCGCTGAACAGCTTCTGCCAGTAGACTCCTGCCCTGACGCGGCAGAACTCGACGATGCTTTTCTGGGCCAGGAAGGCGGCGCGAGAATCCATGAAGTCAGCCAGTTCGCCGACGCTGACGATCGGCTGCGGCTTGCGCAGGAACTCGGGCAACAAATTGTTCAGCAGGCCCATGGCGCTCTCCTTCGGTCTTGTTTCCAACCGATATTGACCGTTTAGCCCTCGCGACGCCGCACGGCCAGCCCTCTTACCGATTCAAGTCCTCCCACCGATTCTCCAGTCCTCTCACCGATTCTAAAGTCGTATGAACAGGCGCGACAAGAAGTGATACTCATACAAAGTTACGGTCGGCTGATTCTATACCTGGCCGCGACCTATGCCGGAGGGCTTCCGCGTCAGCGGAAGAGGCAAGCTTTAAACGGCGCCTTGCGGTCGAGACGGTTCGCAAGCTGCCAATCAAGGGAGGGTTCAAGCTATGGCGACGCCAGACCGCGTAAGTTATTGGAACAAGACCAGGGGCCTCATGTTTACCATGCTGGGTCTGTGGGTATTCTTCGGTTACGTCATCCACATGTTCGTGGAGCAGCTCAACACCATCGTCATATTTGGCTTTCCGCTCGGCTTCTACATGGCCGCTCAGGGTTCGCTCATCGCCTTCGTCGTCATGCTGTTCTGGTTCGCACGGCGCCAGAACGCAATCGACGAAGAGCATGGCGTCCATGAAGAATGATCGGGGGAACTTCAATGGCTAACACGACAGCGACTACGGCAGGCGGACGCGACTTCACCTCCAATCTCGGCCGCATCTACGGCATCTACACCGGCGGCTTCATAGCTTTCATCATCCTGATGGCGATCATCAGCGCGATGGGCGTCCCCAACAGAATCATCGGCTATCTGTTCGTGGCGTTCACGATCACAATCTATGCCGTGATCGGCATTCTCAGCCGCACCATGCAGGTCGGCGAGTACTACGTGGCGGGGCGCAGGGTCCCGGCGATCTACAATGGCATGGCGACCGGCGCTGACTGGATGTCAGGCGCATCCTTCGTCGGCATGGCCGGCACGCTCTATCTGCTCGGCTATGACGGCCTCGCCTTCGTGCTGGGCTGGACCGGTGGCTACGTGCTCGTGGCCATCCTTGTTGCGCCCTATCTGCGCAAATTCGGCGCCTATACTGTTCCAGACTTCCTGTCGGCGCGCTATGGCGGCAATCTGGCACGCTTTATCGGCGTGGTCGTGCTGTTCTCCTGCTCTTTCACTTATGTGGTGGCGCAGATCTACGCGACCGGCATCATCTCGGCACGATTCCTCGGCCTCGACTTCAACGTAGCAGTCTATGTCGGCCTCGCCGGCATCCTGGTCTGCTCGATGCTGGGCGGCATGCGCGCCGTCACCTGGACGCAGGTCGCACAGTACATCGTGCTCATCATCGCCTACCTGATCCCAGCCATCTGGATGTCCACCGTGAAAACCGGCGTGCCGATCCCGCAATTGATGCAGGGACAGGCACTCGCAAGCATCACCGCGCTTGAAACGGCGCAGGGCATCGCGGTGCATCACATCACGCCGTTCGTGCATGGCGGCTACAACGCGCTCAACTACTTCCTGCTTATTTTCTGCCTGATGGTCGGAACGGCATCCCTGCCGCACATCCTGATGCGATACTTCACCACCCCGTCGGTGCGTGAAGCGCGGGTCTCGGTCGCCTGGTCGCTGCTGTTCATCTTCATCCTCTATTTCACCGCGCCCGCCTATGCGGCGTTCGCCAAGTTGACGATGCTCGACCTGGTGGCGTCGGGCCTGACGCCCGAGAACATCGGTGAGAAAGCCGGATGGATGATGCGCTGGGCGGCAGCGGACGGCACGCTCGTACAGATCTGCGGCAAGGCTGCCACTGACGCGGCAGCAATTGCAGCGGCCTGCGCCGAAAAGGGCGTGACAGCGCTTTCGTTTGCCGACATCAACCTCAACGCCGACATGATCGTGCTGGCCACGCCGGAAATGGCCGGCATGCCCTACGTCATCTCGGGCCTCGTCGCCGCCGGCGGACTTGCCGCCGCGCTGTCGACTGCGGATGGCCTGCTGCTGGCCATCGCCAACGCGCTCAGCCACGACATTTACTACAAGATGATCGACCAGAATGCTCCGACCGCCCGCCGTCTGGTGGTGTCGCGTATTTTGCTCGTGCTCGTGGCCATCGCCGCCGCCTACGTGGCGTCGACCAAGCCGGGCGACATCCTCGCCATGGTGTCTTGGGCATTCTCGCTTGCCGCCGCGGGTCTGTTCCCTGCGCTGGTGCTCGGCGTTTGGTGGAAGCGCACAAACTCTGCCGGCGCTGTCGCAGGCATGATCGCCGGTTTTGGCATCTGCCTCTATTATTTGCTCGGCACCCGCTACGGCGCAGTAGGATTTTACGAGACGTGGAGTGGCCTGTCCGCGGCACCGGCTGACGCCGTTGCAAAATATGCGGAGCTGAAGGCGGCTTGGGCTTCTGCTGCTCCGGACGCTCAGGCCGCTGCATGGGCGGCACTCGACAAGCATGCCCAGACCATCGCCAACTGGTGGGGCGTCAAGAACCTGTCGGCAGCCGCGTTCGGCCTGCCTGTCGGCTTCCTGGTCATGATCGTTGTCTCCAGGCTGACCAGGGAACCATCTTTGGCAATGCAGGAGTTCATCGAGGAACTGCGTGTGCCGCGTGGCAAGCAGATGATGGAAGAAAAGACTGCCTGATCGCGCATAGCGATCGGCGCTCAAGGCGGGGTCCGGTGACGGACCCCGCTTTCATTTTGGAGGCGTCGCTGGCATAACGCGGCGCCGCCGCTGCTTGGAAACTCCCCCATGAACGATTTCTGGTCCTATTGGTATTTCCACATCCCGAATTTCATCCTTGCCGCGGTGATGTACACTCTGATGGGGCGTCTCCTGCTCGGCCTCTTCGTGCCCGAAAGCTGGGACAACTACATCTGGCGCTTCTTCAAGAGTGTCACGGACCCGTTCCTGCGGGCCGTGCGGAGCATTACCCCGTCGATCCTGACCCAGCCGGTGGTGATCGTCTTCAGCGTGCTCTGGCTTATGGCCTTGCGCGTGTTCTACCTCGTCTTTCTGATCAATTTCGGCATTGCGCCGATGGCTTCGCAGGGGGGTTGAGGCAATGGACAGAAACGGTCTTGTCCCGGTCATGGCGGTCGCCATCGTCAACGGCATCTTTTCGCCGTGGGTGCTGATGGTGTTCCTGTTCTATCCGATCTGGTATCCGGGCTGGGCGCCTCCCCTGAGCCAGATCGTCTACATGGCAAGTGCGCTGATCCTGTCGACGATGACCATCATGCTCGCCGGCGTGCCGGCCGCTCTCTATGAGCGCTGGTCGGCGCGCCCCAGGAGCATCGTCGTCGCGTCGATCTGGCTTGCCGGCACGGTTTTGCTGACGCTGCCGGCGCTGCCGAATGTGATGCGGGCGCTAAGCGGTGGCTGAGAATTCCCTTCCCCGCCCTGTCAGCGTTCTTCGCGGCGGAACGGCTTGAGGAGCGCCGAAGGCGCGACGGCGTTGCGTGACATCACCGCCATGGCGACGATGGTGAAGATGAAGGGCAGCATCAGGAACGCCTCATAGGGGATATGGCCGAGCCCGCTCGCCTGCATGCGCAGTTGCAGGGCATCGACGAAGGCGAACAGCAGGGCGGCCCCTGCCGAACGCCAGGGATCCCAGCGGCCGAAGACGACGAGCGCGATCGCCACCCAGCCACGCCCGGAGACGAGGCCGAAGGTGAAGGCGTTGAACTGCACCATCGACAGGAAAGCCCCGGCCAGCCCCATCAGGGCACCGCCAAGGATCACCGCCTGGAAGCGAGTGGCGATGACGCCGACGCCGGCCGAATCGGCGGCGCGCGGATTTTCGCCGACCATGCGCACCGACAGGCCCCACGGAGTCCGATAGAGCACGAAGGCGGCAAGGGGAACGGCTGCCATCGCCATGTAGACCAGCGAAAACTGGTTGAACACGGCTGGTCCGAGCACCGGGATGTCGGAGAGAACAGGGATCGGCAGCGTTTCGAAACTCTTGATGCTGGGCGGCACCGATTGCTGGCCGAAGATCAGCCGGTAAAGGAAATAGGCGAGGCCCGACGAGAACAGCGTCACGCCGATGCCGCAGACATGCTGGCTGAGGCCGAGAGCCACCGTGAACAGCGTATGCACGGCACCCATCAGCGCACCGGTCAGCACCGCCGCAAGCACGCCGAGCCACAGGCTGCCGCTGAGGCTGGTCGCGGTGAAGCCGGTCATCGCCGACAACAGCATGATGCCTTCGATGCCGAGATTGAGCACGCCGGCCCGCTCCGAGAACATCTCGCCCAGCGTCGCGAAAGCCAAAGGCGTGGCGATGCGGATGATCGCGGCGAGGAAGCCGACTTGAAAAATCTGTTCGAGCACGACGCTCATCGTGCGGCGCCGACGCGGCGGATGCGATAGGCCGTGAACAGCAGCGCCACCAGCATGGCGAGCAGCGCGGTGCCCTGGATAACGTCGCTGAGGAAGGCCGGAACGCCGGTGGCCCGCGACATCGCCTCGGCGCCGGTCATCACGGCGGCGAGGAACAGCGCCGCCGGCATCACGCCAAGTGGATTGAGCCTCGCCAGCATGGCGACGACGATGCCGGAATAGCCATAGCCCGGCGAGATGTCGCTCATCACTTGGAAATGCACGCCGCCGACCTCGCTGACGCCGGCAAGCCCGGCGAGCGCCCCGGACAGCAGCGCCGTCGAGATCAGCACCCGTTCGACATGGACGCCGCCATAGCGCGCGGCCTCGGGATTTTCGCCGATGACCCTGATCCTGAAGCCGAGCGTCGTGCGCATGATCAGGAACCAGATGACCGGCGCGGCCACGAAAGCCGCCACGACGCCGAGGTGCAGCCGCGTGCCTTCGAGCAGCACCGGGAAATTGGCTGAATCCTCGATCGGCGGCGAGATCGGGTAGCCGCTGAAACTGTCTTTCCACGGGCCTTCGATCAGCGCCATCAACGCGTAGAAGATGACCGAGTTGAGCAGCAGTGAACTAACGACATCATCGACTTTGAATTTCACCCGCAGCGTTGCCGGGATCAGGGCGACCCCAGCACCGGCGGCGGCGCCGGCGAGCGCCATCATCAGCATGGCAAGCGGCCCCGGCATCGGAATGGCGCCGACGGCACAGCTCGCCACCGCACCGGCAAGCAACTGCCCCTCGGCGCCGATATTCCAGAATTTGGCGCGGAAGGCGACCGCCACGGCAAGCCCGGTGAAGATCATCGGTGTTGCGCGCACGAGCGTTTCGGTGATCGCGTAGCTGTCGCCCAGCGACGCCGAGAACATCACGCCATAGGCCTCGATCACCCCGGCACCGGCCAGCGCAATGAGGCCGCTGCACAGCACCAATGTCGCGCCGATGGCCAGCAACGGCAGAGCCAGGTTGAACCAGGCGGGCGTTGAGGTGCGGGCTTCGAGGCGGAACATCAACTATGGCCCTCCGCTCCGGTCATCATCAGTCCGAGCCGCGCGATCGTGGCGTCGGCGCTGTCCAACGTGCCGGCAATGCGCCCCTCATACATCACCGCGATGCGGTCGCAGAGCATCAGCAGCTCTTCGAGGTCTTCGCCGATGACGACGATGCCGCAGCCCCTGGCACGCATGTCGAGGAACTTTTCGTGGATGAATCGGGCCGCACCAATGTCGAGGCCGCGCGTCGGCTGCGACACGATCAGCACCTTGGGGTCGAAGGCGAGCTCACGCGCCAGCAGCGCCTTTTGCAGATTGCCGCCGGACAGCGCTCCGGCCCGCGTCATCGGCCCGGGGCAGCGTATGTCATAGGCCTTGATCTGTTCTTCGGCGAAGGCGCGGATCGCATCGGGCCTGAGGAGACCGTTGCGGCTGAACGCCCCGGTGCCGATGCGCGGCAGCACCATCGAATCGGCAAGCGGCAGGTTGGTGACCAGTCCCGTCGTCATCCGGTCTTCCGGGATGCGCCCGAGACCGAGCGCCTGCACCTCGCGCGGCGAGAACCGCGAGACAGCTTTGCCGGCTATCGTCATCCGGCCGGCATCGGGCGCGCGAACGCCGGAGATCACCTCGGCAAGCGCCCGCTGGCCGTTGCCCGAGACACCGGCAATGCCGAGGATCTCGCCGGCGCGCACCAAAAGCGAGACATCGCGCAGCGCCATGCCGGAATGGCGCGACGTCGAGATGCCGTCCAGGGTCAGCACCGCGGCACCCGGTGTCGACGGTCCCCTGGCCGGCGGAACGATCTCGTGGCCGCACATCAGCCGCGCCATCTCCGAGGATGTCGTGCTGGCAGGTGCGTCGACGCGCCCGGTCACGCGGCCATGCCGCAGCACGACGCAGCGATGGGTCAACGCCCTGACCTCGTTGAGCTTGTGCGAGATGAAGATGATGCCGAGACCCTGGGCAGCCATCGACCGCAGCGCCGAAAACAGCCCGTCGACCTCTGTCGGCGCCAGCACCGCCGTCGGCTCGTCGAGGATCAGCAGCCTTGCACCGCGAAACAGCGCCTTGACGATTTCGAGCCGCTGCTGCTCGCCGATCGACAGCGCCGAGACGGGAAGGTCCGGATCGAGCGTGAGGCCATGCTGGCGGCCGATCTCCGCCAGTCGCGCCAGCCCGCCGGCGCGGTCGATCCGGCCCGATTTGCCGGGAATGCCTATCAGCAGGTTTTCCAGCACCGAAAGCCGCGGCGCCAGATGAAAATGCTGGTGCACCATGCCGATGCCGGCGGCGAGCGCATCGGCCGAGTTGTTGATCGTCACCGGCCGGCCCTGAACCAGGATCTCGCCGGCGTCGGGGGCATAGGCGCCGAACAGCACGTTCATCAGCGTCGTCTTGCCGGCGCCGTTTTCACCCAGCAGCCCGAGAATTTCGCCGGGTGCGACGCTAAGATCGACGGCCTCGTTCGCCATGACGGCGCCGAAGCTCTTGGAGATGCCGCGCATTTCGATGAGAGGGGCGGGCAAAGGCGAGGGTGCTCCTGGTGGGAGATGGCGCTGATATCCCTCCCCCTCGAGGGGAGGGTGGCCCGAAGGGCCGGGTGGGGTCCGCTGTGACGCGCTCCATCCTTATCGGTCTAAAGCTCGAGGCAGCTGAGATCACCCCACCCGCCTCGCTTCGCTCGGCACCCTCCCCTCAAGGGGGAGGGCTGCGCCGCTCAATCCGAAACCGGCGTGTTCTCGTCGACGACGACACGGAAATTGCCGTCGAGGATTTCGGCCTTCTTCTTCTCGACCAGCTCCTTGACGTCGGCGGGCAGCGTCTTGTCGAATTTGTGGTAGGGCGCCAGAAAGGAGCCGCCCTTGGCCATGCGCGAGAAATCGCCATAGTCCTGCGCGGTGAAGACGCCGGCCTTGACCAGTTTGATCGCATGCTCGACCGTCGGATACATGTCCCAGACCGGGCCGGTGATCACCGTGTCCGGGCCGAGGTTGGACTGGTCGGACATGTTGGAGATGGCGAGGATCTTCCTCTCGACTGCCGCTTCGATGACGCCGAAACGTTCGGCATAGATCACGTCGACGCCGGCGTCGATCTGGGCGATAGCCGCTTCCTTGGCCTTTGGCGGGTCGAAGAAAGAGCCGATGAATGCGACCTTCCTCTTGATGTCAGGATTGACCTCGCGGGCGCCGGCAAAGAAGGCATTGACCAGCCGGTTCACTTCCGGAATGCCCATCGCCGCAACGGCGCCGATCGTGCCTGATTTCGACATCTTTCCGGCGATCAGGCCGGAGAGATAGGCGGGCTCGTGGATCCAATTGTCGAAGACAGCGAAATTCGGCTCGGCCGGCCCGGCGCCGGAGCCGAACAGGAAGGCGACCTTCGGAAACTGCTTGGCGGTGCGGCGGGATTCGCGTTCGGCAGCGAACGCATCGCCCAGCACCAGCTCATAGCCGCCTTGCGCATATTCGCGCATCACACGGCTGAAATCGGCCGTCTGCACCTTCTCCGACCATTTGTATTCGATGCTGAGTTCCTTCTCGGCCCTCTGCAGGGCGACATGGATCTGGTGGACCCATGGCTCCTCGGTCGGCGTGGCGAAGATCGCCGCCACCTTCAGCTTCTTGTCCTGCGCCAAGACCTGGCCCGGCAGCATGGTTGCCGCCAGGCCGAGCGCGCCGAGTTCCAGCAAATCGCGTCGCGAAAGCCCTCCGCGTTTCGATTGGATTTTGCTCTTCCCGTTTTCCATTGCATGCCCCTCTGATTGGCGCCGTGTCGAGCCGGCTGTTTCTTTGGATATCAGGCGAGGGAACTATGGAACGGCGTCCGACCTTTGTCCACATGGTCAAATTTGTCGGGAAGCTGCAGCCGGCTGCCCTCCTCGCAAGACCACGGCGGCAGTGGATTGCTTGCTCAATGCTTGATGCGATCGCGCATGGCGTACCAGAGCATGCCGAGCACATAGAGCGGGCCGCGCAGGGCGGCACCGCCGGGAAACGGCATTGGCCTCAGCGTCGAAAACAGATCGAGCCGCGACGGATCGCCGGTGATCGCCTCGGCAAGCAGCTTTCCCGACAGCGTCGACAGGATCACGCCCTTGCCTGAATAGCCATGCGCAAAATAGACCTCGCCATAGTGGCCGACGTCCGGCAGGCGCGATGTCGTCACCGAGACCAGCCCGCCCCAGGCATGCTCGATGCGGCGGCCGCGCAATTGCGGAAAGGTCTTTTCCATATGCGGCCGCACGAAGCCGGCAATGTCGGCGGGCGGCGACGGCGTGTAGCGCTCGCCACCGCCGAACAGCAGGCGGCCGTCCGCCGACAGCCGGTAGTAGTTGACGACGAAGCGTGTGTCGGAAACGGCGGCATTGCTTGGGATGACGTCGCTGGTGTCGTCCAGCGGCTCGGTGGCGATGATGTAATTGCCGACCGGCATGATGCGGCTGCTGACGCGCGGTTCGAGCCCCTGAAGCAGGGCGTCGCCGGCCAACACAACATGTCTGGCCCGGACCGAGCCCTTGGCCGTGGAAACCCGGATGGAAGGTTTCCGCTCCAGCCGCAGCGCTACCGAATTCTCGTGGATGGTGACGCCTGCCGCTGCCGCGGCGCGAGCAAGACCCAGCGTGTAGTTCAGAGGATGCATATGGCCGCCGAGCTTCTCGTACATGGCGCCGTGATAGGGCGTGTTCACCATTTCACGCGCCCGCGCCGCCGACAGCATCTCGACCTCATGAAAGTTCATTACTGTGGCAAGGCACTCGGCCTCTTCCTCGAGATCGCGCAGGTCGGAGCCGTTTATCGCACCGGCCAGATGGCCGGTGAGCCGGAGGTCGCAATCGATGGCATGGCGCTCGATCAGGTCGAGCACCAGCCCGCGCGCCTCGAGGGCGAGATCGAAAAGCGCCCGCGCCCGTTCGGGCCCATAAAGCTTGGCCAGGCCCTTGGCGCCCTTGCGCAGGCCGGGAATGATCTGGCCGCCATTGCGCCCCGACGCCCCCCAGCCGATCTTGCCGCCTTCGAGGAGCACCACCTTCAGCCCGCGCTCGGCGGCATGAAGGGCTGCGGACAAGCCGGTGCAGCCGCCGCCGACCACCACCAGATCGGCGTCGACGTCGGCCTGCAGCGCCGCCGGATGATCAGGGGCTGGATTGGCGGTCGCGACATAGTAGGATCTGCCGATGTCCAGGCCGGAATTGAAGCCCATCATCAGACCTTGAGCAGCAGGTGGTCGCGTTCCCAGCTGGTGACGACGCTCTGGAACAGGTCGAGCTCGACGCTTTTGACGCGCAAATAGGTCTGGACGAAATCCTCGCCGAGCAAGTCCCGAACCGGACTGCAGGCGGCGAAACGGTCGAGCGCCTCCTCCATGGTTTTCGGCAGCGTGCTCTTGCTGCGATAGGCGTTGCCCGATGCCTCGGGCGAACGCGAGAGCTTTTCCTCGACGCCGAGATAGCCGCAGAGCAGCGAGCCGGCCATCGCCAGATAGGGGTTGGCATCGGCGCCGGGCAGCCGGTTTTCCACCCGCCGTGCGGCCCGCCCGCCGGCCGGCACGCGCAGGCCGCAGGAGCGATTGTCATGCGACCACTCGATGTTGGCGGGCGCGCTGTGGTTCGGCCGGATGCGGCGGAACGAATTCACGTTCGGCGCAAACAGCGGCATCACCTCCGGAATGTATTTCTGCAGGCCGCCGATGAAATGCCCGAACATCTCGGTGTCGGCGTCGTCACGCCCGGCGAACAGCGTATTCCCGGCCTCGTCGATGACCGACATGTGGAGATGCATGGAGCTGCCGGCTTGTGCGGCGATCGGCTTGGCCATGAAGGTCGCATGAATGCCATTATCCTGCGCGGCCCGGCGCGTCATCCGCTTGAACAGCAGCACCTTGTCGGCCAGCGGCAGCGCGTCGCCATGCAGGAAATTGATCTCCAACTGCGCGGTGCCTGACTCGTGGATCAGCGTATCGAGCGGCAGCCCGGCCTTTGCGGCATAGTCGTAGAGCCGCTGGATCACCGGCTCGAATTCCTCCAGCGCCGCCATGTCATAGGGGTGCTGCACGGTTTCGGAGCGGCCATTGCGCCCGACCGGCGCGATCAACGGCCGATCGGGATCGGGATTGGGCGCGGTCAGGTAGAATTCGAGCTCCGGCGCCACCACTGCCCGCCAGCCGCGCTGGTGATAGAGATCGAGCACGGCCCTCAACACATGACGTGGCGAGGCCATCCACGGCCGGTCGTCCATGTGAAACGCATCGGCGAAGACATAGGCCTTTTCAGCTCCAGCGCCGGGCGCAAGGCAGAGCGTCGCGACATCCGGCACCATCCGCATGTCGGGATCCTGATAGGCGAAGCCCTCGTCGTTGGAACCGGAATAGCGGCCGTCTATGCAGACCAGGAAGGCGCTGCTCGGCAGGTAGAGCGCGCGGTCTTCGAGCGACTTCAGGAACTTGGCCGTTGGCAACGCCTTGCCGCGCAAGACGCCGTTCACGTCCGGCACCAGGCACTCGACTTCCCTGATCCCCTGCTGCTCCAGCCATCGCTTCGGATCGTCCGTCGGGGTCATTTGCGGTGCATCCGTTGTCGTGGTGTTGAGCATCAGGTCACGTCCTTGCGAGGGCGAGAATGGCTTCGGCGGCGGCGTCAGTTCCCGGCGCCCGCGCCATGGTGGCCGCATTCTCCTTGAGGCGAAAGCGCATCTCGCCGTCGGCCATTAGGCCAAGGATAGCCTGTTCCAGTTCGTCGTCGCTCCAGCCATCGCGGCTGAGGTAGCGGCCGACGCCGGTTTCCTCGGCGCGTTGCGCATTGTCGTGCCCGTCCCAGCAATAGGGCATGATCAGCGACGGCACGCCGAAACGCAGCGCTTCGCAAAAGCTGTTGTTGCCGCCGTGATGGATGAAGAGATCGGACTTGGCGACAACCGACGGTTGCGGAAACCAGGCGTCGAGATAGACATTGTCCGGAACCGCGCGATAGCTGTCGCGCAGACCGCCGACATTAACGATGAAGCGGGCCGGAAGCCGGTCGAACACGGCGAGCATGCGCTCGATCAGCCCGACATCCATCGCGCCCAGGCTGCCGAAGCTGAGATAGACCAGCGGCCCGTCATTGCGTGGAAAGACCGGCACGTCGAACGGCCCTTCCGAACGGACGCAGCCTTCGAGATAGACGAAGCGGGCCGGGTCGAGCGGCTCGGCGCGCTGCCTGCGCACGATGGTTGGGGTCAGCAGCAGATTGAGATCGGGCGAAGCTTCGAGAAAAAGCCCCTCCGGCAAGGGCGCAAGGCCGGCGTCGGTCCGAAGCCGGTTGAACCGGTCATGTGCCGGAGCGACGGCTGCCAGGTAGCGCGCCTCGAAGACCGCGCGACCGGGGTCGTCGGCGGCGAGACCGGACAGATAGGGCGGTACATCGGCGTCGGGCAGCTCGGTCTCGGCGCAGGAGACGACGCGCACCCATGGGCAACCGGCGGCAGCAAGTGCTGGAAACATGACGACGTTGTCGAGCACCACGGCGTCCGGCTTCAACCGGGTCAGCAATTTGCGCAGCGGCGCCTCGGCATTGACCGCGGTATCGACGATCGCTTGCCAGGTCGGGGCGACGTAGGTTTCGAGCTGGTCGATCGGGCTCAGCCTGAAATGCGGCAGATGCCGGCGCACGAAGGCCTGCCAATAGCTCTGGCGTTCGCTGTCGGTCAGCGGATCGTCGGTCGGCAACTGGTATTCCTGAAACCCGTAGTCGGCGAACACGCCGGAAAAGCCGGCGTGACAGATAAACACCGGCCGCGCACCCCTTGCGCGCAAGGCCTGCGCGATGCCGACGCAATTGAGCGCGGCACCGAAGCTCGCTTCGGGAAACAACGCGATAGTCGGGCTGGTTTTGCGCGTCACTGTTCTCGTGGTCCTCGTCAATCCGGCCGGCTGATCATGCCGAACAACGCGGGGGCGCCGCGACTGGCCGCCTGCGGTCGCTGGCTGCGGGACAATCGCAGATGGACGCGAAGCAGATCGGCTGCAACCTCATACTGCCGGCTTTCCAGTTGGTCGAGTATGGTCAGGTGCTCGCGCAGCGATTGCTTCAGCCGGAAGACGTTGACGCCGGCATAGGTCCCCGGCAGCCGGCGCAGCCTGAGATGGTCCGACAGCGCGTCGGCGACGAACCGGTTGCTGGAGCCGCCGGCGATTAGGCCGTGAAAGTCGATGTCCAGCCGCTGGAACTCTCTGATATCGAATGTGGCGTCGGGCAGCGCCAGCAGCGCCTCCATGCCCTGGCGCAACGCTGCCGCGCGGGTCCCGTCCAGCCGAAAGCCAGGCGCCAGAATGGCGGCGGGTTCCAGCATCAGGCGGAACTCATAGCTTTCCCCTTGTGCCTCCGGATCGTCTGGCGCTCGCCTGAACAGCCAGGACTGTCCCGGTGCGCGATCCAGAAGATTTTCGTCTGTCAGTTTCTTTAGCGCTTTTAGTACTGTCCTTCGTTCGGCACTGTAGCGCCGCATCAACGCGCCGATGGTCACAGTCTGATCCAACCGACGTGCCGACCGATCGCGCAGGATCATCTCCGCGAGTTCGTCCTCCTCGGCGCTTGGCAGGTCAGTGGCAAGCGTCGCCTGCTTGGTGAGGTCAACGGCCAGCCGATAGCCGGATTCGGCTTCCCATCGCACGACGCCTTTTTCGGTGAGCAGGCGCAGCGCGGCCCGCACCGGGGTCCGCGAGACGTTGCAGAGCGAGGCGATCTGCTGTTCCGGGAGATGGGCGCCGGCCTCGAAGCCGCGCTGCCGGGCTACATCGAGAATGCGCTGCGCGAGATCAAGATGATTGGTGCGCGGGCGTTTGGCAACGGCTTGCATGGCGTTTCTCGTGAACGGGCTCGACCGCTGCGGTTTTACCAATTGCCCTTGCGGGCGCGATCGGCTGGATTTCGCGGCGATTTTCCAAATTATGGATTGACGTACTTTTTTCCGCAATAGTACTGTGGGTTCAATCGGCAATAAAAAGACCGGGGAACAGGATCGAAGCGGCGGCATGGTCGCAAGCGCTGGTCCGACGATTGATTGAATTCGACGATCAACCAGAATGGGAGTCTGTCATGACCGCCACCACCCTGCGGCACCGTTCGTTAAAAACTTCCGCGATTGCGCTTGGCCTCGCTATGGCGCTGTCGGCGCCGGCGGCCGCCGCCGACCTCGTCATTTCCAACTGGGACGGCTACATGGCGCCGGACGTCATGGCCGCCTTCAAAGCAGCGACCGGCGTTTCCGGCGAGGTCGTCGTTCACGCCACCAATGAGGAGATCATGGGCAAGCTCGTTGCTTCGGGCGGCAAGGGCTATGACGTGGTCTTCGTTTCCTCGCCGTTCGCAGAAGTGCTGAACAATCTCGGCCTGATCGAGACGATCGACCACGCCAAGATCCCCAATCTCGCCAATCTCTATCCTGAGGCGGCCAAGCTGCCGCACGATGTCGGCAACAATTTTTCCGTGCCTTACACCTGGGGCACCACCGGCCTCTGCTACCGCTCGGATCTGGTGAAGACCGAGCCGGCCAGCTGGAACGATCTTCTCGCCCCGTCCGAGGCGCTCAAGGGCAAGACCACGATGCTGGCGACCGACCGCTGGCTGCTTGCCGCCGGGCAGCTCGCCAAGGGCTATTCGGTCAACGAAACCGATCCGGCCAAGCTCGCCGAGGTCAAGGACCTGCTGATCTCGGCCAAGAAGACCTTGCTCGCCTATGACGACACCACCTTCTATTCGAAGCTGGTTTCGGGCGAGGCGCTGATGGTGCAGGCATGGGATGGCTGGTGCAACTATGGCATCGCCGAGAATCCGCAGATTAAATACACCATACCCAAGGAAGGCTCGGACCTGTGGGTCGATACGATGGTGGTGATGAAGGCATCGGCCAACAAGGACGCCGCCTTCCAGTTCATCAACTTCATGCTGGACGCCAAGAACCACGCCTGGGCGGCTCAGAACATCGATTACAAGGTGCCGAACAAGCCGGCTATGGAAAGCCTGCCGGCGGATTTCCTCGCCAAATTCCCAAATATGAACATGCCTGTGGCCGAACTGGTCAAGTTCGAGCAGTTGCGCGACGTCGGCGACGCCCAGCGCGACTATTCGAAGATCGTCAGCGAGATCAAGGCGGCGCAGTAGTTTCGGCATCTGGAATCAGGCTTGCGTTCCTTCACGCCCCCCTCTGGCCTGCCGGCCATCTCCCCCTCAAGGGGGGAGATCGGCTGGATTGCAGCCGCTCGCCAATCTCCGGCGCAGCACCCCCTCATCCGGCCGCTTCGCGGCCACCTTCTCCCCGCTGGGGAGAAGAGGCTGACGCCAAGGTCGGCGACCTCCTCTCCCCTCGGGGAGAGGTCGGATTGCCCCGAATTTCCCTTCGCAATTCGGTTGGCAATCCGGGTGAGGGGGCGCTTGTCCAAACACAATTTCGATGCCTTTGAGATGGCCTCAAGGCCAGAGGAGGGTGCGACATGAGATCGTTCACACCTTCTCGCTCCTCCTTGCTGATGGCGCCGGCGCTGGCCTGGCTCACCGCCTTGATGGTGGTGCCATGCGCGCTGGTGCTGGCGCTCGCCTTCTTCCGGCGCGGCATTTATGGCGGCATCGAATACAGCTTCACGCTGGAGAATTTCGGGCTGGTGCTCGACCCGCTCTATGCCGGCATCTTCCTCAATTCGGCGCGCATCGCCGGCACGGCAACGCTGATCGCGGTGGTGATCGGCTATGCCGCCGCCTATGCGATCGCGGCAGCACCGCGCCGGTGGCAGCCGGTGTTCCTGTTCTTCGCCGTCTTGCCTTTCTGGTCCAATTACCTGATCCGCACCTATGCATGGATCGTGCTGCTCAACCGCGAAGGCCTGATCACCCAGCTCTTGCGCTGGTTCGGCTATACCGGCGAGCCGCCGTCGATGCTCTATACCGAAGGCGCCGTCATCGCCGGTCTGGTCTACAATTACCTGCCTTTCGTCATCCTCGCCTGCTACGCGCCGCTGTCTCGGCTCAATCCGGAGCTGGCCGAGGCCTCGCGCGATCTCGGCGCTTCGGCCATGACCACATTTCGCCGGATTATACTGCCGCTGACGGTGCCGGGCATCGCCGCCGGGGCGGTTTTCGTCTTCGTGCTGTCGATCGGCAATTTCGTCACGCCGGCACTGCTCGGCGGCGGCCGCTTCCAGATGATCGGCAATCTTGTCTACGACCAGTTCCTGACCGCCAATGACTGGCCGTTCGGCGCAGCGCTGGCGATGGCGCTGATCGCCATCATGCTTTTGGTGCTGACGGCGCAGGCCCTGGCTGCCGATCGCGCCGCGGGCCGTATCGCCGAAGCGAAAGGAGGCGCCGATGACTGAGCGCTCGCCCGCCACACGGCGTACGCTCTGGCTCGTGCTGACGCTCGTCTTCGCCTTCCTCTACATTCCGATCGCCGTACTGGTCGCGCTGTCGTTCAACCAAGGCGGGCTGCCGACCGTCTGGTCGGGCTTTTCGCTGAAATGGTATGCCTCGCTCGCCGGAAACGCCGCGATCCTTTCCGCCGCCCTCAACACGCTGATCGTGGCGCTGGTCTCGACAGCCATCGCCACGCTGCTCGGCACCTTGCTGGCCATCGGCGTCGAAATGCGCCGGCAGTACGGAAGCGGCCTCGAGGCGCTGATCTTTGCGCCGATGATCATTCCCGACATCGTGCTGGCGGTGGCGCTGCTCAGCTTCTTTTCTATGCTCGATTTCACGCTCGGCCTGCACACCATCATCCTCGCCCATGTCGTCTTCAACCTCGCCTTCGTCTGCTCGGTGGTGCGCGCGCGGCTAAAAAGCTTCGACTGGTCGATTGTCGAGGCCTCCGCCGATCTCGGCGCTTCCGCGCTCACCACCTTCAGGCGGGTGACATTGCCGGTCATCCTGCCTGCGGTCGTCGCCGGCGCGCTGCTCGCCTTCACCCTTTCGGTCGACGAGTTCATCATCGCCTTCTTCACCGCCGGCGCCGGCCGCGCCTCGACCACGCTGCCGATGCAGATCTATTCGATGATCCGCTTCGGCATCACGCCGGAGATCAATGCATTGGCGACCATCGTCATGGCGGTCTCAATCACCGCGCTGACCCTATCGCAGCGGCTCAACCGCGGAGTCATCGGCCAATGAGCGAGCCCCGCACGCTGCTGGCGATCGACAAGGTGTCGAAGAACTTCGGCCGGGTGACGGCCGTCGACGGCATCTCGCTCGATGTCCGCGAGAACGAGTTCTTCGCCTTGCTCGGACCTTCCGGCTGCGGCAAGACCACGCTGCTGCGCATGCTGGCCGGTTTCGAGACGCCCAATGAGGGGCGCATCCTGCTCGACGGCCGCGACATCGCCAAAACCCCGCCCAACAGGCGGCCGGTCAACCTGATGTTCCAGTCCTACGCGCTGTTTCCGCATATGAGCGTCCGGGCCAATGTTTCCTACGGCCTTGAAATGGAGCGCTTGCCGGCAAACGAAATCCGCTCCCGCGTCGACGCCATCCTGGCGACGACCGAGCTTGTCGCCTTCGCCGACCGCAAGCCGGAGCAATTGTCGGGCGGCCAGAAGCAGCGCGTCGCGCTTGCCCGGGCGCTGGTCAAGCGGCCGCGGCTGCTGCTGCTCGACGAGCCGCTCGGTGCGCTCGACAAGAAATTGCGCGGCGCCATGCAACTGGAGCTGAAGCGGCTGCAGCACGAAGTCGGCATCACCTTCGTCATCGTCACCCATGACCAGGAGGAATCGCTCGTTATGGCCGACCGCATGGCGGTGCTGAGGGACGGCGAGCTGCTGCAATGCGACACGCCGCATACGGTCTACGAACATCCGGCCGACCGTTTCGTCGCCGACTTCATTGGCGTCATGAATTTCGTGCCGGGCAAAGCCGCCAACGATGGCGTGCTGGCAGCCAATGGTGCGCGGATATCAGGCATGGTTCCCGAAATACTTTCGCCCGGCGCTGCGGCGGTCGCTTCGGTGCGGCCCGAGCGCATCCGGCTGTTCCCGCCGCCAGAGACGGCCAACCGTGTTGCCGGCATCGTCGAGGCGCTCGCCTATCACGGGCTGGACCTGCAGCTGCATGTCCGCACCGCTCTGTCACAAAAACCGTTCCTGGTGCGCGTCACCGCCGACGCCGCCGACCGCCGCCCGGTCGCGTCGGGCGATGCGGTCGAACTCGGCTGGGATGCCGCCGACGTCAGAATTTTCGCAGATTGATTGAAGGAGAACTTTCATGGCGCAGAAGACCATCGCGTTTTTTCCGGAAGCGGCCTACGGCCCGGCGCTCAACTCCGTCGGTATCGCCCAGGCGGTCGAGGCGCGCGGCCACAGAGCGGTGTTCCTGTCGGACCCCGGCTTCGTCGACGTCTACAAGGGCTACGGCTTCGAGGCGCATCCGGTGAACCTGTCCGAGCCGATGCCGCCCGAGCAGATGGCCAAGTTCTGGGCAGACTTCATCAACGGCCACATCCCGAATTTTCGCAAATCGCCCTACGACCAGGTCGACAATTACGTGAAGGACTGCTGGACGGCGATCGTCGACAGCGCCAAATGGGCTGAGAAGGACCTGCCCGGCGTGCTTGCGACGATCAAGCCCGACGTCATCTGCGTCGACAACGTCATCCTGTTCCCGGCGATCAAGCAGTATGGCAAGCCATGGGTGCGCGTCATCTCCTGCTCGGAAAACGAGATCGAGGACGAGGACATCCCTCCGCATCTGTCCGGCTGCGGCGAGAACGACCACGCCTGCCATCAGCGCTACCGCGACCATCTCAACGCGGTAATCAAGCCGATCCATGACGACTTCAATACGTTTTTGAAAGCCAACAACGAAGCGCCGTATCCGATCGGCCAATTCTTCGAGGCCTCGCCTTACCTCAACCTGTTGCTTTATCCCGAGGCGGCAAAGTTCAAGCGCCGCCATCCGCTCGACCCGGCAAAATTCCAGTATCTGGAAGGGTGCGTGCGGCAGGAGAAGCCCTACACCGTGCCGACCTTTGCTGAGAATAATGACGGGCCGCTGCTCTACGTCTCGTTCGGCAGCCTTGGCGCCGGCGATGTCGATCTCTTGAAGCGCATCATCGCGACGCTGGCCGAGACTCGCTACCGGGCGCTGGTCAATGTCGGCGGCTACAAGGACCAATACGCGCAAGTGCCCGGCAATGTCATCGTCGAGAGCTGGTTTCCGCAGCCCTCGGTGATCCCGCAGGTCGACGCGGTTATCCACCATGGCGGCAACAACTCGTTCACCGAGTGTCTCTACTTCGGCAAGCCGGCGATCATCATGCCCTATGTCTGGGATGGCCACGACAACGCGACGCGGGTCGAGGAAACCGGCCACGGCTTCGGCATGCCGCGCTACGACTGGAGCGACGCCGAGCTAATCGCCAAGATCGAAACCTGCCTGACCGACCCGGCAATCAAGGTCAAGCTGGCGAAGACGTCGGCCCAGATGCAATCGCAGAACGGCCCGGAGAAGGCGGCCGGGCTGCTGGAGGAGCTGCTGTGACCGGGCGGATGGGTATGGCGTTCCTTCGCGCCCTCCTCTGTCCTACCGGACATCTCCCCCACTTGGGGGGAGATTGGCCGTCATCACTGATTTCGCCAATCACAAATGTCGCAAGAAGAGTGCCGCCGCCAGAGCTGCCAATCTCCCCCCTCGTGGGGGAGATGTCCGGCAGGACAGAGGGGGGCGCCGTAGAGCGAGACGATCGCGGAGTCATGCATCGCGCCGGCGGAGCACCCACATGACCTCCTCTGTGCCACATCTCCACCAAGCCTCGACCCGCACCGACCTCGTCGACTGGGGCGCACAGCCCAATGCGCTGGAAGGTGCTTCGCACTCCACCGGCAGGCTCGTCCACAAGGGGCCGAACAACCAGCCGGAATCCGGCATCTGGGTCTGCACGCCCGGCCGCTGGCGGCTGGCGATCCCGCGCGACGAACTGTGCCATTTCGTTGCCGGCCGCGCGACCTACCGATCTGACAACGGCGAGGTGATAGAAGTCTCCGCTGCCACGGTGGTCATGTTCCCGGCCGGCTGGACCGGCGAATGCACCGTCCACGAGACCATCCGCAACATTTACATGCTGGCCTGAAGCCAGCCACTGGAGCTTCACGACATGCTGACACCGATCATGAAATCGCCGCTTGCCCTCACCGACCTCGTCGACTGGGGCGTCATCCCCACGATGATCGAGGGCGACTCCCGTACCTCCGGCAAATTGCTGCACAAGGGGCCGGAAGGCCGCTCCGAATGCGGGCTGTGGGTCTGCACCCCAGGCAAATGGCACTGCCACGTCACCCGCGACGAATTCTGCCATTTCCTAGAGGGCCGCTGCACCTATGTCCACGAATGCGGCGAGGTGATCGAGATCGAACCCGACACCGCGGCGTTCTTTCCGCAGGACTGGAAGGGCGTCTGCACCGTCCACGAGACCATCAAGAAGGTCTACATGATCCGCTGAGCGACTTGAAAGGACGACCATGGACTTCTCACCTGACCGGCCGGCCTTCTTCGTCAATCCGGATTATCGGCCGATGACCGGCGCGGCAAAACCGGTGATCGATCCGGCGACGCTGGAAACCGTCGGCGCCATCGCGGCTGCAACCGACGGCGAGATCGACGCCGTGCTCACCGCTGCGGCCAGGGCGCAAGCTGCCTGGAAAAAGCTCGACGCCAAGAGCCGCGCCGGGCATCTGCATGCAGTCGCCAACGCCATCGAGGCGGCCGACTTCACGCGCTGCGCCGAGCTGATGGTGCGCGAGATGGGCAAGCCCTATCCGGAAGCAATCGGCGAGATCGCCAATTGCGCGCCGATCTTCCGCTACTACGCCGAGATGGCGCGTGACGATGCCGGCAAGATCGCCGGCACGACGCAGGCCGGATCGTTCCAGTATGCGCGCTACGAGCCCTACGGCACGTCGGTGCACATCATGCCCTACAATTTCCCGATCCTGTTGATGTGCTGGACCGTTGCCGCCTCGCTTGCCGCCGGCAATGCCTGTGTGATCAAGCCGGCCGAAGCGACGACATTGTCGACGCTGGATTACATGACCGTGTTCCGCTCCCTGCCGGAGGGCCTGGTTTCCTGCCTGCCCGGCGCGGCGGCCACGGCGCAGGCTTTGATCGCCTCCGACCGCACCCATGCGGTTGCCTTCACCGGTTCGGTCGCCGCCGGCAAGGCAGTCGCCGTCGCTTGCGCCGAGCGCATGAAGCCATGCGTCATCGAGGCCGGCGGCAGCGATCCGCTGATCATCAGCCGACACGCCCCGCTCGACGTGGCGGCCGCCGGCAGCGTCACCGCAGCGTTCCATCTCACCGGCCAGGTCTGCACCTCGGCCGAACGCTTTTTCGTCGTCGATGCCGTTCACGACCGCTTTGTCGAGCTGTTTGCGCAGAAGACACGGGCGCTACGCATCGGCAACGGTCTCGACAAGACCGAGATCGGACCGCTGGTCAGCGAGGCGGCGCGGGCGAAAGTCATGCGGCTGGTCGACGATGCCGTGCGCAGCGGTGCCAGGGCGATCACCGGCGGGCGTATCCCGCCGGCGCACAATGTCGGCTGGTTCTACGAGCCGACGATCCTGACCGGCGTCACCCCCGACATGGCAATCGTGCGCGAAGAATGTTTCGGACCAGTCGCCGCGATCTGCCGGGTCAAGGATTTCGACGAGGCGATAGAGCTTGCCAATGACAGCCCGTTCGGGCTCGGCGCCTCGGTGTTCACCACCGATCTCGCCGAGGCGCATGAGGCTGCGGAGCGGCTTGAGGCAGGGATGGTCTGGGTCAACAATCCGCTGATCGACAATGACGCGCTACCGTTCGGTGGCTGGAAGGCGTCGGGCCTTGGCCGCGAACTGGGACGCCAGGGGCTCGATGCCTTCCGCCGTTCGAAGATGGTGATCATCGACCACAAACCGGCGATCCAGGGCTGGTGGTATCCCTATCCCGACAGCTGGTTCCGCGAATCCGGCGGCCGCAAGCACGTATGAGATGACACAGGGTCAGCGCCGCCAAGCGCCGCCGCTTGCTAGCGCAGCGCTTTCTGCCCGCCAGCGGCAGTGATGACGCCGACGATGATCAGCCCGGTCAGCAACAGACGGACGCCGGCGCTGACGCCGAACGTGTTGAGCATGGTCAAAAGCAGCACCAGGAACAGGGCCGCGCCCCATACACCCGGCACATTGGCCTTGCCGCCGGCTACCGACGTGCCGCCGATGACGACGACGGCGATCGAGGCCAGCAGGTACTCATTGCCGATATCGACATTGGCGCCGCGGAAATAGCCGGCGAGCAGCGCCCCGTCGAGGCCGCCGAGCGCGCCCGACAGCGTGTAGGTAAGAAAGCGGATGCGGCCGACATTGACGCCGGCCAGCCACGCCGCGCGGATGTTCTGGCCGATCGCCAGCACCGAACGGCCATAGATCATGCGCTGCAGCGCGATCGCAGCGCCGATGGAGAACAGCACGGTGAGGATCGCCAGCACCGGAATGCCAAGAATCTGCCAGTTGGTGAAACTGGCAAAGCCCGGCGGCGGCTTGATCTGCAAGCCGCGGCCATAGCTGATGTCGATCGACTGGATGATGAAGCTCGCCGACAGTGTGGCGATGATCGGTGGAATGCGCAGCGCCCAGATCAACAGATAATTGGCGGCGCCGATCGCCATGCCGCAGGCCAGCGCCGCCAGCAGCCCGACCGCGATCATTGAATCATTGCCGTCCATCACCTTCATGGCGACGGCGCTGGCGAGGCCGATATTGGCGGGCAGCGACAGGTCGACATTGCCGGGACCGAGCGTGATCACGAACATCTGGCCGACACCGACGATGACGGTGAAGACGGCGAGCGAAAGTGCCGCCGTGATCATGCCGCCGCCGCCATATCCGCCGGTGAAGGTGATCGTCGCCAGCCACACCAGCAGCGCACCGATGAAGGACCATATCCAGGGTTTTGCGAGCAGCAATCGCAACGATGCCATCCCCTCACCTCTCCCTGCGGCTGATCAGCACCCGGGCCGCCAGCACGATGATGAGGATGGCGCCGTTGGCGGCCACCTGCCAATCGGGCGGGATGTGCATGAAGGTCAGCAGCGGCGAGGCGGCGAGCGCCAGCGTCAGCGCGCCGATTACCGCGCCGATCGGCGATACCCGGCCGCCGACAAATTCGCCGCCGCCGAGGATGACGCCGGCAATCGAAAGCAGCGTGTAGCCATTGCCAATATTGGCATCGGCCGAGGTGGTGATGCCGATCAGGGCCATGCCGGACAAAACGCCGAACAGACCGGTCAACGCGAACAGCACGATCTTGGTCTTGAGCAGCGACCAGCCGGCACGGCTGAGGGCCGCGGCATTGCCGCCCGATCCGCGCAGGATGACGCCATACGAGGTGCGCATCAACCCGAAATGAACGACCGCCGCGATCAGCAGCGCCGCAATGATCGGGAACGGAACGAAGGGCGGTTTGAAGGCCATAAGCGACAGCAGCCAGTCCGGTGCTTTGCCGCCGGGCTTCGGCAGGATGAGGATGGCGAGGCCCTGCCAGACAAAACTCATGCCGAGCGTCACCACGATTGAAGGCAGGTTGCGCAGATGGATCAGCGCGCCGAGCAGCGCATAGACGCCGATCGACCCGAGGAGGATCAAGACACCGACCAGCGGCGCCTCCTTCAGCCATGTCGCCGTGACGCAGCCGACGAAACCGACGAAGGTGCCGATCGACAGGTCCAGCTCGTTGCCGGCAATGACGAACATCTGCGCGATCGTCGCCAATGCGATCGGGATTGCCAGGTTGAGCATCAGGCTGAAGCCGAAATAGCTGATGGCGCGCGGGTTGAGCCAGGCGATCGCCAGCAGCACCAGCACCAGCGACATCGCAGGCAGCAGCCCGCGCAGCAGGCGCGCCCGCGCCAGCGCGCTTCGCTCGGAAGAACTCTTGGGACCGCTCTCGACGGGTGCTGCCGTCATCTCAAGCCGCATCGCCGAACGAGGACTGGATGATCTTTTCCTCGGTCAGCTCGTCGCGACCAAGCTTGGCGACGATCCGGCCGTTCTTGAAGACATAGACGTGGTGGCAATTGTCGAGCTCTTCGGTTTCCGTGGTGTACCAGAGGAAGGTACGGCCGCGGCCAGCCTCTTCGCGCACAAGGTCGTAGACCTCGAGCTTGGTGCCGATGTCGACGCCGCGCATCGGGTCGTCCATCAGCACGATCTTGGCGTCGGAACCGAGCGCCCGGGCAAACAGGGCCTTCTGCTGGTTGCCGCCGGACAGCGAGAAGATGTTGTTGTTCATGTCGGGGGTGCGGATGCCGATTTTCTTTTGCCAGAAGTCGGCGAGCTCGGCTTCGCGCCGCGGCGAGATCAGCAGGCCGTTGCGCAATCGCGCCAGCGAGCGGATGCCGATGTTTTGCGCAATCGACCATTGCGGAAAGATCCCGTCAGACTGGCGGTCGCCGGCCACCAGCGCCACCGGCGCGGTGACCTCGATGCCGGTTTTGGTGCGCGCCGCGGCTGCGAAAATCGCCAGCAGCAGATCGGTTTGGCCATGACCGGCAAGCCCGGCAAGGCCGATGATCTCGCCGGCATGCGCCACAAGTTCGTTGCCGTCCTGTTGCCGCGCTGGGCGGGCCCGGACCCGCAACGGGCCGGTCTCCGGCTTTTGGGTCGCGATTTCGGCCGCGATCTTCTCACGCGCTGCCGCTCCGCCCATGGTCGTCACCAGCCTGCCGCGATCGAAAGCCTTAGCCGCATCCGACGCGACGACCTTGCCGTCGCGCATCACCACGATGCGGTCGGCATTCCCGAGCACCTCGCCCAGAACATGCGAGATCAGAATGCAGCTCTTGCCCCCGGCGACAAAGCGCCGGACGAAACCCAGCAACTGGCCGGCCGTGTGCGCGTCGAGCGAGGATGTCGGCTCGTCGAGGATGACCAATTCGAGCGGATCCTGCGTCACCGTGAAGGCGCGCGCCACCTCGACCATCTGCCGCCTGCCGATGGAAAGGTCGCTGGCGATATCGGCGGCGGAGATGCTGTGGCCCGGAAATATCTCGTCGAGCTTGGCGGCGATCAGATCGGCCGCCTTGCGCCGCCAGCCGAGGCCGCGCAGCGCCGGGTGGTTGATTCGGGTGTTCTCGGCAACGCTGAGGTTCGGGCACAGCGACAGTTCCTGGAATACGCAGCGTATGCCGAGTTGTTGGGCGCGCGGCACCGAATAATTGTCCTCGATGCCGCCACGCACCGCGATCCGACCGCTGTCGGGCACGAGCGTGCCCGCCACCATATGCATGAGCGTCGACTTGCCCGCGCCATTGTGGCCGACGAGACCGACGCATTCGCCGGCGCCGACGTGGAAATCCACCCCGGCGAGCGCCCGGACGGCGCCGAAATGTTTTTCGGCTCCGTCCAGCCTGATGATGTCGACAGTGGCGGCGCCGAAATGTTTTTCGGCTCCGTCCAGTCTGATGATGTCTACACCGGCCTCGGGCATCCCTAGTGAAATCCGGAAGACGACGCGCGCGGCATTGGATGTGCCACGCTCACTTGATGTTGGCTTTGATCGCCGCGATGGCGTCTTCCTGCGTGTATTCGTGGCTGGCGACGCCGCCCTTGGGGATGTTCGGCAGCTCGGCCTCGAAATTGTCCTGGGTGAAGGCGAGGTATGGCACCAACAGGTCATGCGGCACATCGGTGCGGCCGTCGAGCACCTGCTGCGCCACCCAGAAGGCCAGCGACGACACGCCCGGCGCAATCGACGCCGACCAGGTCTGGTAGCCATCCTTGTCCTTCTGTTCCTTCCACCACTGCAATTCGTCCTGGCGGTTGCCCATAATGATGGTCGGGCGCGGTTTGCCGGCGGCGGCGAAGGCTTGTGCCGCGCCATAGCCGTCGCCGCCCTGATCGACGACGCCGACGATTTCCGGCAGCGACGGCAGGATCGTCGCGACCGCCTTCTGCGCTGTGGTCTGGTCCCAGTCGCCGGTCACCGAACCGACGATCTTGAACTCGGGATGGGCGGCGACGCCCTCCAGAATCCCGGCGTGGATGGCGTCGTCGATCGACGTGCCGGCAAGGCCGCGGATTTCCAGCAGATTGCCGCCCTCGGGATGGAACTTGGCCATCTGCTCGACTTCCTGCCTGCCCATGTCCTTGAAGTCGACGACGACGCGGTAGGCGCAGGGCTCGGTGACGATGCCGTCGAAGGAGACGACGACGATGCCGGCATCGCAGGCCTGCTTGACGGCGCCGTTGAGCGCGTCCGGCGAGGCGGCGTTGATGACGATGGCGTCATAGCCTTGCAGGATCAGGTTCTGAACCTGGGCAGCCTGGGTCGGCACTTCCTTGTCGGCCGTCGTGAAGATGTCCGCGGCGGCGACCACCCCGTCGGCGACCGCCTTCTTGGTGACGATGGCATAGCTGTCGAGCATCGCCTGCCGCCACGAATTGCCGGCATAATTGTTGGAAAAGGCGATCTTCTTGTCGCTGGTGTCGGCCAGTGCTGCGCCTGACGCGAGCATCGCCGCAAGGGCACTCAGGACGAGTATCTTCTTCATCTGTTATCCTCCCATGGATTGCTGGTCGTTGTTGGCTGCTGGCGGCTGTTATGACGACCCTCGTTTCAATATTGTCAGACAAATTTAGATGGACGCGCTTGTCAACAGCGATCGATGACGGTTTGACGATCAACTTGCGGTGCAATGATTGAAAAGGCTTCGGCTCCTGGTCTAGGGATGGGGCAGGAGACCAAAATCAAGATGGTAGCGACGCCGACTTTTGCGCCGGGTGCACCCGGAATTCCGGCGCGCTGGACGTCGAGCGCCAAGAGCGGCGTCGGAACCGCGCTTTCGCCGGCCTGTCCTGTCTGGTTCACGATCAGCCACGGCATCCTCAACGAGGTCTATTATCCCCGCCTCGACAGCGCCTGCACCCGAGACATGGGACTGGTCGTCACCGGCCCCGGCTTCTATTTCTCGGAAGAAAAGCGCGATGCCGTGCACAGCCTCGAGCCGTTCGAGGATGGGGTGCCCGCCTACAGGCTGGTCAACACCGCCGCCACCTACCGGATCGAAAAGCGCATCGTTACGGATCCGGAACATCCTGTTTTGCTGCAGGAAATCAGCTTCACGCCGCTGAGCGGCACATACGCCGACCACCGCGTCTACGCGCTGCTGGCGCCGCATCTGGTCAACGCCGGCATGGCCAACACCGCCTGGGTCGGCGACCACGAGGGAAGGCCTGTCCTGTTTGCATCGGGACGTGGCGTTTGCCTGGCGCTCGCCTCGTCGCTGCCCTGGGGAGCATGCTCGGCCGGCTATGTCGGTGTCTCCGACGGCTGGCAGCAGCTCCGTCGTGACGGCCGACTCGACCCGGCTTGCCGCAGGGCCGAGGACGGCAATGTCGCGCTGACCGGCGAGATCGGCTTTTCGGCTGCGAACCCGACGGCGTTGCTGGCGCTGGGTTTCGGAACGACGCCGCAAGAGGCGGCGGAAAATGCCTCGGCCAGCCTGAAGCGAGGCTTTGCGCCCGCGGCCAAATCCTTTATCGAAAAATGGCGCAAATGGCAGGCTGGCTTGCTGCCGCTGGACCGGCGTGGTGCGGGGATCAACACGTATCGTGTCAGCACGGCAGTTCTGGCAACGCATCGCTCATCCACCGGAGCGGCCGTCGCCAGCCTGTCGATCCCGTGGGGCTTCAGCAAGGGCGACGACGATATAGGCGGCTATCATCTGGTCTGGCCGCGCGACCTGGTCGAAACCGCGGGCGGTTTCCTCGCCGCCGGCGATCCGGCGCAAGCGCTTGAGATCCTCGCCTATCTCCGCTCGATCCAGCAGCCGGATGGGCATTGGCCGCAGAACGCCTGGCTCGACGGATCAGCCTATTGGCCGGGCATCCAGATGGACGAATGCGCGTTTCCGCTGCTGCTCGCAGACGCGCTGCGCCGGGCTGGGCATCTGGCAGACGCCGCGTTGCGCTCCTTCATGCCGATGGTCGAGCGCGCCGCTTCCTACGTCGTGCGCAACGGTCCGGTCACCGGCGAAGACCGCTGGGAAGAGGATGCCGGCTACAGCCCGTTCACGCTGGCCGTCGAGATCGCCGCCCTGCTGGCCGCGGCCGACCTGTTCGAAACTTGCGGCAAAGCAGAGCCGGCAAATTATCTGCGGGAAACCGCCGATGTCTGGAACGACCAGATCGAGCGCTGGACCTATGTCACCGGCACTCCACTCGGCGAAGAGGTCGGCGTCGAGGGCTATTACGTCCGCATCGCGCCGGCCGACACCGCCGGCGCGGCGTCGCCGAAGGACGGCTATGTGCCGATCAAGAACCGGCCGCCGGGCGATAGCGACCGGCCGGCCGAGGCGATCGTCAGCCCGGATGCGCTGGCGCTCGTCCGCTTCGGCCTCAGGGCCGCCGACGATCCGCGCATCGTCGACACGGTCAGGGTCATCGATGCGCGGCTGCGCTGCGACCTGCCGCAGGGGCCCGTCTGGCATCGCTATACCAGCGACGGCTATGGCGAGCACGCCGACGGCGCGCCCTTCGACGGGTCCGGCCAGGGCCGGCCCTGGCCGCTGCTGGTCGGCGAGCGCGCCCATTACGAACTGGCGGCGGGCCGCAAGGACAAGGCAGCGAGCCTGTTAAAGACCCTGGAGGATTCGGCCGGGTCGGGCGGCCTGCTGCCGGAGCAGGTCTGGGATGGTCCCGACATCGCCGAACACGAACTGCGGCACGGCGGACCATCGGGCAGCGCCATGCCTCTGGTCTGGGCGCATTCGGAGCATATCAAGCTGCTGCGCTCGCTCAAAGACGGCGCCGTCTTCGACATGCCGCCGCAAGGCGTGAAGCGCTACATCGAGGACAGGACCGTGGCGCCGCGCCGGACATGGCGCTTCAATCACAAGCTCCGCGCCATGCCCGCCGGCAAGCTGCTGCGCGTCGAACTGCTGGCCCGGGCGGTGGTCCATTGGAGCACCGACGATTGGGCAACCATCCGTGACGCCGCGACGATCGAGAACGCCTTCGGCATCCATCTCATGGACCTGCCCGTTGCCGATGTCCCGCCGGGCAATATGATCGTCTTTACTTTTTTCTGGCCCGATGCCGGCCGTTGGGAGAATGTCGACTTTTCCGTCGGTATCGACAAGCCGGACTAGAGCATGATCCCGAACCGAAGGTCCGCGTTAGCGAAAAGTGGAAACCGGTTTTCGGAAAAGATCATGCTCCAACAATAGAGCCAGTAGATCTTCTATCCCTCAAGAAGCAGGACGAAAAACATGCAGATCGGAATGATGGGACTGGGCAGGATGGGCGCCAACATGGTGCGGCGCCTGCTGCGCGATGGCCATGAATGCGTGGTCTACGACATCAACCCGGCCAGCGTTGAAGCCCTTGTGACGGCTGGCGCGATCGGAGCCGCTTCGATGGAGGATTTCGTCGGCAAGCTGACCGAGCCGCGCAGCGCCTGGCTGATGCTGCCGGCGGCGATCACCAGCCGGATCGTCGATCAGATGGCCGACCTGATGGAGCCGGGCGACATCATCGTCGACGGCGGCAATTCCTATTATCACGAGGCTGTCGACCATGCCGCGCGCCTGGCATTGAAAGGCTTGAACTATGTCGATGTCGGCACCAGCGGCGGCGTCTGGGGCCTTGAGCGCGGCTATTGCCTGATGATCGGCGGCCCCGACAGCGCGGTCCAGCATCTCGACCCGGTCTTCGCCACCCTGGCGCCGGGCGCCGATGCCGGGATGCCCGCCCCCGGCAAGGATGCCGGAACCGCCCCGTTCGGCTATCTCCACTGCGGACCGAGCGGCGCCGGCCATTTCGTCAAGATGGTCCACAACGGCATCGAATACGGCGTCATGGCCGCCTATGCCGAGGGCATGAACATCCTGAAGTCGGCGAATGCCGGCAAGCGACAGCGGACGGCCGACGCCGAAACCAGTCCATTGGAAAACCCGCAATATTACCAGTTCGACATCGATATCGCCGAGGTAGCCGAGGTCTGGCGGCATGGCAGCGTCATCGGCTCCTGGCTGCTCGACCTCACGGCGGGCGTATTGAAGGCCGATTCGGGGCTGACGCAGTTCGGCGGACGGGTTTCGGATTCCGGCGAAGGCCGCTGGACGCTGAAGGCGGCGATCGACACCGGCGTGCCGGCGCCGGTTCTGTCCTCGGCCCTGTTCGACCGGTTCGCCTCGCAAGGCGAATCCGAATTCGCCGACAAGCTGCTGTCCGCCATGCGCTATGCCTTTGGCGGCCATGTCGAAAAGCCGAAGACCGGCTCGTGACGGGGAAGACACGCTCATGAACCAGGAACGGTCCGACACGCTGGTGCTTTTCGGGGCGACCGGCGACCTCGCCCACAAAAAAATCTTCCCGGCACTTTACGCCATGGTCGCCAAGGGAACGCTGACCGAGCCGGTGATCGGCGTCGCTTTCGACGCCTGGGACCTGAAGCAGTTGCAGGCGCGCGCCCACGACGGCATCGTCAAGGCCATCGGCAAGGTCGACGAAAAAATCTTCGCTAAACTAGCCTCGCTGCTTCGTTATGTCAGCGGCGACTACCGCAGCGCCGCGACATTCGAGAAGCTGAAAAGCGCGCTCGGAACCGCGCAGCACCCGCTGCACTATCTGGCGGTGCCGCCGACCATGTTCGAGACGGTCATCCAGGGCCTGGAACAGTCGGGCGCAGCCCGGGGCGCGCGTCTGATGGTGGAAAAGCCTTTCGGTCACGATCTGCAATCGGCGCGCTGGCTGAACCGGGTCCTGCACCTGGTGTTCGACGAGCAGTCGATCTTTCGCATCGACCATTATCTCGGCAAGGAGGCGATCCAGAACCTGCTCTATTTCCGCTTCGCCAATTCCTTTCTCGAGCCGATCTGGAACCGCAATTTCGTCGAGAGCGTGCAGATCACCATGGCCGAGGATTTCGGCGTCGAAGGCCGCGGCCGCTTCTACGACGAGGTCGGCTGCATCCGCGACGTCATCGAGAACCATCTGCTCAACATCCTGCTGCTGCTTGCCATGGAGCCGCCCGTTGGCCGCTCGGCCGACGATCTGATCGACGAGAAGGTGCAGGTGCTGCGGGCGATCCGGACGCTGACCAGTGACGATGTCGTGCGCGGCCAGTTCAAAGGCTATCTCAGCGAGCCGGGCGTCGCGCCGAATTCGCCGGTCGAGACCTTCGCGGCGGTGCGTTTCTTCGTCGACACCTGGCGCTGGCGGGACGTGCCCTTCTTCATCCGCGCCGGCAAATGCATGCCGGTGCACGCCACCGAGGTCATCGTGCGGCTGAAGCGGCCGCCGCTCGACGTCTTCGACCCGATCAAACCCGGAGATGCGAATCACGTCCGTTTCCGCATCGACCCGCAGGTGGCGATCTCGATCGGCGCCCAGCGCAAGGCCGCTGGTGACGACATGATCGGCGAGCAGGTCGAACTCACCGCGCTCGACGACAGCAAGGGCGACATGCCGCCCTATGAGCGGCTGATCGGCGACGCCATGAACGGCAACGGCCAGTTGTTCACTCGCCAGGATGCCAGCGAGCTTGCCTGGCGGATCGTCGGCCCGGTGCTCGGCGATACCACGCCGCCACACCTCTATGAGCCGGGAGCATGGGGTCCCGCCGAGGCGATGGCCGGGTTCGGACCGCCGAACGGCTGGATCAACCCGGCGAAATGAACTCGGAGGCGACGCAATGGCCAAAGCGGCGAAAAAGCCGGCACCGGAGAGCGAAAAGATCGTGCTTGCGATCGATATCGGCGGCTCCCATGTCAAGATCCTCACCAGCGCCGGCGGCGAGGAGCGCAGAGCCGATTCCGGGCCCGGCCTGACGCCGCAGCAAATGATCGCCGTCGTGCAGACGCTCGCCGATGGCTTGCCCTACGATGTCGTCTCGATCGGTTATCCCGGCCCGGTGCACCACAACAGGCCACTGGCCGACCCCGCCAATCTCGGCAAGGGTTGGGTCGGATTTGACTTCGCAACGCAGTTCGGCAAGCCGGTGAAGCTGGTCAACGACGCGCTGATGCAGGCCGTCGGCAGCTATGAAGGCGGGCGCATGCTGTTCCTGGGTCTCGGAACCGGACTCGGTGCTGCGATGATCCTCGACAACGTCGCCCAGCCGATGGAACTCGCGCATCTTCCCTACAAGAAGGGCAGCAGCTTCGAGGACTATGTCGGCGAACGCGGCCTTGAAAAGCGCGGCAAGAAGAAATGGCGCAAACACGTTTTTGACGTAGTCGAGCGGCTGCGCGCCGCCCTTCAGCCTGACTATGTGGTCATCGGCGGCGGCAATGTCGACAAACTCGACGAATTGCCTGCCGGTTGCAGGCGTGGCGACAACACACGCGCCTTCGACGGGGGGTTTCGACTGTGGCGCGACAAATCCCTGATTGTCTGATATTATAGCGGTTCGAGGCCAAACCTGTTGATCTGGCCCGGCCGTTAGTATTGTTATTCAAAATAATGTGTAGCGTGGTGCGGCGTCATTGCGTTATGCAGATTTGCCGACTAGGAATTCTGCGACCCCACTAACGGAGAAAATAGATTGACCGACGACAGCAACAAAGCCCGCAAGGACATCGACCTTCTCGAGCTGACCGCTCATATCGTGTCCGCTTACGTTGAGAAGAACCGCTTGCCCGCTTCCGGCCTCGGCGATCTCATCGCCAGCGTCAGCGCGTCGATAGGTGGGCTCGGCCAGCCCGCCGTTCCGGTCGCAGCACCGCTGATCCCGGCGGTCAATCCCAAGAAATCGGTGACGCCGGATTACATCATCTGCCTCGAAGACGGCAAGAAGTTCAAATCCCTGAAACGCCATATCGGCGTTCATTTCGGACTGACGCCGGATGCCTACCGCGCCAAATGGGGCTTGCCGGCTGACTATCCGATGGTCGCCCCGACCTATGCGGCCTCGCGCTCGCAGTTGGCGAAGGCGATCGGCCTTGGCCGCAAGGCCGCCCCGCCGGCGCCGGTCAAGAAGACCAGGAAGCCCAAGGCCACGGTCTGACGCGCTCGAAGTCGCCTTTGACGCTCGAGATTGGCGAAAGCCGTCGCGACGTCCAATCTCCCCCCCCTTGGGGGGGGGGGAGATGTCCGGCAGGACAAGAGGGGGCGCGGGGAGAACTCGACCTGCGCGCCTAATAACCCTTCCACCTCCGCCGAGCTGTGCAATTAGCATGGTAGCCGGAAATCCTTGATCCAGAGCCGATTTTTGCGCGCGCCTCGCACCGAACTGCGCTAAAAGCGCGGTGGTCGGACCAGCGCCCTCGTGGAAGTGCCCCGCCGGCCGACTTCCTTGCCACGGGGCCTGATTCATGACACCCGAACCTCACGCACCGCCCGACCGGCGCTATGCCGCCTTCCGGCACAAACCCTTCCTGAGCTATTGGGCGGCACGCTTCCTCGCCACATTCGCCACCCAGATCGTATCCGTCGCCGTCGGCTGGCAGGTCTACGACCTGACCCGCGATCCGTTCGATCTCGGCCTTGTCGGCATTGTCCAGTTCCTGCCTTCGCTGCTGCTGGTGCTGATCACCGGGGTGGTCGCCGACCGTTTCGGCCGCCGCCTGATCATGGCGCTGATGGTGCTGCTGGAGGCGATCTGCGCGCTGGCCCTGCTGCTGCTGACGCTGCGCGGCCTTAGCGGACCGGGATTGATCTTCGGCGTGCTCGCCATGTTCGGCATCGCGCGCGCCTTCTTCGGACCGGCAGCGGCGTCGCTGTTCGCCAACCTCGTGCCGCCGGAGGATTTCGGCAACGCGATCGCCTGGAATTCGTCCGCCTGGCAGACGGCGACCATCGTCGGACCGGTCGCCGGCGGCCTGCTCTACGGGCTCTCGGCGCAAGCGGCATACGGCACCGCTGCCGTTCTGATGTTTGTCGCTGCGGTGCTGGTCTTCACCATCCCAAAGCCTGCCCAGCGCAGCGAGACCGACAGGCCGACGATGCAGACCCTGTTTGCCGGCTTCGGCTATATCTGGAGCGAGAAGATCGTGCTCGGCGCCATTTCGCTCGATTTGTTCGCCGTGCTTTTGTCCGGCGCCACGGCGCTGCTGCCGGTCTATGCGCGCGACATCCTCGAACTCGGCCCTTGGGGCCTGGGACTGTTGCGTTCGGCGCCGGGCATCGGCGCCATCTGCGTTGCCATCTGGCTGGCCGGACATCCGATCCGCAACCATGCCGGCGTGGTCATGCTCGGCTTCGTCGCGCTGTTCGGCGCCTTCACGGTGCTGTTCGGCCTTTCCACCATCACCTGGCTGTCGATCGCAGCGCTCGCCTTGCTCGGCGCCGCCGACATGTTCAGCGTCTACATCAGAGAGACGCTGATCCAGCTGTGGACGCCGGACAAGGTTCGCGGCCGCGTCAACGCCGTCAATCAGGTTTTCGTCGGCGCCTCCAACGAACTCGGCGAATTCCGCGCCGGCACCATGGCGGCATTGATCGGCACCGTGCCCGCGGTGGTGATCGGCGGCGTCGGCGCAGTCGTTGTCGCCGGGCTGTGGGCGGTGCTGTTCCCGCAGTTGCGCAAGGTGCGCCACCTCAACGGGCGAAATTGATCCCAGGGCACTCTGATCCGGGCAAACTAGATCAGATCAGGACAGCGCCGGCTTGCCGAAGATCGTCTGCAGGAATTCGCCGAGCCAGCGCTTGAGATGCATGTCCCAGATCAGCCGGCCGCCGAGATGATCGCGACCGGGCTGCGCGCCGGGCAACTCGAAGCGATGCGCGCCGCGAACGACCCAGCGCTGCATCATCGCCCTTGTCAATTCGCCATGGAACTGGATGCCCCAGGCATTGTCGCCATAGCGAAAGGCCTGGTTGGGATAGGTTTCGGCCGTCGCCAGCAGCGTCGCGTCCTTCGGCAGCGAAAAGCCCTCGCGGTGAAACTGATAGACCATCTCAGGCCAGCGCATCAGCTTCTTGCCGTCCTCGGTCGCTGTCAGCGGATACCAGCCGATCTCGACCAGCCCCTCGCCATGACCCTCGACCTTGCCGCCAAGATGGTTGACCAGCATCTGCGCGCCGAGGCAGATGCCGAGCAACGGCCGGTTCTCCCGGAGCGGCACTTTTAGCCAGTCGGTCTCACGGCGGACGAAATCGTCCTCGTCATTGGCGCTCATCGGTCCGCCGAACACCACGGTTCCGGCATGACCGTCCAGTGTTTCCGGCAAGGCGTCGCCGAGCGGCGGGCAGCGGAGATCAAGGTCGAAGCCTTCTTCGATAAGCATGTGGCCGACGCGCCCGGGGCTCGAACTCTCCTGATGCAGCACAATCAGGATTTTTGGTCTCGGCCTCGGCGTGGGTGGCATGGGGAAATCCCGTCTATTCGTCGCTCGATGTTCCAGCCGCGCCCGGCACTTCGGCGGCCGCCTTGCGGCGTGCCTCGACGCGGTCGTGGCGTTCGACATCCATCAGCTCGGCGACGCGCCAGACGATATTGTCCTCGAGCTCGTGCAATTCGCCATCGGCATAGACGATTTCCCACATCAGGCCGATGAAGGCTTTTCGCGCGTCCGGATCGAGCTGACGCTTCAAAACGCTGGTGAAGGCGTAGAGGTCGATCGCCTCATTGTCGGCCCGCTCGCCGGCAGCGGCAAGCGCGTCGAGCTCGTCGCCGCTGATCGAATAGCTTTCCGCCAGCACCGCCTTGAACCGCTCCCATTCGGCATCCTGACGCACGCCGTCGGCACTCATCACATGGTAGAGAAGGGCGGATGCGGCAACGCGCGGATCATCGGCGTTGTTGCGGGCGCGGCCGTCTGCCGGCAGGTCCTTCAGAAACGACAGAACGCGTTCGAACATGTGATTCCTGCTTCCCATCCGCCAAAACTTTCAAGCTCAGCCAAACTTTTCAAGCTCAGCCAAATCAAAACAATCGAAACTTGCGTGGTGATTTTTGCTCTTCGTCGTCCGGATCGACGCCGGGATCGTCGGGCAGCCGGGCCATTTCCTCCGCCGGTTCGGCAGCGTCGCCATCCGGCGGCACTGCGGCAGACGCCGTGGCGGTGACCGGCGCAACATCGTCTTCGTCAGTTTCCGATGCCGCCACGGCGGTCGGTCTTTCGGCCGAACCAGCGGGGTTCAGCTCGATCACATTTTCCTTTTCCGGCTTCGTTGGCGCTGCAATTGTCGGCACCGCGGCGTCCGGCGCATCCTCGTCACTGTCGATGAGTTGGCCGAGCCGCTCCATCGGCGCACGCCACTCGAAGGCGTCGAGCTTGCCGGTGATCGGCGACACCGGCGCCCAGCGTTCGGAAACGACGCCGTCGGCGACCCAGGCCGGATCGCGCGGTGCACGCACTGCCTTGGACAAAAGCTGCCGCACCTTGCCCTGATCGCCGGTCTCTGCCTCCTCGATGTCGGCCAGAAGCAGATAGGCGCCTTCGCGGCGATCCATGCGGATAGCCGCCTCGGCCTCTTTGCGGGCGGTTGAAAAGTCCTGCGCGTCGAGCGCGGCGCGCGCCACCGCCAGCGACGATTCGGCGTGGTTCTTCTTCATCTCCTGCAGCTTCTTCGCCCGGTTCAGCCGGTCGAGCACGGCATCGCCTGGCCGGGCGTGGGTGTAAAGCTCGGCGATCTCTGGATGCGGCTCGGCTTTCCACGCCGTTTCGAGGATCTTCGCGCCCTTGCGCACATCATTCTGTCTGAACAGCAGTTTGGCTGCGATCCCCGCCGCCGGCGCGAAATCCGGCCGCAGCCGGTTGGCCTCCAGAGCAGCGGTTTTGGCGGCATTGGGATCGCTGTCGATCAGCGCCTGCGCCTTGGCGGTGAGCAGCACGGCGCGACGCCGGTTGGCGGCATCGCGCTCGATCTGCCGCGTCGATTTCTGCGCCTCGACCAGTTTCAGCGCGCCGTCCCAGTCGCCGCGCCCGGTCAGGTCTTCCAGCGTCGATTCGGCGGCCCAGGCTAACTGCGGCGCCATCGCCGCGGCGCGGCCGGCGTAGTGCCGCGCCGCGTTGCGGTCGCCGAGGCGTTCGGCCTCGAGATAAAGCCCGCGCAGGCCGAGCAGCCGCATTTCGGGATCGTCGAGCATGGTCTCGAACTTTTCGCGGGCACCCTCATGGTCGCCTTCGAGCAGCGAGGCTTGCGCCTCCAGCAATTGGATCAGCGGCTCCTGATCGGAGCGGATCAGCTTTGCCGCTTCCTTGGTCTTCTTGCGGGCGAGCGCCCCGTCACCGGCGCCGGCGGCAATCATGCCGGTCGACAGCGCCTGATAGCCACGATCGCGACGGCGCACGCGGAAATAGCGCGAGATGGTGTAGGGGCTGTTCCACAGCGCCTTGAGCAGCCACCAGACGATCATCACCGCGGCAACCACGGCAACGACCGCCACCGCCGCCACCATCAGGCTGACCTGGTATTGGTAGCCGCTGAAGGTGACGACCATCTCGCCCGGCCGGTCGGCCAGCCAGGCGAAACCCAGCCCGAGCGCGAAAACCACGGCGAGGAAAAGCAGAATGCGAATCATCGGGTTTCCCTCACGCCTTCATCGCACTGGCGATCAGCGCGTCGACCTGCTTCTCGACCTCGATTCGCGCCTTCAGTTTGCCGGCAAAATCGGCGCCGGCAGCCTTCACCGCCTCGGGCAGCATATCGTATTCGCTGAGCGCCTTGGCGTAATCGCCCTGATTGACCGCCACCTCCATGCGAGCGACGATTTCCGGAGCGCCAGCGCCTTCGACTGCACCGATCGGCCTGACCTTGACCAGCGATTGCGCGCTCGACAGCAGGTTTTGCAGGAAGCCGGCATTCTGGTCGACGGGCTCGGAGGCAGCGACCATGGCATTGGCGGCGGCAGGCATTTCGGTTGCGATCTCCGCCCGGGTCGGAACGCCCGTTTCGGCGTAGGGACGCAAGGCTGCGATCTCTGGAGCATCCGGCGAAATCGCCGCAAAGGTTTCGAGTTCGGCGGCGAATGGCGCACCACGGTCGAGTGCTGCCTTCAGCGCCGATGCGGCGATGGCGAGCGCAACCTTGGGCTGCCCGGCCTGTGCCTCGACCTTGCCGGAAAGCTGAGACACCGACTGTTCCAGCGCTGCAAGCCGGCCGTCCTGTGCCTTCGCCGTCTCACCGGCGGATTTCACCGCCGCGTCGAGCCCGGCCAGCTTTTCATTGAGCGGTCCGAGATCGACCGGCGCCGTGTTGCCGGTCTGGCCAAGCGCCGCAACCGCCGTCTCGATCTGCCTGACCTTATCGCCGAGGGCTGCAAGCCCGGCAGTGTCGCCTGCTCCGCCCTGCTCGATCGCCGATTGCAGCGCCGTGACATCCGTCTTGACCTGACCCAGCGCCGACGACAGGCCGTCCACCTTGGCCGAGGCGTCATTGTTGCCGGCTGTATCCTTGAGCCCGGCAATCTCGCTCTTCAGCGCAGCGATTTCGCTGTTGATGCCATCGAGCGACACGCCGCCCGAGGATAAATCGCCAACCGCTGGCGCGCCGAGCAGGCCGGCAAACTGCAGCCCTCCGGCGGCAGCCAGCGCGATGACGCCGCCGATAATGCCGGCAGCGATGCCGTTGATGCCGCCACGCTTCGGCTGCGCTGCCATGTCTTCAGTCCCTGCCTGGGTTTCCTTCGGCGCGTCTGCGGCGCCCGCCTTGGCCGAAGCGTCCTTGGCCGATGCGTCGTCGAAACTGTAGTCGAAGGCCCGCTTCGCCGATGCCTCCGAGCCGGCCGGATAAGTCGGGTTGGGCCCTTCAGGAGTTTTGGCACCGCCCTCGGCCGGCTGTTCCGAGCCGTCCGGCGGGGCCGCTTCGGCATGTTCCCACGGCTCGATGTCGGTCTGGTCGGCATGGACGGGTTCTTCAGGCGCTTCCGGCTGCGACGCGCTTGCCGCCTCCTCCGCTTTCGCCTCGTCGGTCCGCCCGTTGGCGGCATCCTCGTCGGCAACGCGCGAGACAGCGCCGGGCTCGAGCTCGATGGTCACCGGCTCGCGACGGCTTTTCGAATGCCGCATCTTCGGCGTCTTGACCATGCTTGGGCTCCGCAAGTTTCGCTTCGGGATGGTTCAGGAAGGGTCTAGCACATCACCAAGCGGTGAAAAGGGGCGGCGTGATGACACGGGGTCAAGGCGACGTCCGCAAAAGCTCCAGCAGCGCCTCCTCGCTGGGCTCCGGCGCAACGCGGAGCTGTTCTGAGGCAACCGTCTCCAAGGCTGCGGCGATACGTCCGGACAGCGCAAAAAAACATGTCTTTTTAAAAAGCTCACGCAGCGCCGGCCGCCCAGCCAGTGCCTGCAGCGCTGTGGCGGCCTTGGCCGAAAAGAGCAGCACCGCCTCGACCGGCCGGCCGGACAAGCGCGCAAGAACGGCCTCGTCGGAATAATCCAGCGCGACAGTGTCATAGGTCTCGACGGCGCGAACCTGAACGCCTGCCGACTGCAGCCGCTGCTCGAAACCCGAATAACGCACCCGCCCGCACAAATAGACGATGGGATGTCCGGCGCAATCGCCGGCAAGCGCATCCGCCAGCGCCTCGGCATCGCCCGGCCCTTCGCTGACCGACAGAAACCCGGCCGCACGGGCGGCCTGCGCTGTCCGTCTGCCGACGGCATGGCAAGGCAAACCGGCGAGCGCCGTGCTGATTTCTTTCGGCGCATGGCGCACGGCATTGGCGCTGGTGACGGCAACGGCCGCGGCATTGGCTGCGACCCTGTCCGGATCAACCGGCAGCGCCACCGTTTCGGTCAGCGGCAGCAGGATCGGCTTAAAACCCAGGTCTTCAAGCCGCTGTGCCGTGCGCGAGGCGCCCGGCTCCGGCCTCGTCACCAGGACGGGACGCATGTCAGGCCCAGCCGTCGAAGAATTTTTCGCCGGCCTTGGCCCGCACGGTCCTGGCAGCTTCGTCGCCGATGCGCGCGGCATCCTGCGCCGGGCCTTCCGCCTTGACCTCATGCGATTGCACGCCGTCCGGCGAGATGATCAGCCCGCCGAAGAACACCGTTTCGGCCGATATCGTCGCATGGCCGGCAATCGGCGTGCGGCAGGAACCGTCGAGCGCCGCCAGGAAAGCGCGTTCGCAGGCCAGCGCCTGCCCGGTCGGCACGTCGTGGACTGCCGTCAGCATTCTTTCCACATCGAGATCGCCGATGCGGCTTTCGATGCAGATCGCGCCTTGCCCCGGCGCCGGCGGAAAGCTGTCGAGCGGCATCAGGTCGGTGATGACATCTTCGAGTCCGAGCCGCTTCAGCCCGGCATAGGCAAGGATGGTGCCGTCGGCGACGCCCTCGTCGAGCTTGCGCAGCCGCGTCTGCACATTGCCGCGGAACATCACCACGTCGAGATCCGGCCGCATCCGCCGGATCAGCGCCTGGCGCCGGAGCGACGACGAACCGACCTTCGCGCCGTGCGGCAATCCGGCGATCGTTTTGGCCGCCTTGCCGACGAAGGCGTCGCGGGCATCCTCGCGCGGCAGGAAGGCAGACAGTTCCAGCCCGTCGGGCAACACCGTCGGCATGTCCTTCGACGAATGCACGGCGATGTCGATGCGGCGCGCCAGCAGCGCCTCCTCGATTTCCTTGGTGAACAGCCCCTTGCCGCCGGCTTCCGACAGCGGCCGGTCCTGGATGCGATCGCCGCTGGTCGAGATGACGACCACCTCGAATGCCTCAACCGGCATACGGTGAGCGGCCATCAGCCGCGCCTGCGTTTCATGCGCCTGCGCCAGCGCCAGCGGGCTGCCGCGTGTTCCGATTTTCAAGGTTGTTTGCATGGCGCGCTGTCCGTGATAACCCCCGGCAGATTGAGGCCGTTTCCGGGCTTTCTCCTAACGGGGAAAGGCTGGTTGCACAATCTCCAGGGATGGCAACGAATTGATCCGCGTTCTGGGCATTGAGACGAGTTGCGACGAGACCGCCGCCAGCGTGGTAGCGCTGGACGGCGGCGGCGCGCCGAAAATCCTGTCTGATATCGTGCTCAGCCAGATCGAAGAGCACGCCGCCTTCGGCGGCGTCGTCCCGGAAATCGCCGCGCGCGCCCATGTCGAGGCGCTGGACGGCATCATCGAGGCCGCGCTTGCCGATTCAGGCGTCGATCTCGCCGATATCGACGCGATCGCTGCGACCGCCGGCCCCGGCCTCGTCGGCGGTCTGATCGTCGGGCTGATGACGGCCAAGGCGATCGCAGCCGCGGCGAACAAGCCGCTGATCGCCATCAACCACCTCGAAGGCCATGCGCTGACCGCGCGGCTGACCGACGGGCTCGACTTTCCCTATCTGTTGCTGCTGGTGTCCGGCGGCCACACGCAGATCGTCGCGGTGCGCGGCGTTGGTGACTACCAGCGCTGGGCGACGACCATCGACGATGCGCTCGGCGAAGCTTTTGACAAGACGGCCAAGATGCTCGGCCTGCCCTATCCAGGCGGGCCGAATGTCGAGAAGGCGGCGGCGACCGGCGACGCCGCGCGCTTCGCCTTCCCGCGGCCGATGAAGGGCTCGGCGCAGCCCGATTTTTCCTTTTCCGGGCTGAAGACCGCCGTGCGCCAAGCAGCGACGGCCATTGCCCCTTTGAGCGACCAGGACGTCGCCGACATCTGCGCCTCCTTCCAGGCGGCGGTTGCGGATGCGCTGGATGACCGTGTTTCGAGGACGCTGAACCGTTTCCGCCAGGAGTTTCCGAGCGAGCTGAAGCCTGCGCTCGTCGTTGCAGGCGGTGTCGCCGCCAACCGGACGATCAAGACGACACTCGAAGCCCTGTGCGAGAAGGCCGGTTTTGCTTTCGTCGCGCCGCCGCTCAAGCTCTGCACCGACAATGCGGCGATGATCGCCTGGGCCGGCATCGAGCGGCTGCGCGCCGGCATATCGGGTGAAAACACCGCTGATTTCGTGCCGCGTTCGCGCTGGCCGCTGGACAGCATCTCCGCTCCGATGGTCGGCTCGGGCCGGCGCGGAGCCAAGGCATGAGCGGCAGCGGGCACGAGGTACCAAGCGGCTGGCGCATTGCCGTGCTCGGCGGCGGTGCCTGGGGCACGGCGCTGGCGCTGGCCATGCTGCGCGCCAGCCATTTCGTCCGCCTTTATGCGCGCGACCCGGAGACCGTCGCCGCGATCGACCGTGGCGAAAATCCGCGCTATCTGCCGGGCATCGCGCTCCAGGCCGGCATCGTGGCAACGAGCGACATCGAGGCTGCGCTCGACGGCGCCGACTGCGTTCTGGCGGTGGCGCCGGCGCAGTCGCTGCGCGCCATGCTGGCCACCGCGAAAGCCCATATGCCGAAGGACGTCCCGCTGGTCCTCTGCGCCAAGGGCATCGAGCGCGACACCGGCGCATTGCTGTCGGCGGTCGCTGGAGAGACCCTGCCTGAAAATCCGGTCGCCGCCCTGTCCGGGCCGAGTTTCGCCACTGACGTCGCCAGGGGGCTGCCGACGGCCGTGGTGGTCGCCGCCGGCAATGAGGGTCTGGCGGCCGACCTGGCCGCACGCTTTTCGGCGCAGAATCTGCGCTGCTATTCGAGCGACGACCTCATCGGCGTCGAGATCGGCGGCGCGCTGAAGAACGTCTTCGCCATTGCCGCCGGTGCGGTCACCGGCGCCGAGCTCGGCGCCAGCGCCCAGGCCGCCATGGTGACGCGCGGCTTTGTCGAATTGCGCCGCATCGGCGCCGCCTTCGGCGCCAGGCCGGAAACGCTGATGGGACTTTCCGGTCTCGGCGACCTGTTGCTCACCTGCTCGTCCGCCCAGTCGCGCAATTTCGCCTACGGGCTGGCGCTGGGGCAAGGCAAGCCGCTTGCCGGGCTGCCCCTGGCCGAAGGGGTGCCGACGGCGGCGATCGCCGCCCGCATCGCCACCGAGCGCAACATCGACGCGCCGATCATCACCGCCGTCGCCGCCATACTGGACGGCACGATCACCATCCGCCAGGCTGTGTCGGCGCTGATGACAAGGCCGCTGAAGACCGAAACCGACGTGTAATGTTGAACAATCCGGAGATGGAAAGATGCTGTTTGCGCTGATTTGCAAGGACAAGCCTGGAAGCCTGCAGGTGCGGCTCGATACGCGGCCCGAGCATGTTGCCTTTTTGGAGGGACTGAACGGCGAGAACAAGCTGGCCTTCGCCGGTCCGTTCCTCGACGCCGACGGCAAGCCGAACGGCAGCCTCGTCGTGGTTGAGGCGCCCGATCTGGAGGCGGCAGAAGCGCTATCGGCGGCAGACCCCTTTGCCAGGGCAGGGCTGTTCGAAAGCGTCGAAATCCGGCAATGGAATTGGACCTTCAACAAGCCAGTGAGTGCATGACTCCGAAAATCGGAATCGATTTTCGGAGAGGATCATGCGCAAAATCAAAGTGCTACAGCGTCCTTTGCGCGTCTGAAAGACGCGCGGCGCTGCAGCTGATCTCCAGCCGCGGAGGAGCAAAAAATGAACTACTGGCTGTTCAAATCCGAACCCTCGGTCTTCTCCTTCGAGGACCTCAAGGCGAAGAGCAAGGCCGGCACGCAATGGGACGGCGTGCGCAACTATGCGGCGCGCAACAACATGAAGGCGATGCAGATCGGCGATCTCGGCTTCTTCTACCATTCCAACGACGGGCTCGACGTGGTCGGCATCGTCGAGGTCTGCGCGCTGGCCCATCAGGACACCACTACTGACGATCCGCGCTGGGAATGTGTCGATATCCGCGCCGTCAAGGATGTGCCGAAGCCGGTGACGCTGGAGCAGGTCAAGGCCAACCCCAAGCTTGCCGAGATGGCGCTGGTCCGGCTCGGACGACTTTCCGTGCAGCCGGTGACGCCGGCCGAATGGAAAGAGGTCTGCCGCATGGGCGACCTGACGCCGGCGCCGTGACGGCGCTGACGCCAAACAGCGCGAGAAACTTCATCCTCGACAACACGGCGCTGATGGCACCGCCGCATGTGCCGGAGATGCTGCTGCATCTGGCCGACGAGGCGCATGATCTGTGGCAGCGGACAGAGGACGAACTGGCCGAAATCGGTCTGCCGCCGCCTTTCTGGGCCTTCGCCTGGGCCGGCGGCCAGGGCCTTGCCCGCTACATCCTCGACAATCCGTCTGATGTGCAGGGCAAGCGCGTGCTCGACTTTGCCTCCGGTTCCGGCCTTGTCGCCATTGCGGCAGTGAAGGCCGGCGCGGCAGAGGTGATCGCCGCCGACATCGACCCGTTCTGCGCGACCGCGATCCGCCTCAACGCCGAGGCCAATGGCGTCGGGATAATGTTTCTTGGCACCGACTGCATCGGAACCGATGCGGGCTGGGATGTGGTCCTGGCCGGTGACGTCTTCTACGACAAATCCTTCGCCGACCGGCTGAAGCCATGGTTCGCGACGCTCAAGGCGCGTGGCGCCGACATCCTCGTTGGCGATCCCGGCCGCTCCTATCTGCCGAAAGCTGGACTGGAGCCGCTCGCCGTCTACGAGGTGGCGGTAACCCGGGCGCTGGAAGACGCGCTGGTCAAACGCACCACCGTCTGGCGGTTTTCTTGACGGCATCGCCGAACAGGCGTTCCATCACGCTTCGATTTTGAGAATACGAATGCCGTTGTCCCAAAACCGCTGGGCACCCCGGCTCGGGCCCGGGGGCATGCTTTTGAGCGACATGCTTCCGGGGAGGAAATCATGGATTTTTCAGCAGTGAACTGGCTGGCAGTGATCGTCGCCGCGGTGGTGGCGTGGTTGTTCGGCGCTGCCTGGTACATGGGCCTGAGCAAGCCGTGGCTAAAGGCCACCAGGCTTGATCCGGCGACCATGAGTAAATCGCCGCTGCCCTTCGTAATCAGCTTCGTCGCGGAAATTGTCATGGCGCTCGTCATGTCTCTGATCGTCGCAGCGATGACCGGTGGCGAACCGAGCCTCGTTGCCGGGCTCGTCTTCGGCTTCGTTCTCTGGTTCGGATTCGTCGCCACGACGCTATCCGCCAATCATCGCTACCAAGGGTTCGACTGGGACTTGACCATCATCGACTGCGGCCACTGGCTCGGCGTGCTGCTTATCATCGGCGCGGTGATCGGTTGGTTCGGCGCGGCGGATGTCGCGGGCTGACGCTGCCGCCATGAAAATAGGTCGACGACTGCCAGCTGATCACTCAGAGCGACCTGAAGCTCATCCAAGCGTCGGCTCCGGCTGCGGGTTGTGAACTTCGTTGAGCAGCCAATCCCTGAACGCCACGATCCTGGGATCATTGGCGGATGCGACGGGATAGACCAGGAAGTAGGCGAAGTCGGGCGGAACCTTGATGCCAAGTTCGAAGGGCCGGATCAGCCGGCCCTCGGAAAGGTCGTTCGCCACCATGGCAAAATCGGCGAGCGCAACGGCATTGCCGTCGAGCGCGGCCTGAACGGCGTCGGTCGAGGTGCCGAAAACGATCGTCCGGCTGTCGTCGAAATCGTCGACGCCGGCCGCCGCCATCCACATCCGCCAGTTTGGCCAGGTCACGCCCTGTCGCGCCCACTCGATGTGGGCGAGCGTGTGATGGAAGAGATCGCGTGGCTCGCGCAGAGGCGGGCCGGAGGCCAGCAGGCTGGGGCTGCACACAGGGATGATGATGTTGTCGAACAGCCGGTGGGTGCAAAGTCCCGGATATTTTCCCGCGCCGAAACGGATGCCGACATCGACGTCGTCCAGGTCGAAATCGCGCAATTCAGAGGCAATGTCGAAGCGGAGCTCGATGCCCGGTCGCTGCTTGCGAAAATCGTCGACGCGTCGCATCAGCCATTTTGTCGCGAACTGGGCGTCGAGTGTCACTTTCAGCAACGCCGTTCCACGCGCCAGCTTGTGCGCCCGTGAGACGGCGCGGCCAAGCAGGTCGAGCGCGTCGGTCGAGGCCTCGAACAGCACCGCGCCCGCCTCGGTAAGCCGGATGGTGCGGCTGGTGCGCGTGAACAGCACGATGCCGAGCTGATCCTCGATTTCCTTGATCTGGTGGCTGACCGCGGCCGGGGTCAGGCCAAGTTCGTCCGCGGCGCGGGTGAAATTGAGGTGCCGGGCGGCTGCTTCCAGCGTCCTCAGGGCACGGGTTCCAGGCAGCAGGCGCGCCATCAGAATAGGACGAGGAGAGGTCGGTCGAGCATTTTCAATCCTCAAACAAAACTTGAAGATGCAGAGAAAACTACTCGTTTCTCGTTTTAATTTCAATCCGTCATGATGTGACCATCGAACAAACATCAAACCGGACTTGATGTCCGGAGAAGCCGGATTGCACCATGTCTCACATCGTCTTGAGTCCTGTAACCATCCGCCCGGCCTGGCTGCGCGCGGTGTCTGATTGGTTCCGCCATGCAAAAATGGCGGTCAACCTCCCGCCCGAGAACGTCGACGACCTTCCGGACCGGCAATTGCGCGACATCGGCGCCGAACGCAAGGATGTCGCGCGCGCGATGGACCGGGAACTCGGCCGGTTGGGTCTGCTCGACATCGGCTGGCAGAGGCCGCGGACGTAGGGGAGTAGGGGAGTAGGGGAGTAGGGGAGTACGAAAACGAAAGGAAGCGGCGCGTCCGCGCAATCCTACTGGCACTTTCTTCCTGCCCTATTCCCCTATTCCCCTACCTCACCACCCTCATCACCGTGCGGTCCGACAGCAGCGGCAGCAGCCGGGCCATCGTGCGTGCCGTCACCGCGACACAGCCCTGCGTCGGCGTGAAGTCGGGGCGCGCCAGATGAAAGAAGATGGCGCTGCCGCGTCCGCGGCGACGCGGCGCAATGTTCCAGTCGAGCACCAGGCAGGCGTCATAAAGGCGGTCGGCGCGCAGCATCCGCTCGTGGCTGGCGCCATAGGGAATCTTGACCGGACGGTTGTAGTTGCGGTCCTCAGGCACTTCGCACCAGCCGAGATCGCGACCGATCGGCGCCATCGCCAGCCGGGTTTTGCGGCCGCCGGGAAAATGATCGTTACGGAAATATCCCGACAGTATCCGCATCAACCCAAGCGGCGTGGCTCCATCGCCTTCGCGCTTGCCGGCCGATATGCCGCCGCGCCCCAGCGCACAGGAAAACACCAGTTTGCCAGCCTGCAGAAGTCCCTGGCTGGGGTGGCCGGGCCTGGCGCGCACGGTTAGAACACGAAGCCCTTTTCGCAAAAATGCGCTCGCCTCATTGCATGCGCGTTTTTTCTTGTATGATCGTGCCACGGAACAAATCATTGTGATCGGCTGTTGTGCCGGTCAGCTTCCGCATAAACAGGCAGCGGTCAACTGAATTTTCTTTTCAAAACAACGGATTGATCCATGACTTCACGCACCATTCTGATCGTCGATGACGATGACGACCTGCGCGGCACGCTCGTCGAGCAATTGTCTCTCTATGAAGAATTCGACGTCCTGCAGGAATCAACCGCCGCCAAAGGCATCGCCACGGCCCGCGGCGGCATCATCGATCTGCTCATCATGGATGTCGGCCTCCCCGACATGGATGGCCGAGAGGCGGTGAAGATGCTGCGCAAGGGCGGCTACAAGTCGCCTATCATCATGCTGACAGGACACGACACCGATTCCGACACGATTCTCGGCCTCGAAGCCGGCGCCAACGACTATGTGGTCAAGCCGTTCCGCTTCGCAGTTCTCCTGGCTCGCATCCGTGCCCAGCTTCGCCAGCATGAGCAGAGCGAAGACGCCACCTTTTCGGTTGGCCCCTACACGTTCAAGCCTAGCCAGAAGCTTCTGATCGACCAGCGCGGCGCCAAGGTGCGGCTGACCGAAAAGGAAGCCTCGATCATCAAATATCTCTATCGCGCCGACCAGAAGGTGGTGACGCGCGACGTGCTGCTCGAGGAAGTGTGGGGCTACAATTCCGGCGTCACCACGCACACGCTGGAAACCCATGTCTATCGGCTGCGCCAGAAGATCGAGCGCGATCCTTCCAACGCAGAAATTCTTGTGACAGAAAGTGGTGGCTACAAGCTGGTTCCTTAAATATTTAATCATTCAATCAGCGGTTAGGGGAGGCGCCGCTTTCGGGTACGATCCTGAGACTGGAGGTGGTTCTGGATTGAGCTCGCTGGCGCAACGGCCCAAAAACCCGATTCGTTTTTTGGAAAGCCCGATGCGTCGATTTCAAAGCGTTTAGAGCGTCCTTTGCCGCGTCCAAAGGAACGCTCGGCGCTCCAATGGAGGGATTGGACTGGCCGTTCGGGGACACAGCTAGATGGCGTTGGATGACGACATCCGCATCCTGTCCGCCGTGAGGCTCTTCGAGAGCTTCACCGAGGAACAGCTGCGTCTGCTCGCCTTTGGCGCGGAAACCACCAGGCTGCAGGCCGACCACAAGCTTTACCGCGAGGACGACGAGGCCGATTGCGCCTATATCGTGGTCAGCGGGCGCATCGTGCTGTATCGCGAGCAGGATGGTGCCCGTGTCCCGATAGGCACGGCCGGCCCCGGTACGATGCTGAGCGAACTGGCGCTGATCGCCGACACCAACCGGCTGACCAGCGCATCCGCCGAGATCGATTCGGAAGTGCTGCGGCTCAGCCGCAAGATGTTCCACCGCATCCTGGAGGAATACCCCGATATCGCGGTCCACCTGCACCAGCGCATCTCCGAGGATTTTCTGGCAATGATCCGCCGCATCGAGAAGCTGGCGCCGCGTTTCGACGACTGACACCGGATGCTTTTGCAACTCGCTCTCGCAACAGACCGTGAAAGCCAGTCGGATCAGGGGCGACAGGGGCTGAGGCGTGTCGAGATTCAGATCAGGCCGAGCCGAGAATGGTGGGATCCGAGAACCGGAGCGGAGCGTACTTTTGGGTACGTGAGCACCGGAAGCGCAGGAAACCGTCATTCGCAGGCCGGCCTCATCTGAATATCGATACACCTAATCCAGGTCGAACCGCGCTATGACCGGCACATGGTCCGACGGCCGTTGCCAGCCGCGCGCCGGCCGCAGGATCTCGTAGCCGGCAAAGCTCGGCACCAGGTTCGGCGACGACCAGACATGGTCGAGCCGCCGGCCGCGATCCGACGCTTGCCAATCCTGCGCGCGATAGCTCCACCAGGTGTAGAGCTTCTGCTCGTAAGGCACGTTGAGCCGCATCAGGTCGACCCAGTCGCCGGCGAGCCGCATCGCCTCGAAATTTTCCGTCTCGACCGGCGTATGGCTGACCACTTTCAGGAGCTGCTTGTGCGACCAGACATCGTGCTCGAGCGGCGCGATGTTGAGGTCACCGACCAGGATCGAGCCGGACACTTCGTCGTGCTCGGCGCGGATGGCGTTCATTTCGGCGACGAAATCCAGCTTGTGCTTGAACTTGCGGTTGATAACTGGGTCGGGCTCGTCGCCGCCGGCCGGAACATAGAAATTGTGCAGCAGGATCGCCTTGCCGCCGGCCCGCACGGTGACCGACAGATGTCGGCAGTCCTCGATCTCGCAGAAGCGGCGCTTTTCGACAATCGCGATCGGCCGGCGCGCCACTGTCGCCACGCCGTGATAGCCCTTCTGGCCGTGGAAGGCGATGTGCTGATAGCCGAGCTTGCGAAACGCCTTCTCGGGAAACAGTTCGTCCGGAACTTTGGTTTCCTGCAGGCAGAGCACGTCCGGTGCCTGTTCGACAAGCAGGCGTTCGACGAGCGGCATGCGCAGGCGGACGGAATTGATGTTCCAGGTCGCGATCGAAAAGGGCATGTTTGGGATTCCGGGACAGCGCAAGGTCCGCCAGATGGCTCCGACGGGAACGAGGTCTTCCAAGTCAATCCCGGAAACTACTGCCAGCCGCCCACCGCAAAAACAAGCCGGCAGCGGTTGGCCGGGCCTGTTGATGTCATGGTCGACCTCGGCGCCGCCCCTCATCGCCCTACCGGGCACTTCTCCCCGTATAGTGACGGGGAGAAGGGGCTGACCTCACCCTTGGCGCTCGTTTTGCTACGCTGACAATTGGTTGGCGAAATCATTCATGAAGGGTCCCCTCTCCCCGTCCCTATACGGGGAGAGGATGCCGGCAGGCAGGTGAGGGGCAGCACCAACGCCTGGAACCTTCCGACAGCGTTGGCGACCTACCGCGACTTGGTGTTCAGTTCGCGGTTGGCCGTATAGTCGATGGCAAAAGTGTCGGGGGCGAAGCTTACGCCTTCCCTGACGTTGAAGATCATCACCGTCGTGTCCTTGCCTTGCGCGTCGGTAATCGTCCATTGGCGCAATTCGTAGGTTTTCGGATCGAACATCATGGTGATCTTCGAACTGCCGAACACCGATTTGTCGGCGAGTTGGATGGTGGTGACGTCGTTCTCTTCCTTGACGCTTTTGACGCGGCCGCCGGAGAGGTCGATCCTGGTGTCGAGCAGCAGCTTGAGCGGCGTTTTCGACAGTGGGTAGAGATCGGACGTTTTCAGCCGCTTGTTCAGGATGACCACCGACTTGCCGTCGGAAATCACCCGGAAATTCGACGTCCCATCATAGTTGAAGCGTATCTTGCCCGGCCGTTCCAGAAAGAACTTGCCGCCGGTCTGCTCGCCCTTGGGTCCGAACTGCACGAATTCGCCGGCCATCGATTTGACCGAGGAAAAATGGTCGGCGATCTTCTGCGCGGTGGCTGGCACCGCCGCTTGCGCCGACGCCAGCAACTGGACCCCGGGCACGACATTGATGGCCGCGGCGCCGGCCAGGACCAGACCGAGGCCAAGCAGTTGGCGGCGGGTCGGGGCAAAATCGCTGATCGTGGCGAAAGAAGAGTTTTTCATGCCGGTTACTCTCGTCTGGTTCATCTGTTGTCGCAGTGTTTGGCCCCCCAGTTGGGCTTAAGTTTGGCGGCCGAACAGCGCTTGGTCGTTGCAAACGCGCCAGAAGGTTCAAAGTTGCTGCCGTCAGGTTGCAGCCGCGAAAATCCCGTCGGCTTGGCGAGCGGATCAGAACTTGTCGTCCTCCGTCGGCACCAGAATTTCGCGTTTTCCGGCATGGTTGGCCGGGCCGACAATGCCTTCCTTCTCCATCTTCTCGATGATCGAGGCGGCGCGGTTGTAGCCGATGCCGAGCCGGCGCTGGATGTAGCTGGTCGAGGCCTTGCCGTCACGCAGCACCACCGCAACCGCCTGGTCGTAGGGATCGTCGGAATCCTCGAAATTGCCGCCGCCACCGCCCGAGCCACCCTTGCCCGACGGCTCGTCGTCGTCCTCGTCGTCATCCTCGGTAATGGCATCGAGATATTCCGGCACGCCCTGCAGCTTCAGATGCGCGACAATCTTCTCGACCTCGTCATCGGAAACGAAGGGACCGTGCACGCGCTGGATGCGGCCGCCGCCGGCCATGTAGAGCATGTCGCCCATGCCGAGCAGCTGTTCGGCGCCCTGCTCGCCCAGAATGGTGCGGCTGTCGATCTTCGACGTCACCTGGAAGGAGATGCGGGTCGGGAAGTTGGCCTTGATCGTGCCGGTGATGACGTCGACCGACGGCCGCTGCGTCGCCATGATGACGTGGATGCCGGCAGCGCGCGCCATCTGCGCGAGGCGCTGCACCGCGCCTTCGATGTCCTTGCCGGCGACCATCATCAAATCGGCCATCTCGTCGATGATGACGACGATGTAGGGCATTGGCTCGAGATCGAGGTTTTCCGTCTCATAGACCGCTTCGCCGGTCTGCCGGTCGAAGCCGGTCTGCACGGTGCGCGAGATTTTTTCGCCCTTCTTCTCGGCCTGCTGCACCCGCGCGTTGAAACCGTCGATGTTGCGGACGCCGACCTTCGACATTTTGCGGTAGCGGTCCTCCATCTCGCGCACAGTCCATTTCAGCGCCACCACCGCCTTCTTCGGATCGGTGACGACAGGCGTCAAAAGATGCGGGATGCCGTCATAGACCGAGAGCTCGAGCATTTTCGGGTCGATCATGATCAGCCGGCAGTCCTGCGGCGTCAGTCGATAGAGCAGCGACAGGATCATGGTGTTGATGGCGACCGACTTGCCCGAGCCGGTGGTGCCGGCGACCAGCACGTGCGGCATTTTGGCGATGTCGACGATGACCGCCTCGCCATTGATGGTCTTGCCAAGCGCCAGCGCCAGCTTGGCCTTGGTGGTCTCGAAATCTCGGCTGGCCATGATTTCCCTGAGATAGACGGTCTCGCGCTTGGCGTTCGGCAGTTCGATGCCGATGGCGTTGCGGCCCGGCACCACGGCGACGCGGCAGGCGATCGCGCTCATCGAGCGGGCGATGTCGTCAGACAGGCCGATGACCCGCGACGATTTGATGCCGGGCGCCGGCTCCAACTCGTAAAGCGTGACGACCGGGCCGGGGCGGACATGGATGATCTCGCCCTTGACGCCGAAATCCTCCAGCACGCCTTCGAGCAGGCGGGCATTCTGCTCGAGCGCGTCCTTGGACAGGCTGGCGTCGCGCACGACGTTCTTCGGCTCGGACAGGAAATGCAGCGACGGCATTTCGAATTGTTCGGAGCCGATCAGCGAGGACTGCGCTTCGCGCTGGACACGCGCGCCCGGAACCGGCCGCGGCGCCGGCGCCGCGACGCGTGTGGCGGCATCGGAACGGAACGGCTGCACCTTCGCATTGGGCGCAGCGGCGCGCCGGCCCGCGGGCTCCGGCGCAAAATCCATGTCATCGTCATCGTCAAAAACATCGGCGTCGTCGGGATCGAGCGAGGCGCTGCGGTCGTTGACCATGGCGGCGAAGAATTCCGGCTCGACGCGGGCGCGGCCATCGGCACTCATCCGCGATTCGGCGAATTCGGCCGATTCGACCCGTTCGGCAGCGCGCCGCCAGGCGCTGGCGCGCGGCTCCGGTTCGAAATCGTCGCGCTCGCGGCGGCGGGCGGCGCGGCGGCGGAGATAGGCCCGCAACGATAGCCACCAATGCGTGATCGCGCCTAGCGCCAGAATGCCCTCGTCGCCCTCGTCCTCATCATTGTCGAAAAGCAGGTCGTCCTGGTCCCTCGGATCGGCTGCGGCCGGTTGCTCCAGGACGGCGAAACCATTCCTGCGTGCAATCAGCGCCGAGCCGTAGGCAAACAGCCACAGTGCCGGCGCGGCCAGGAGCACGGCGAGCACACTGGCGATGAGACCGGTCGGATAGCCGCCGACGACGAGCCCGGGAATCTTGAGCACCATGTCGCCGAACACGCCGCCGAGACCGGTCGGCAGCGGCCAGGTCTTGGGCGGCACCACGCAGCCGGCCATGGCCGCGGCAAGCACCGCGTAGCCGAACCAGGCGAGCCCGCGCTTCGGCAGCCTGTCGACGCCGCGTGCCGAAAACAGCAGAGATCCCCACACCACCGCCGGCACCAGCGCCGCGACCGCAGCAAGGCCGAAGAACTGCATGGCCAGGTCGGAGAAGACAGCGCCCACATAGCCCATGGCGTTGGTGACGATGTTGTCGGTGGCATGGGAGAAGCTTGGGTCGGCGACATTCCAGGTGGCGAGACTGGCGACGCCGAAGGCGACCAGCGCAAACAGGCCGGCGCCGAGCAGCCGGCCGACCTGACGCCGCGCGAACGCCCTGATGCCGTGCTCCGTATCGGCCAGCGCAAGCGGTGCTGAAGCCCCTGAACGCATTCGTCGTTCCCCGTCTGTCTTGGACTGGCCGGACGCATGACGCACTCCGGCAGATTCGGATGCCAGACTATCGGCGGGAAGGTTAAGGCCGCATTAACCATGGGTGCGTGCCGGCGCTCCCCGAGTGGAAACCAGTCACACAAATGGCGGGCACGCTGGCCCGGCCGATGTTTCATCGCCCAAGATCGATCAGGCGCCCGATCAAGCGATTGTGACCGAGCCTAGACTGCCACCGGCGCGGCATCGCACGAAAAAGAGGCCCGGAACCGGTCCGGGCCTCAATGCGTGAGCCCTTTTCAGGAGCGTCACGACGGGAGGGAAGGTGTTGGGCGACCGAGGCCGCCCCAGACAAGACCCACAGCCGGCCAGGCTTACGGGTGATAGGCCGCTTCGCCATGCGCGGTGAGGTCGAGCCCTTCGCGCTCTGCATCGGCTGTCGGGCGCAAGCCTACGATCATATCGACGATCTTGTAGAGGATGGCGCTGCCGATGCCCGACCACAGGACGGTTACCAGGACACCCTTGAACTGCGACCACAGCTGGGTCGCCGTGCCGGCATAGCCGGCGGCGAAGTCGGCCGTCGAATAGTCGACGATGCCGGCGCCGCCGAGGGCGGGGTTGACCAGGATGCCGGTGCCGAGTGCGCCGATGATGCCGCCGACGCAGTGGATGCCGAAGACATCGAGGCTGTCGTCGTAGCCGAACTTGTTCTTCACGACCGAAACGAAGAAGTAACAGACGCAGCTGGCGACGATGCCGAGCACGATGACGCCCATCGGTCCGCCAAAGCCGGCGGCGGGCGTGACGGCGACAAGTCCGGTAATAGCGCCCGAAACCGCGCCAAGCATGGAGGCTTTGCCGCGCAGCAGCGTTTCAAGCACGATCCAGGTCACTGCCGCCGCGGCTGTGGCGACGAAGGTGTTGACCATGGCCAGCACCGCATAGGCGTTGGCTTCGAGGTTCGAACCGGCATTGAAGCCGAACCAGCCTACCCACAGCAGCGACGCGCCGACCATGGTCAGTGTCATCGAATGCGGCGCCATGACGTCCTTGTTGTAGCCGATGCGCTTGCCGATCATCAGCGCGCCGACAAGGCCGGCGATGCCCGCATTGATGTGGACGACGGTGCCGCCGGCGAAGTCGATGGCGCCGAAGCTGAAGATGAGCCCCGACGGGTCGCTGTAAGCGCTCGGGCCGCCCCAGAACCAGACCATATGCGCGATCGGGAAGTAGACGAATGTGACCCACAGGATGGTGAAAAGGATCACGGCCGAAAACTTGACGCGTTCGGCGAAGGCGCCGACGATCAGGGCGGGCGTGATGCAGGCGAAGCTCATCTGGAAGATGACGAACACCAGCTCAGGAATGGCGACGCCCTTGGTAAAAGTTTCCGACACCGTCGTCACGTCGACGCCGGCGAGAAACATCTTGGAAAGGCCGCCGACGAAGGCGTTGCCGGGGGTGAAGGCAAGGCTGTAGCCGTAGAAAACCCAGACGATCATGACCACGCTGGTGATGGTGAAGACCTGCATCAGCACCGACAGCATATTCTTGGCGCGAACCAGGCCGCCGTAGAAAAGGGCAAGGCCGGGAATGGTCATCAGCAGCACCAGGATGGTGGAGATCATCATCCACGTCGTGTCGCCCTTGTCGACGGTAAAGGCCGGCGCTGCTGGCGCGGCCGGTGCGGCCGGCGCCGCTTCCTGCGCGAATGCGGCGACCGTGCCCAGCGCTGCGATAGCGAGTGAGCCTAGCAGCGCGGTGCGCGCCACCGACTTCAAAGTAGAAGGAATATTCATTGAACTCTCCATTGGAATACGTTTCCGCAGCTCAAAGCGCGTCGGTGTCTGTTTCGCCGGTGCGAATGCGCACCGCCTGGTCGATGCCGAAAACGAAGATCTTGCCGTCGCCGATCTGACCGGTCTTGGCCGCCGCAGTGATGGCTTCGACGGCCTTGTCGACCATGTCCAGGCCGACCGCGACTTCGATCTTGATCTTCGGCAGGAAGCTGACCGCGTATTCCGCCCCGCGATAGATTTCCGTGTGTCCCTTCTGACGCCCGTAGCCTTTGACTTCGGTGACGGTCAGGCCCTGGATGCCGACTGCGGTGAGCGCTTCGCGCACCTCGTCGAGCTTGAACGGCTTGATGATTGCCATCACGATTTTCATAAGGTTTCACCCTTTACTGTTGCGGGTCCCCCGCGTTTGCATGACTTCGCCGATCCCCATGAGAGCCGGAGAGTGCCCGCTAGGATTCAAGCTCCGTGCCAGTTGCCGAAGCAGGGTGTTAAGCTGCTGTTAAATAACGACTTGGGGAAGGTTTGTCGGCTGACTGTTCATAGTCGCGGCAGCGCAGCTGATTAAAAAGTAGGCAATTTTGCAAAATTGCCTATTCCGCGGGCGGCCGCTTCAGCCTGATGAGGCCTTCCTGGGCAACCGAGGCGATCAACGTGCCGTCGCGGGCAAACAGCGACCCGCGCGTGAACCCCCGCGACCCTTGCGTCGACGGGCTGTCCTGCGTGTAGAGCATCCAGTCGTCGAGTGGATGGCTGCGATGGAACCACATGGCGTGATCGAGGCTCGCCGCCTGGATGTCGCTATCGAAGATGGCGCGGCCATGCGCAAAGGTCGAGGTATCGAGCAGCGTCATGTCGGAAAGATAGGCAAGCACTGCCGCCTGCGTGGCGCGATCGCCCGGAACCGGGCCGGTCGTGCGGATCCAGATGTTCTGCTTCGGCTCCAGCTTCTCCCGGCTGGTGTAATGCTCCAGCATCACCGGCTTCATCTCGATCGGCCGGTCACGCTCCCAGTAGCGCCTGATGCCGTCGGGCACGGCCGCGCCGAACTTGCCGATCAATTCGCGCTGCGACAGCAATGTGTCGGGCGCCGGCACGTCCAGCGGCATCGGCACCTGGTGCTCGAGACCGACCTCGTCCTGCTGGAACGAGGCTTCCAGCGAAAAGATCGCCTGGCCGTGCTGGACCGCCACGACGCGGCGCGTGGTGAAGGAGCCGCCGTCGCGGATGCGGTCGACCTGGTAGATGATCGGCACCTTGGTGTCGCCCGGCCGCATGAAATAGCCGTGCAGCGAATGGACGTGGCGTTCGGGCTCGACCGTTCGCTGGGCTGCGACCAGCGCCTGGGCGATGGTCTGGCCGCCGAAGACACGCTGCCAGTCGAGTTTGGGGCTGCGACCACGGTACAGGTTGTGTTCCAGCTGCTCGAGGTCGAGAATGCCGAGAAGCTCGTCCATGGCCGCCGTCATGTTTCGCGCCCTCGTGTCGTTTTGATTCCGAAGTTCGCCTTAATTTCGATATTTCACTCGAAGCGAGCTTCAGAAGCCGCAAAAGTGTTATGGCGGTTTCCGACAGGAATGACGGGCAGTCAAGGCCGGAAAGGAATTTGGCCGGAAAGGAATTTGCCATGCTCGACAAGGCGGATGCAAAAAACCGAACCGCGCTCGACATTCTGGTCGCCGGCGCCGGCTATGTCGGCCTTGCCGCCGCCGTATCGCTGAAACAGGCACGACCGAGCCTGGCGGTCGCTGTCGTCGACGCCGCGCCCGCCGGCATCTGGCAAAAGGACGGCCGCGCCTCGGCGATCGCCGCTGCCGCTTGCCGCATGCTCGACCAACTCGGCGTCTGGGCCGAAATCGCCCCCGAGGCGCAGGCGATCACCGAGATGATCGTCACCGATTCGCGCGCTTCCGATCCGCTGCGCCCGGTGTTTCTCACGTTCGATGGCGAGGTCGCGCCTGGCGAAGCGTTTGCGCATATGGTCGCCAACAGGGATTTGAACGGCGCCTTGCGCCGGCGCGCTGAAACACTCGGCATCGACATCATCGAAGGCGTCGCCGTCAGTGCCTTCGACGTCAACGGTGCCGGCATCACCGTGCATCTTGCCGACGGCGCGACGCTGAAGGCGCGGCTGCTGATCGCCGCCGACGGCGTCAACTCGAAGCTGCGCGACATGGCCGGCATTAAGACGGTGAAATGGGACTACGGCCAGTCCGGCATCGTCTGCACCGTCGCGCATGAACGGCCGCATAATGGCCGCGCCGAAGAGCATTTTCTGCCAGCCGGCCCGTTCGCCACGCTGCCGCTCAAGTCGGACAAGGACGGCACCCACCGCTCGTCGATCGTCTGGGTCGAGCGGTCGGAAGACGCCGAAAAACTGGTCGACGGCGACGACCTCGTCTTCGAGCACGAGCTGGAACAGCGGTTTGGCCTGAAGCTCGGCGAAATTCGCGTCGCCGACAGGCCGCGCGCCTGGCCACTCGGCCTGACCATCGCCCGCGATTTCGTCGCGCCGCGCATTGCGCTCGCCGGCGACGCCGCCCACGGCATCCACCCGATCGCCGGCCAGGGCCTCAATCTCGGTTTCAAGGATGTCGCGGCATTGGCCGAAGTGGTGGTCGAGGCCGACCGGCTCGGCCAGGATGTCGGTGCGCTCGACGTGCTCGAACGCTACCAGCAGTGGCGGCGCTTCGACACGCTGCAGATGGGCATCACCACCGATGTCCTGAACCGTCTGTTTTCCAACGACATCGGCCCGTTGCGCGCCGTCCGCGACATCGGCCTCGGTCTCGTCGAACGCATGCCGCGGCTGAAGGATTTCTTCATCCGCCAGGCGTCCGGTCTGTCCGGCGACACGCCGAAACTGCTCAAGGGCGAGGCGATCTGAACCCGACTGACGGGCCGGCATCACCTGAATATCAGCACACCCTTAGTTGACCTCGAAGCCGAGCTTCTGGCGCAGCCGCAGTATCCTCTGGTCGGATATTTTTAGGGGTTGCTCACCAGCCTGCGCCGCGCGGTTCACCATCTGCAGCAAATCGTTTCGCTCAGTCACATCGAGACGTTCGCGCAGGAACGGCGCCAGTTTGTCGATGACGATCGTGGCATCGTCGATCTGGGACGCCGCCCATTTGGCGTAGACCACGGCCTCATCGGTCTTCTTGTCGTCTGCAATCTCCGAAATCACCGACCGAATCACGGCTTCGCGCTGCGACAGGACAGGGCCGTTCTCGGCAATGATGGCGGTGATCAGCGTCGCGGCCGCCACGACCGGATCGTCGATCGCCGTCAGCGGTGAGAGCGCCGCCTGCTTGCGCAACCTCTTGCGCCGAATGTTGCCTTGCACACGCCCGACGACGTCCGCGACCTCGCGCGCCGCATCGTTCATGGCCTTCATCCGATACCACCAGAACGCCGCCACTCCCAACAGCCCAATTGCAGCAATCAGTATATGCATGCCCGAAATCCCCAACCTCAACGACGATAGGAGAAGTGCTGTTTCGCTTCAACACGCAAAAGTTGCGCCCGCCGAAGAAATTGATTCCGCCGGACGCAAACGGAATAATGTTCAGGATCCCGGTACGCTGTAGATCGCCCTGACCTCGATCGTGCCGATTTCGGCCAGCGGGATCCCGCCGGCGATCTCCAGCGCCTCGTCGAGATCCGCCGCCTCGATCATGACGAAGCCGAGCAATTGCTCCTTGGTCTCGGCGAAGGGACCATCGGTGATCAGCCGCCTGCCCTTGCGCCGGCGCACGGTTTTAGAGGTTTTTACCGATTGCAGCGCCTGCGCGATGATCAGCCGGCCGCTTTGCTCCACCGATTTGTCATAGGCCAGCGAGTCGGCGTCGAGCCTGGCCAGCCTTTCCGGGCTCATTGCGTAAAGGTCTTTTTCCTCACCATAAACCAGGCAAACATATTTCATCTCTCATCTTCCTTGTTGGGACGAACTGTTCGCGACCAAGGTCCCAGCCGGGCTTTTGACCGCCGCATGATCGAGAAGGGATACCGCAACCCCTATCATGGCGACCGCAGCAAGCAGTCGACCGAAACCGCAAGGTTGCCGAGCCAACCAGTCGGCTTCCTGTTCAGCCGCCTTTCGGCCAGTGTCTCTCCAGTGAGCAGAAAACAGATTATCCATGGTGTCCTCCATTCGGCCACGAAACCCGTGGCCGCCCGCAGGACGGCCGAGGCAGATGGAAGTCGACATTTTTGCACGCGGATTTTTTTTTACGCGTCGCCATTGGCGCGAAAGCACGGGTGGCCTTCGTGCCCGCGCGCGCTATAGTCGACCAGACGCCGATCACGGCTCAGCCACCACAATCAAGGAGGACTTCATGGACCGCACCGCAAACGCCGTCTGGAAAGGCAATCTGAAAGAGGGCAAGGGCACGCTCGACACGCAGAGCGCGGCCCTGAAAGCCACGCCCTACTCGTTCAAGGCGCGGTTCGAGGATGAAAGCGGCAAGGCCGGCACCAATCCGGAGGAACTCATCGCCGCCGCGCATGCCGGCTGCTACGCCATGCAGTTCTCTCACTTCCTGGCCGAGAACGGCACCCCCGCCACCGAACTCGACGCCAAGGCGGTGGTGACGCTGGTTCCTGGCACGGGGATCACAGGCAGCGCGCTCACCGTGGTCGGCAAGGTGCCGGGCATCGATGCGGCGAAGTTCCAGGAGCTGGCCGAGAAGGCCAAGGCCGAATGCCCGGTCTCGAAGGCGCTCGGCGCCATAAAGGTTTCGCTCGACGCCAAGCTCGGCTGAGCAGATGGCATGAGGTGATAAACGCCCGCTCCAAGGCCGGCGTTTTCATTTGTGGGGCGTAGGCGATCCTTCACGTCCCTCCAACACCTCAAAAGGTCATCAGCGTCCGTCGCCGGTCAGCGCGTCGATGCGTGCGCGCATCTGTGCGACCTCTTCCTCGAGAGCCTGCACGCGCGCTTCGAGATCCGAGGCCGGCGAAGACGCTTGCAAGGGCGCTGCGGCAGCCGACAGCTGCACCGGCCCGCCCAGGAGATGCACATAGCGGTCCTCACGCTGGCCGGGACCACGATCGATCTGCTGAACGAGCGGCGGCTTGCGGCCGATCAACAGGTCGAGGTTGCTGCGAAGCTCGTCGATGGAGGGCAATCGCGCCATGCGCTCGCTTCGCGCCAGCAATTCATAGGCGGTTTGCGGACCGCGCAGCAACAGCAGCCCAAGCAGCGCAATCTGCGCCGAGGTCAGCGAAAAGCGCTGCGCGACGACATGCTCGTAGCGCTCGACACGCGAGGCAAAGACCTGCCTGACCAGCCCCTTGTGCTCGAGTTGGCCAAGCGCTCGTCTCACCTCGACAAGCTCGACCGACATCACCGGCTCGCGCGCCGTCTTCTGGTTGGCGGCGGCAAGTGCCGCATTGAGCGTCAGCGGGTAGATGTCGGGCGTCAGTTCCTTCTTTTCGATCAGGCAACCGAGCACGCGCGCTTCGAGGGGAGAGAGGATGGGGAGTTCGGTATCGGTCATGGGTCGGCTATCCTTTGAAGTCGGCGGGACAGCGCCGGCGCGAAGGATCACTACCGACGAGATGATCCCTGCAGCAACTCGTCCGAAGCTAAACCCTTCTCTCCACCATCATCTTCTTGATCTCGGCGATCGCCTTGGCCGGGTTCAGCCCCTTGGGACAGGTCTGGGCGCAGTTCATGATGGTGTGGCAGCGATAGAGCCGGAACGGGTCTTCGAGATTGTCGAGCCGTTCGCCCTTGGCCTCGTCCCGGGAATCGATCAGCCAGCGATAGGCCTGCAGCAGCGTCGCCGGACCGAGATAGCGGTCGCCGTTCCACCAGTAGCTCGGACATGAGGTCGAGCAGCAGGCGCACAAGATGCATTCATAGAGCCCGTCGAGCTTTTCGCGGTCCTCATGGCTCTGCAGCCATTCCTTGGCCGGTTCGGGCGACACCGTCTTCAGCCACGGCTCGATCGAGGCGTGCTGGGCGTAGAAATTGGTCAGGTCTGGCACCAGGTCCTTGACCACCGGCATATGCGGCAGCGGATAGACCTTGATCGCGCCGGAAATGTCGTCGCAGCCCTTGGTGCAGGCCAGCGTGTTGGAACCGTCGATATTCATGGCGCAGGAGCCGCAAATACCCTCGCGGCAGGAGCGGCGCAGCGTCAGCGTCGGGTCGATCTTGTTCTTGATGTAGAGCAGAGCGTCGAGCACCATCGGCCCGCAATCGTCCATGTCGACGAAATAGGTGTCCATGCGCGGGTTCTCGTCATCGTCCGGCGACCAGCGGTAGATGCGGTACTCCCGCAGATTGGTCGCACCCTCCGGCTTCGGCCAGGTTTTTCCGGCCTTGATCTTCGAGTTTTTCGGAAGGGTGAGTTCGACCATTATCTCAGGTCCTTTCGGATGACGAGCTTCAGCCCGGACCAAGTCCCGTTTACCGCGGCCATCATCAATACACCCTGGCCTTGGGCGCGATCTTGGCCAGGTTGATGCCGCCGTCTGCTTCCCTGAGCAGCGGCTCGGTGTGCACCGGCCGATAGCTGAGCGATACCTCGCCGGCCTCGCTGAGCCGGGACAGCGTGTGCTTGCGCCAGTTCGCATCGTCGCGCGCCGAAAAATCTTCTCGCGCATGCGCGCCACGGCTCTCCTTGCGCGCCTCGGCGGCGTAGACCGTGGTGATGGCGTTGGCCATCAGGTTTTCCAGCTCCAGCGTCTCGACCAGGTCGGAATTCCAGATCATCGAGCGATCGAACACTTTTACGTCCTTGAGCTCGCCCCAGATCTGCGAAATGCGCTTGCAGCCGCTTTGCAGTGATTCCTGGGTGCGGAACACCGCCGCATCGTCCTGCATCGCCTTCTGCATCTTTTCGCGCAAAACCGCCGTCGGCGTCGAGCCGTTGGCGTGGCGCAGCCGGTCGAAGCGGTCCATGATCTTGTCAACCGAGGCTTCGTTGGGCGACGGGATCGCCGCGTTGCGGTCGATCACCTGGCCGGCCCGGATCGCCGCCGCGCGGCCGAACACCACCAGATCGATCAGCGAGTTGGAGCCCAGCCGGTTGGCGCCGTGGACGGAGGCGCAGCCGGCTTCGCCGACCGCCATCAGCCCGGGCGACACCTGGTCCGGGTTCAAGGCGGTGGGGTTGAGCACCTCGCCCCAGTAGTTGGTCGGCAGGCCGCCCATATTGTAGTGGACCGTCGGCAGCACCGGGATCGGCTCCTTGGTCAGGTCGACGCCGGCAAAGATCTTTGCCGACTCCGAAATACCCGGAAGTCGCTCGTGCAAAACGGCCGGATCGAGGTGGTCGAGGTGGAGGAAAATATGGTCCTTGTTCTTGCCGACGCCGCGTCCCTCGCGAATCTCCAGCGTCATGCAGCGCGAGACCACGTCACGCGAGGCAAGGTCCTTGGCCGACGGCGCATAGCGCTCCATGAAGCGCTCGCCTTCTGAATTGACGAGATAGCCGCCTTCGCCGCGCGCGCCCTCGGTGATCAGGCAGCCGGCGCCGTAGATGCCGGTCGGGTGGAACTGCACGAATTCCATGTCCTGCAGCGGCAGCCCGGCCCGCGCCGCCATGCCGCCGCCGTCGCCGGTGCAGGTGTGCGCCGAGGTCGCCGAGAAATAGGCGCGGCCATAGCCGCCGGTCGCCAGCACCACCATCTTTGCCGAAAAACGGTGGATGGTGCCGTCGTCGAGGTTCCAGGCGACGACGCCGGTGCAGGTGCCATCCGGCTCCATGATCAGGTCGAGCGCGAAATACTCTATGAAGAACTGCGCGTTGTTCTTCAGCGACTGGCCGTAGAGCGTGTGCAGGATGGCGTGGCCGGTGCGGTCGGCGGCCGCACAGGTGCGCTGTACCGGCGGGCCGTCGCCGAAATTCATCATGTGGCCGCCGAACGGCCGCTGGTAGATCTTGCCCTCTTCGGTGCGCGAGAACGGCACGCCGTAATGTTCGAGCTCGTAGACGGCGGCGGGTGCTTCGCGCACCAGATATTCCATGGCGTCGACGTCGCCGAGCCAATCCGATCCTTTCACGGTGTCGTACATGTGCCACTGCCAGGAATCGGGGCCCATGTTGGACAGCGAGGCGGCGATGCCGCCCTGAGCGGCGACAGTGTGCGACCGCGTCGGGAAAACCTTGGTGATGCAGGCGGTGCGCAGGCCCTGTTCGGCCATGCCGAGCGTGGCGCGCAGGCCGGCGCCGCCGGCGCCGACCACAACCACGTCGAATTTGTGGTCGACATAGCTGTAGGCGGACGCCGTGTTGGCGTTGTTCGCGTCCTTGGCCAAAATTTCAGCCTCCAAATGCCAGTTTGAGCAGGGCGAAGATCGAGGCGACGCCGACCACTACGGGAAAGAATGTGTTGAGGGCGAGCAGCGCCAGCCTCATGCCCTCGCCATGCACATAATCCTCGATGATCGCCTGCATGCCGAGCCGCATATGGTAGAGCCCGGACAACAGCACCAGGGCCAGGACCAGCGCCACGAACGGGTTGGCAAGTGCGGCGCGCACTTGCGCATAGCCGGCGCCGTTCAGCGCGATCAGAAAGCCGACGAAGAACAGGATCAACGGAATGTTGGCGATCGCCGTCAGGCGCTGGCGCCAGAAATGCTCCGTGCCCTCGCGGGCGGAGCCGAGGCCGCGGACCTTGGCCAGCGGCGTGCGCATGTCGGTGTTGTGGTGGCTCACGATCAGGCTCCCCGCGCCATGTAGCCGGCGATCCAGATCAGCAGCGTCAGTACGATCGAGCCGGCCAGCGTCGCCCAGGCTACCCTGGAGGCGGTGTCCTTTTCAAGACCGGCCCCGGTGTCCCAGATCAGATGGCGCACGCCGCCCAGCATGTGGTGCATTAGCGCCCAGGTATAGAACAACAGCACCAGCCGCCCCAGCCACGAGCCGAAGGCCCAGTTGACGGCATCGAAGGTGGATTGCGAGCTCGCCGCCGCCATCAGCCACAGCGCGACCAGCAGCGTGCCGAAATAGAGCGCCCCGCCCGTGATGCGATGGATGATCGACATCGTCATCGTGATCGGCGGTCGATAGACGGTCAGATGCGGCGAAAGCGGCCGTTCACGTCTGGCAAATTCGCGGGTGGCTGGTGATTTGCTCATGGCTCCCCCAGTTCGGCGTCTCTGGAGCCCCAGGTGGAAATGCGGCATTACCGCTTCCGGTTGCGACTTTGGACAGCCCGGTTTCTAATGCTCTTTTTGCACCGCGTCAAAGCCGGAAAATCGTTTCGAAAACGTAATTTAGTCTGACAAAAGGCAGTGTTTGGCTTCAATCGATTAGGGCGCGATCCAAAGCCGGCGCAACGTTCGCTGCAGCGCGGTATATGGTTTCGGTCCGGCGGCTTGGGGCATGTTTGAGATTCAGGTCAGGCCGCGCCGAAAATGGTGAATGCCGAGAACCGGAGCGGGGCGTACTTTCGGGTACGTGAGGACCGGAAGCGCAGGGATCCACCATTTGCCGACCGGCCTTACCTGAATATCGGCATGCCCCTAACGCTTGCAGGTCAGCGGCGTCCTCCCGCCCTTCATCACCAGCGCGTCGCGCCCGTCGATCACGATTGCGTCATGCGCCGCGCCGAAGCGGCTGTTTTGATTGGCTGGCGAGGCCGGCAGGTCCTCGCTGGCGCCGTCCGGGCCAAGCACCCGCACCGAAGTGCCGAGGTTTTCGATGGTGATCCTGGCGCCATCGGCGCAAGTGTAAGTCGCGGTGCGCGGCTGCGGTGAATCGGCGAGCGGATTTCCAGCCTTCGGCGCATTGGTCTGAGACACGCAGGCAATTGTGGTCAGCAATGGACAAAGGGCCAGCGTCACCCGAAACGTCCGGCCTAACGCCATGTACTGTCTCCCTACGCGTCAATCCAGCCGCGATGCTTTGCCAAGATCACCGATGTCGCGCTCGACGCCGGCTGCGATGGTGGCGGCAAGCATGGCCGAAAGATGGCCGCGGATATTAACCATGTTTGCCGAGACCTGGCGGCCAACAGGGCTGGCCCCTTAACAATGGTTAAGAAAAGGTTAATTTATGATTCGAGCAAGACTCGGTCTCTGACAAATGGGGGACGCCATGCGTTCGAATTCAGCCAGATCGCGCCTTCCGGCGCCCCTCTCGATGGCCATCGTCCTGGTGGCGGTGGCCATCGGCTTCGCAGCGCCGGCACGCGCCGGGACGCGCGACCGCGTCTATGCCGATTCGTTCGGCAATCTCGTCATCGAGAGCGCCGCCGGCTACAAGCGCATCCTCGTTGGCGAGGGCGAATTGGCCAAGGAAATGTCGGATTACGTCGGCGCCGGCCGGCCCAAAATCGTCTATCAAGACGAACCGGACGATGTCAGCAGCCGCGACTGCTACAGGCCGCCGGTTTTCGTCAAGGGCCGCAGCTATATGTACGGGCTTTCCGACGGCGAGATGCCGGAGCTTAGCCCCTGCCGCTGATCTTCGGCCCGGCATTGGCGACAGCCGGCTGCCGGGCGGCGATTGATCCTATCGAGATCCGCACGCAATTGCGTCCGCTGCCCTTCGCTTGATAGAGCGCTTCGTCGGCGCGCCGCAGCAGGTCGGAAAAATTCTCAGTCGGGTGGAGCTCGGCAACGCCGAAGCTGGCGGTGCAACGATGGTTCGCCGGCAGACAGTCGATCGGCAACGCCCCGAAAGCGCTGCGCGTGCCTTCGGCGAAGAGCCGCGCGGCGGCGAGGTTGGTTCCCGGCAGGATGATGGCGAATTCCTCACCACCGATGCGGCCGGCGACGTGATGCTCGGCGGCCGCATCACGCAGGAAGCCGGCAAAGGCCTCGATGACCCTGTCGCCGGATGCATGGCCGAAACTGTCGTTGATGCTCTTGAAATGGTCGAGGTCGGCGATGACCAGCGCGACCGGAATACCCCTGCGCACGGCGTCACGCATCGCAAGCTCGGCATGACGCTCGAAGCCGCCACGGTTGAGCAGCCTCGACAGCGTGTCCGTCTCCGACTTCGACGTCGCTTCGGCGAGCACGTCGCGGACCAGAATGATCAGGATGAGAAGCGCGATTGTCATGGCAAACACCGTGCCAAGCGATTGCGACACCAGAGCGTAGTTGCTCTGCAGATAGGCCTGCGGATTGGCTCCCCAGCCGCCCATGGCATGGGCGATGAACGGCTTGCTCACGAATTGCAGGGCGCTGGCCGCCAGGACGGCCATCAGCGCATGGTCGAGCCAGTCGCGTCTTTGCCTTGACGACCCGACGATGCCGACGCCGACGAACTGCATGGCGGCATAGGGAAGCTGGTAGGCCATCATGCGGGCAAGCGACTGGCGCGGCAGATCCTGCACGAAATACACGGCCACGGTGGCCGCAAACAGGAAGACGAGCATCGGCACCCAAGGCGGCGCCACGCCGTATTTATGGGCAAGCCCGCCATTGAAGGCGATGGTGGCGCCCAGGAAAACGGCGAAGCCCGCGACGACTGCGGGTCGTGCATTGTCGAAGAGCGGAATGCTGAACTCGATGGCGAAATAGGCCATCCCGAGCAGATAACCGAAGACCAGCCAGCGCGCCGGCGCGCGCGCCACGTCGTTGAACGATATGGTCATGAAGGCGGCCGCCAGCAGGCCGGCGACGAGCAGGTTGATTGCAAGGATGAACTCTGCGCCGCCGCCCATGTGGTCTTTCACACTCCCTGCGACAGCAAATCACGAACGGGCGAAAAAGACGTTAACGTGGGCGTAGGACGGATTGAACCGCGCACCCCGCGCTGTTTGTTTGTTTGGCGCGATTTCTGCGGCGCCAAGCGATTCCCTTGGCTGCAAATGCTCTAGACGTGGACGATCAGCCGGCTTTGAGCGGCTCCACGACCAGCGCCGTTTCCGACCGTCCATGGGGCGACCGTTCATAGGATAGCCGCACGCTGTCGCGGCCGTTCCGTTTGGCCTTGTAAAGCGCCTCGTCGGCGCGGCGCATCAGCGGCTCCAGCCCCTCCTCGCCGGTGCGGGCCGCCACGCCGAAGCTCGCCGTTACTCTTGTGCCGGGCGGAAGCCCGTCGACGCTGCCCGCCGAATAGACCGTGCGAATGGCTTCGGCAAACAGCCTTGCCGCGCCAAGGTCGCTCAGCGGCAAAAGCACGGCGAACTCCTCGCCACCGATTCGGCCGGCGACGCAGCTGGTGCCGGCAGCCGATCGAAGCTTGGCGGCGAAATCGGCGATCACGCGATCACCCGCCGCATGCCCGTGCAGATCGTTGACTGCCTTGAAGTGATCGAGGTCGGCGAGCACCAGCGCGACCGGAAGTTTGGCGGTGGCGCAGTGCCGCAGGAGATGCGTGGCGCGTTCCTCGAAGCCGCGCCGGTTGAGCAGGCCCGACAGCGGGTCGGTGTACGCCTCGGCCTTCAGCGTTTTCATCACGTCGAGCGCAGCCGCGCAGAACAGGCTAAGCGCGATGAGCAGCGACAGCAGCGCATGCGACAGCAGCGCCGTCGTCCAGTAGGACGAGGCATAGAACCCGTCATAGCTTTGGTAGGGCCCATGCGCGATGACGATAACGAGGGTGCGCGCGACGAAATTCAGCCCGGAAAGCAGCGACAGCACGAACAGCATCATTTCCGTCGGGCCCCTGTCGCGCACCACGCGCAGTTCGGCGGCGACAACCAGGCTGAGCCCGCCGAAAGCGAAATTCATCGCCAGGATTCGCCAGGTGAGATCGGGCTGGATGAACATGAACCAGCAAAAAGCGGCCAGGCCGCTGCTCGCCAGAAAGCCGATCGCAACAAAGGGCACGCGCCGTCCATAGCGTGTCACAATCGCGCCGGCGAGACCACTGGCGGCAATCGTGAAGCAGGTGACGGAGAGCAGTTTGGTCGGCGCCATGCCGATGGGCAGGGTGAAGTACTGCAGCAGGAAGCCGGCCGCCGAAAGCCAGTAACTGGCGGCGAGCACAGCCAGATAGGGGCAGTGACGCTGATAAAACCACAGCACGAGAAACACCGCGCCGAGCGCAAGCGCGATCGTCGGGTTGAGCAACTCTGTCAGCAGACCGTTGTCCAAAGGACCGTGAACCCCCACGCTTCCGTGAGAGAGACCTTAGGGCGCAAGCCCCAACAAGCGGTTAAGCAAAGTCGAATATGGCTGCCATGAAGCCGCTGCACGGAACTTGAAACCGCGACCGGCGTTTTCCAGCAGCAATCGATGGAGACGCTTTCATGGCCGATACGATCATGCTGACCGACCACGAGGCAATTCGCTCTTGGGCCGCGTCACGTGCCGGATTTCCGGCAATCGTCGATGTATCGCCCGAAACAGGCACGCAAGCCATGCTGAGGCTGGTTTTCGGCCAGCATGCCTATCAGGACCAGGACCAGGCCGAACGCCCGGCCAACGCCGGCGGCTACGAACTGGTCGAATGGGACGAATGGTTCAAGCTGTTCGACGAACGGCAGCTGGCGCTCGTGGTGGCAAAGGATGAACCCGGCCGCCGTGAGCAATTCCACGAATTCGTCAGGCGCCCGGCGTGAAGAGAACCCGAACCGCATCGCGGTTCGGGTTCTGGCAACTCGTCAGCGGGTTATTTCCACTCGCGGATGTCGACGAAATGGCCGGCGATCGCCGCCGCCGCCGCCATCGCCGGCGACACCAGATGGGTGCGGCCCTTAAAACCCTGGCGGCCCTCGAAATTGCGGTTCGAGGTCGAGGCGCAGCGCTCATGCGGCTTCAGCCGATCGTCGTTCATGGCAAGGCACATCGAGCAGCCCGGCTCGCGCCAGTCGAAGCCAGCGGCGACAAAGATCTTGTCGAGACCTTCGGCCTCCGCCTGCTCCTTGACCAGACCGGAGCCCGGCACGATCATCGCATCGACGTGAGGGCTGACTTTCTTGCCCTCGACCACTTTGGCGACAGCGCGGAGATCCTCGATGCGGCCGTTGGTGCAGGAGCCGATGAAGACGCGGTCGAGCGCGATATCGGTGATCTTGGTGCCTGGGGTCAGGCCCATATAGTCGAGCGCGCGCTGCTTGGACGTACGCTTGTTCTCATCGGTGATATCGTCTGGGTTCGGCACGATGCCCTGGACCGAGACGACGTCCTCGGGCGAGGAGCCCCAGGAGACGATCGGCGGCAGTTTCGCCGCGTCGAGCACGACCACCTTGTCGAAATGCGCGCCCTCGTCGGACTGCAGCGTCTTCCAGTAGGCGAGCGCGGCGTCCCATGCCTCGCCCTTCGGCGCGCGCGGCTTGTCCTTGACATAGGTGAAGGTTGTCTCGTCAGGCGCGATCAGGCCGGCCCGGGCACCGCCCTCGATCGACATGTTGCAGATGGTCATGCGGCCTTCCATGGACAGCGCGCGGATCGCTTCGCCGGCATATTCGATGACGTAGCCGGTGCCGCCGGCAGTGCCGATCTCGCCGATGATCGCCAAAATTATGTCCTTGGCGGTGACGCCTTCCGGCAGCACGCCGTCGACGCGCACCAGCATGTTCCTGGCCTTGCGCTGGATCAGTGTCTGCGTGGCCAGCACATGCTCGACTTCCGACGTGCCTATGCCGTGCGCCAATGCGCCGAAAGCACCATGCGTCGAGGTGTGGCTGTCGCCGCAGACGATGGTCATGCCAGGCAGCGTAAAACCCTGCTCCGGACCGATGATGTGGACGATGCCCTGGCGGATATCCTTCTCGGAATAGTATTCGACGCCAAAGTCCTTGGCGTTCCTGGCCAGCGCCTCGACCTGGATGCGGCTTTCCTCGTTCTTGATGCCGAACTTGCGCTCGGGCGAGGTGGACACATTGTGATCGACCACAGCCAGCGTCTTTTCCGGATGGCGGACCTTTCTGCCGGTCATGCGCAGGCCTTCGAAAGCTTGCGGGCTGGTCACTTCATGGACGAGGTGACGGTCGATATAGAGCAGGCAGGTGCCGTCGTCCTGGCGGTCGACGACATGGTCGTCGAATATCTTGTCGTAGAGGGTGCGCGGTGCGCTCATGTGCGTAAATCCGTCGATATGAAAATGGGAAGTGACTGGCGCCGGCTAGCCGGCGAACACGGCCTAGCGAAGTCGGCTGGTCAGAGCGCCGGAAACGCGCGCCGAGAAACGCGACGGCAGGCGTTTTCTGTCCTGCAGCACGAACCCCTTGTAAGCCGGGTCGCCAAAAAGCTGTTCCATGGCGTGGCTCATATCAATGTTTTGACTTTTCGGCAATTGCGGCTGCCTGGCGCGGCTCTGCCTTCTCCCCTTGTTGTAGGAGAAGGAAGAAGGCGCTTCAAACCACCTCGAACACAAATGTCTTCACCAGCGCCTCAGGTTCGGCGATCGCATAGCAGCGAAACCACGGGCTTTCTTCGACCGGCCGCCACTTTTTCGCCTGCTCCAGTTCGTCGAACGTCGCCTGAAACCCGCCGCTCGCAAAAACCTGGTCGCGAACGGTGAAGATGGCGTGGCCGCCCTTCCTGGTGATGCGCACCAGTTCATGCAGGCCGGAGGGCGGTGCATGGCTGATGGTGAACACGCCGGTCGAGAAGAAGGCGCGGAAATGCCCGTCCGGCCAGGGCAGCGGATCGCCGAGCATCGCCTGTTTCAGCTCGCTGTAAGCCTGCCGGCTGCCGGCGATTTTCAGCATTTCAGCCGACAGGTCGAGCCCGGCGATGTCCTCATAGCCCAGCGCCTTGAGCGACGGTCCCGACAGGCCGGTGCCGCAGCCGGCGTCGAGCAGCGGCCCTTCGCCTGACGGCACATGGCGCGCCACCCAGGCGGCGATCAGGAACGGCAGGAGGTAGCCGAGCGCGGCGGTTTCGCTGTCATAGGTCGCAGCCCAGGCGGCGTAGGCCTTGGCAAGCGCTTCCGGCGTGTCGGCCGTATAGACCGCATCCAGCGCCGCATTGGCTTTGTCGATGTTCATGGAACTGACCCTCCAAAACGTATTGGCCGCAATCGTAGCGCCGCCTTCGCCTGCCGGTTATTGCTCATGCTGGCGGCGCAGCCGCTTCTCCAGCGCCCGCAAGGCCAGCGACAGGCCGACCGTCAGGATGAGATAGATATAGGCGACGATCGAATAGGTCTCGAAGAAGCGGAACGAGCCGGCTGCATAGATCTTGCCCATCTGGGTGATGTCGGCGACGCCGAGCACCGAGACCAGCGAGGAATCCTTGACCATGGCGACGAAATCATTGCCGAGCGGCGGCAGGATGGTGCGGATCGCCTGCGGAAAGACGATCAGCCGAAAACGCTGGGTGCGCGTCAACCCCAGCGCCTTCGCGGCCTCGATCTGGCCCTTCTCGACCGCCTCGATGCCGGCGCGGAAGACCTCCGAGATGAAGGCCGAATAGCCGATGGTCAGCGCCATGATGGCGCGCCATAGCAACGATACGTCGCGTATCATTAGCTCGCCGAACAGGCCGGCGCTTTGCAGCGGCGCCGTCAGCGCGTTCCATCCCGCGACGAAGGCCGGCGCGCCGGCGAAGGCGATCCAGAACAACAGCACCAGCATTGGCACGCCGCGAATGATCTCGACATAGAAGCGAGCGATCTGGCGCAGCCGGCGCGACCCCGACAGGCCCATCAGCGCAATGCCGAGCCCGATCGCCGAGGCCAGCGCGAAGGCGACCATTGTGACGAACACGGTGATGCCGATGCCCTTGGCAACGGTTGCGAAAACCTGGGCATAGAGGTCGCTTGCGGCGATGAAGATAGCCGCTGCCAGGGCGAGCGCCGCGGCCACGGCGAGCCACCAGGGGAAGTCGGACTTGGCGGTTGAAGATGCGGGCGTTGCCATCAGGGCGCGCCGACGAACCAATGTCGCGCCAGGCCACCCCCCTCTGGCCTGCCGGCCATCTCCCCCTCAAGGGGGGAGATCGGCAGCTTCGCTGGCCGCGCTTTTTCTCTAACGTTGAAGATTGGCGAAAGCGGAGGGTACAGCAAATCTCCCCCCTTGAGGGGGAGATGTCCGGCAGGACAGAGGGGGGTGTTCGAGCGCAGAGTCAGCGCGAGTTCCGGCGCGCAATTGTCATGAAAAGCGCGCCACAAAGGAAATCACTGCCCCATCTTGTAATCAAGGAACCATTTCTTGTTGAGCGCGTCGAGTGTGCCGTCGGCCTTCAGCGCGGCGATGGCTGCGTTGACCGGTTTCACCAGATCCGAGCCTTTCGGAAAAATAAAGCCGAAATCCTCGGTGCCGAGTGGTCCGCCGATCAGCTTCAGCCCGCCATTGGACGCCTCGACATAGCCCTTGCCGGCAGTGCCGTCGGTCAGCACGACATCGACGTCGCCGGTCTTCAGCGCCTGCACCGTGGCGCCGAATGTCTCGAAAAGTTTTATGCGCGGGTTCTGCTCATTGCCGTCGAGGACGCTGTAGACAGCGGTGTAGAACGGCGTGGTGCCGGCTTGCGCACCGATCAACCCGTCCTTGAAAGCGCCGAGCGTCTTGGCGTCGGTGAAGCGCTTCTCGTCGCCGCGCACCAGCATGAACTGTTCCGAGCGCATATAGGGGTCGGAGAAATCCACCTTCTGCTTGCGATCGTCCTTGATGGTGATGCCGGTCATGCCGATGTTGTACTGATTGTCGGAAACCGCCTGGATCATCGCGTCCCAGGAGGTGTTCTGGTACTCGACCTGGAAATTCAGCCGCTTGGCGATCTCGTTCATCGCGTCATATTCCCAGCCGATCTGCTTGCCGGTTTTGGCGTCGATGAACTGCAGCGGCGGATAGGCGTTTTCCGTCACCACCACCACCTTCTTGCCGCCGAGATCGGGCAGCGCCTGCGCCAGGGCGGCGACGGGCGCAAGTACCAGAGCCAACAGGCCGGCCAACAGCAGTTTCGATTTGATCATGGTACACCCCGAGCATTTGAACGGCCTCGACATGGTCGAGGCTTGCAGGAAATCCGGCGCCGACTTTAGCTTTCCGCAGGCGCCTTGCAAGCCGGCTTGATGCGGCTTCGCGCGAAAATGGATTCCATGCTTTCACGGCATTACGGAACGATCCGTTTCGATTGCGCACCGGCGGCCCGGCAAAATCGAAACCCATTCCGCGAGGCAAAAAAGGCGGCCGAAGCCGCCTTTCCGAAACATGGTTTTTGAATTCGCCTTATTCGGCGGCAGCGGCTTCCTCGGCCTTGGCGGCCTCGTCGGCGGCCTTCTTCTCGGCGGCTTCCTGCGCGGCCTTCTCGGCGGCCAGCGCCTGGGCGGCGGCCACCTTCTCGGCCTCGATGCGGGCCTTCTCGGCGTTCAGCGCATCGCGCTCCTCATCGTTCAGCTTGCGGGCGCGCACGCCGGTGTTTTCCGAAATGCGGGCCGACTTGCCGCGACGATCGCGCAGGTAATAGAGCTTGGCGCGGCGCACCTTGCCGCGGCGCACGATCTCGACGCCCTCGACCATCGGCGAAAAGACCGGGAACACGCGCTCCACGCCTTCGCCGTAGGAAATCTTGCGAACGGTGAAATTCTCCTGGAAACCGGCGCCGGCGCGGGCGATGACGACGCCCTCATAGGCCTGGACGCGGGTGCGGGTGCCTTCGGTCACGCGGACCTGGACGCGTACGGTGTCGCCGGGCTGGAATTCGGGAAGCTTGCGCTTGGCTTCGATCTTGGCGGCCTGTTCGGCCTCGAGCTGACGGAGGATATCCATCTCTACAAATCCACTTCTTGTTCTTCCGACAGTCAGAGCGTCCGACACTCGCCTTGCAGTTCCATTGACCGCTCGGCTATGCCCTTTGTTCGAGAACATCTGGGTTCGAGAACATCGGGCAGGGGCGACTACACCGTCATTGTTGACGGGTCCGGCAGATTTTCTCCCGGTTCGGCGCGCACATACAGCTATTTCGACGCTTTGTCACGCCTTTGCCGCGTTCTTTTTTGGTCGTTGGTCAACGTCGCAATCTTCCGGCACAGGGGTTGCGTTGAAGGCCCAAGCTTTTTAAGTCGGGCAGAACGTGACTTTCCTCCGGCGGCAACACCCTCCATGCCAGTTCTCGATGCGGCCCTGCTCTTTTTCGCGGGCTTTCTGTCGGGTGCCGTCAACGCCATAGCCGGCGGCGGGACATTCATAACCTTCGGCGCCATGTCGCTGGTCGGCTTGCCGCCGATCGTCGCCAACGCCACCTCGTCGCTGACGCAATTTCCCGGCTACATCACCTCGACGCTCGCCTACTGGTCCGACATCAAGCATTTCTGGCGCACCGCGTTGCTGCTCGGCCTTATCTCGGTTTTTGGCGCGCTGGCCGGTGCGCTCATCCTTCTGGCGCTCGACAATCCGTCGTTCCGCGTCCTGGTGCCCTGGCTGCTGCTCGCGGCAACCGCGCTGTTCGCCGCCGGGCCGTGGCTGAAGCCGGCGCCCAAGCCGGGCCGTCAGGTCGCGATGGGTTCGCTGGTCGGTTCCCTGGCGCAGTTCGCCACCGCCGTCTATGGCGGCTTCTTCGGCGCCGGCATGGGCGTCATGATGCTGGCGACGCTCGGCCTCACCCAGGCCGGCGACTATCACCGCCTCAACGCGCTGAAGAACCTGCTGGCCGTGGTCATCGCGGCAGTAGCCATCCTGGTCTTCGTCTCCGGCGACATCATCGCCTGGCGGCAGGCGATCGTCATGATACCGGGCGGCGCGCTGGGCGGCTATGCCGGCGTCTGGATCGCCAAGCGCGTGCCGCAAATTGCCGTGCGTGGCTTCGTCGTCGGGGTCGGCGTGTTTCTTGCCTTCTATTACTTCACCAAGGGCTGAGCGGCCAACAGGTCCGGCCGCCGCTCTTTCGTCAATCTTTCCGATTCGGCGCGTCGCCACGCGGCGATCTTCTGATGATTGCCCGAGGTGAGAACCTCGGGGATTTGCCGGCCCTCGAATTCCTGCGGACGCGTGTAGTGCGGATGTTCGAGCAGGCCGTTTTCAAAGCTCTCTTCATCGCCCGACACCGTATTGCCCATCACGCCGGGCAACAGCCGCACCACGGCGTCGAGCAGCACCAGCGCTGCCGGCTCGCCGCCGGAGAGGATGAAGTCGCCGACCGAGACCTCCTCCAGCCCCCGCGCATCAATCACCCGCTGGTCGACGCCTTCGAAGCGTCCGCAGACGATCACCGCGCCCGGCCCCGCGGCCAGTTCGCGCACACGCACCTGCGTCAGCGGTTTTCCACGCGGGCTCATCAGCAGCCGTGGCCGTGGATCGCCCGGTGGCGAGCTATGGTCGATCGCCTCGGCCAGAACGTCGGCGCGCATCACCATGCCGGCGCCGCCGCCGGCCGGCGTGTCGTCGACGGTGCGATGGCGATCGGTGGCGAAATCGCGGATCTGGATTGCTTCCAGCGACCATGTGCCGGCCTCCAGCGCCCGGCCGGCCAGCGACACGCCGAGTGCACCGGGAAACATCTCGGGATAGAGCGTCAGCACCGAGGCGGAAAAACTCACCGGTTGCCCCCGGCGTCCTTCGGCCCGCGCGGCCTGCCCTTCGGGTCGAAACCATCGCTGCCAGGAGCATCGCTGTCTTCGTCATCGATCAAGCCCGCCGCCGCCGGATCGATGCGGACGAAACCGTCCTTGATCGACACGTCAGGAACGGCAGCCTGCGTGAACGGGATCAGCACGCCTTTGCGCCCCGCCAATATCACGTCGAGAATATCGCCGCCGCCGAAATTATGCACGGCGACGACCTTGCCGATGTCGGCACCGGTATCGTCGCGGACCGTTAAACCGACGAGATCGGCATGATAGAACTCGTCCTCTTCGCCGTCGTCCGGCAGCATCGAGCGGTCGACGAACAATTCCGTGCCGGCGAGCGCCTCGGCAGCGTTTCGGTCGCTGATACCTTTGAAGCGCACCACCACGACGTTATTGGCCGGCCTGATGTCGACGATCTGGAAGGCGCGGCCGTCCCTGGCATAGAGCGGCCCGTAGTCGGCCAGCGCCAGCGGATCGCCGGTGAAGGTTTTCACGCGCAATTCGCCCTTGATGCCATGGGCGGCGCCGATCACGGCCATCTGGACAGGGTTTTGCGGTTTGGTCATCGGTGGAAAAATCCTTTGCCTTGCTCTAGCTCCACGCTCTTGTCATTTCAATGACGCGGCTCTTCACCGCTTCCTAACCCGGCTGCCGGAAGATCGCCCGGAAATGGAAGAGCGGCATATCGGAAGAGCGCAATGCAGGAATTCCTCATACCGGCCAAGCCAGATCTTCAGGCGGCCCGCGAAAGCTGGCTCAAGATGCTGGCGCGCGAGCGCCGGCTGTCCCCGGAAACCGTGGAAGCCTATGAGCGCGACACGCGCCAGTTCCTGCACTTCCTGACCGGCCATTGCGGCGGCTCGCCCGGCATTTCGGATATAGCCGATCTGCGCCCGGCCGATCTGCGCGGCTTTCTGGCTGCCCGCCGTGCCGGAGGCGCCGGCGCCCGCACGCTCGGGCGGGGGCTCGCCGGCATCCGCTCGCTGCTGCGCTTTCTGGAGCGGCGCGGCCTCGTCAATGCGGCGGGTGCTGCGGCACTGCGCGCGCCGCGGCAGCCGAAGTCGCTGCCCAAGCCGCTGACGGCAAGCGATGCGAAACACGTCGTTTCGGTGGAAGGCCAGCTGGCGGAGCAACCGTGGATCGCCGCCCGCAACGCCGCCGTGCTGACGCTGCTCTACGGCTCGGGCCTGCGCATTTCAGAGGCGCTCGGCCTGTCCGGCGGCGATCTGTCGTCGCCTGATGAAACGGTGCTGCGCGTCACCGGCAAGGGCGGCAAGACGCGGCTGGTGCCGGTGCTGCCGATCGCGCTGCGGGCGATCGCCCAATACCGCCGGCTCTGCCCCTATCATCTCGATCCGAAGGGTCTGCTGTTTCGCGGCGCCCGCGGCGGCCCGCTCAACCCGGCCATCGTCCAGCGCGACATGGCCAAGCTGCGCTCGGCGCTCAATCTGCCGGACACCGCCACGCCGCATGCGTTGCGCCATTCCTTCGCCACACATCTGCTTGGGCGCGGCGGCGACCTGCGCACCATCCAGGAACTTTTGGGCCACGCCAGCCTGTCGACGACGCAGATCTATACCGGCGTCGACACCGCGAGGCTGCTCGAAATCTATGAAGCGGCCCACCCGCGGGCGTAGCCGACGCATGATTTCGCAAGTTGCAGCCGGGGTATGCGCCGTGGATCGATGTCCGAGACAATTTTGCCGCGCCGGTTAACCGTTTCGCCGTTCTTTGTCTCTAAAAGCGAGCCATGAAACGCGTCATTGCTATCGCCGACCGCACTGCTTTTGCTTCGCTGAAGCTGCTCGTCGCGCTGAACGTCCTGTTTTTCCTCTCTTTCCTCGTCATCGCGCTGCTCGCCGCCGGCAGGGCGCGCGCTGAAACCCCAGGGGCTGAAACCCAGGTCTGCGCCGGCGCCGACATGCTGTCGGCCTTGCAGAAGGACGACCCGGCCGCCTACCGCAAGATCGAGACGGAAGCGGCCGCGACACCGAACGGTAAGGGCCTGTTGTGGAAACTGGAAAAGGCGGGCGAAAGACCGTCCTTCCTGTTCGGCACCATGCACATGACCGACCCGCGCGTGACCGCGCTGCCGCCCGCCGCGCAAAAGGCCTTTGACGCCGCCGACACTGTCGTCATCGAGACCACGGAGGTGCTCGACAAGCAGAAGATGATGGCGGCGTTCCTGAAAGAGCCGGAGCTAATGATGTTCACCGACAGCACCACGCTGTCCTCGCTGCTGTCGCCGGACGATGCGGCGGCGGTGAACAAGGCGCTCGACGCGCGCGGCATTCCACCGGCGAGCGTTGCCAAGATGAAGCCGTGGATGCTGTCGACCATGGTCGCGCTCCCGGCCTGTGAACTGGCCCGCCAGGCCGGCGGCACGCCGGTGCTCGACATCAAGCTTGCAGAGGACGCCAAAGCCTCAGGCAAGGCGGTCGATGGGTTGGAGACCGTCGCCGACCAGCTTCGCGCCATGGCCTCGCTGCCGCTTGCGTTTCACATGAAGGGCCTCGTCGACACCCTGAAGCTCGGCGACAGGGTGAACGACGTCAATGAAACCATGATCGTGCTTTACCAGCGCGGCGACACCGGCATGCTCTGGCCGCTGTTTCGTGCCGTCCTTCCCGGCGACCAAGCCGATTCAGCAAGCTATGCCGCCTTCGAGGAAATCATGATCACCAGCCGCAACAAGGTGATGATCGACCATGCCAGGCCGATCCTCGCCAAGGGCAACGTGTTCATGGCGGTCGGCGCCCTGCACCTCCCCGGCGCGGAGGGCCTGGTCGAGGATTTCCGCAAGGCCGGCTACACCGTCACTGCCGTCGACTGAGTTGCACGGTCGAGTTGCAGACCCGGCAAGGCGTGATTCGGGGCGACGCTTTGCCCGAGTCGCCGGAGGTTTGTCTCAGTACAGGACGGTCGAAAGGTCTGATTTGGCTCGATCACGGTGAGTTTTGCGAGTAAAGTGCTTGCAGACAAACGATTCCCGGCGAAGAATGCCCTGTTTTCGGCGTTTTCGATTCCTAGCGTGAAACCTGTTCAACGATTGCGCGTTGATGTGTGTTGATTGATACTTTTCATCCACGGAGGACACTTTTATGGCGAATCCAAACGACCCGTACACCACTCCGACCCCCCCTCCCAAGTCGGGTGGCGGCAGCACCGGCTGGCTGATTGCCCTGGTCGTCGTTATCCTGGCCATCGTCGCTTATTATATTTTTGGAACAAGCGGTGAGGCGCCAGAGCCTGGTGAACCGCCAGCTGCAACCACGCCGGCCCCGGCGCCAGCGCCCGCTGAACCGACGCCTGCCCCGGCCCCTGCAGAGCCTGCACCTGCCCCGGCGCCGGCAGAACCAGCGCCCGCTCCGGCGCCAGCAGAACCAGCTCCGGCTCCGGCTCCGGCACCCGCAGAGCCAGCACCTGCTCCGGCGCCCGCACCAGCCCCGCAGTGATCGGCTGCTGACTTCAAATACGAACGGCCCGCTGAAAAGCGGGCCGTTTTTGTTTGAGCCGTCAGATGGCTGCCGGAGTTCCTTGGGAAGGCCTACATGTGGATCGGCTTAAAGAAGGTCGCCAGTGCCGCTTCCTTCACCGCTTCCGACATCGTCGGATGGGCGTGGCAGGTGCGGGCAAGATCTTCCGACGAGCCGCCGAACTCCATCAGCACCGCCGCCTCGTGGATCATCTCGCCGGCGCCGAAGCCGACGATGTGGACGCCGAGCACGCGGTCGCTCTGCTTGTCCGCCAGGATCTTCACGAAGCCGTCGGTATGCAGCATGGCGCGCGCCCGGCCATTGGCGCTGAACGGAAACTTGCCGGCCTTGTAGTCGATGCCGGCCGACTTCAGCTCTTCCTCTGTTTTGCCCACCGAGGCGATTTCCGGACTGGTGTAGACGACGTTCGGGATCACCCCGTAATTCACATGGCCGGCCTGGCCGGCAATGATCTCGGCCACCGCCACGCCCTCGTCCTCGGCCTTGTGGGCGAGCATCGGCCCGGCGATGACGTCGCCGATGGCGTAGATGCCGGGGACATTGGTCGTGAGATGGCCGTCGGTCTTGACTCGGCCGCGCTCGTCGACCTCGACCCCGGCATCCTTCAGCCCGAGACTGTCCGAATAAGCCCGGCGTCCGGTCGCGATCAGCACCCCATCCGCCTCGATCGTCTCGGCCGCGCCGCCCTTAACCGGCTCGAAGGTGACGGTGGCGCCCTTTGTGGCCTTGGCGACACCGGTCACCTTGGCGCCGAGCCTGAATTCGATGCCTTGCTTGGACAGCATGCGCTGGAACTGTTTGGCGACCTCGCCGTCCATGCCGCCGAGAATGGTGTCGAGGAACTCAACGACGGTCACCTTGGCGCCGAGCCGCGCCCATACCGAGCCGAGCTCCAGCCCGATGACGCCGCCGCCGACCACCACCAGGTGGCCCGGCACCTTGCCCAGCGACAACGCGCCGGTCGACGACATGATTACCTTCTCGTCGATGTCGACCTTTACCCCCGGAATGCCGGCGACGTCGGAGCCGGTGGCGATGACGATGTTCCCGGTCTCGATCTCCTCGACCTTGCCGTCCTCGCCGGTCACCGACACTTTTCCGGCGGACAGGACCTTGCCGGTGCCGCGAAAGCTGTCGATCTTGTTCTTCTTGAACAGGAAGGCGACGCCGTTGACGTTGGACGCCACTGTCGCGTCCTTGTGCGCCATCATCTTTTCCAGATTGAGCTTCGGCTTGCTGATTTCGACGCCGAGTGTATCAAAGGAGTGGCCGGCCTCAGAAAAAATCTCGGAGGCATGCAGCAGCGCCTTGGACGGGATGCAGCCGATATTGAGGCAGGTGCCGCCGAAGGTCGGGTTCTTCTCGACCACCGCCGTTTTCAGGCCGAGCTGCGCCGCCTTGATGGCGCAGACATAGCCGCCTGGTCCCGATCCGATGATAACGACGTCATAAGCCATGATTTGTCCTTCTGGTCTGCACTCAGCCTTGGCTGGGATTAGCGGCCGCCGCCCACTTCCAAATTCGCGCCTGTCGTATAGGACGCCCCGTCCGACAGGAGCCAGAGAATTGCCGCGGCGACCTCTTCGGTGGTCCCCGGCCTTTGCATCGGCACGCCGTGACGCATCCTCTCGACGCGATCCGGCTGTCCGCCGGAGGCATGAATTTCGGTATCGACAATCCCTGGACTGACCGCGTTGACGCGAATGCCTTCGCCGGCTACCTCGCGCGCCAGGCCGATCGTGAAAGAATCGATCGCGCCCTTCGAGGCAGCGTAGTCGACATATTCGCCCGGCCCGCCAATTCTCGCTGCAATCGAGGAGACATTGACGATGGCGCCGCCGTTGCCGCCATGGCTGGTCGACATGCGCTTCACCGCTTCGCGGGCACAGAGCATGGGGCCAATGACGTTGATGCGCATCATGCGCTCCAGCCGTGCTCCGCTCATTTCGTCGACACGCGCCCTCTGGTCGACGACGCCAGCGTTGTTGACGAGCGCATCGAGCGGCCCGAAGACATGATCGATCCTCTCGAACATCGCCTGGATATCGGCCTCGCTGCCAACGTCGCCCTTGATGGCCAGCGCTTCGCCGCCGGCCTGTTCGATTGCCTCGACAAGCGCCGTGGCAGCAGCCTCATTCGATGCGTAGTTGATCGCAACACGATATCCAGCCGTGACGGCAAGCCTGGATGTGGCAGCGCCGATGCCGCGGCCGCCGCCGGTCACCAGCAGCACTTTTTTGGCCGCGCTCATTCCTGACAGCCCTTCAACGAAAAAACATCCCACGGCACCTTTGAAAACCCGTTGGCGCCATAGGCGGTCGACCTCTGCAGCGACGGTCCGAGGTCGGGAAAGATCAGGGTCTTCGGAGCATCTACCCCTTCGGCCGGCAACAGAGCGATGTTGCCCTTGTCATCCGCACTGTAGACGACCCCCTCCCACAGCGTGCAGGCGGCGAGCTCGTCGCCGGTGACGTCGCCTGTCGGGCATTTGTACATCAGCGAACCATGCGGCCGCGCCACGCCTTGCGTCCACATGACGATCCCGTCGAGAACGACATCGTTATCGAGCACCATCTTGAAGGTGTTGGTGACGACAGCCGATCCCCCGGTCGGCCTGAAATCGATCTCGGCCGCACTTTCGGCATCGCCATAGACGGCGAGTTCGAGCGGGCATGCGGCAAAGGCTGCCGATCCCGCCTGCGCAATGCCGGCCGCGAGCACAGCTGCGAAAAACATTCCGGAGTGCAAACGAGAGGAACTCATTCGGTGGCGCAGATCCATTCTCCGGCTCACCTCGACCGGGCCTAGAGATCGAGCACCAGCCGTTCCGGATCCTCCAGGCTTTCCTTGACCCGCACCAGGAAGGTCACCGCTTCCTTGCCGTCGACGATGCGGTGATCGTAGGAGAGCGCCAGATACATCATCGGCCGGATCACGATCTGGCCGCCGACCACCACCGGCCGCTCCTGGATCTTGTGCATGCCCAGAATGCCCGACTGCGGCGCGTTGAGGATCGGCGTCGACATCAGCGACCCGTAAACGCCGCCGTTGGAAATCGTAAACGTGCCGCCCTGCATGTCGGCGACCGACAGCTTGCCATCACGCGCGGCGATGCCCAGCCTGCCGATATCTTTCTCGATCTCGGCTATTCCCATCTGGTCGGCATCGCGCACGACAGGCACGACGAGGCCTTTTTCGGTGCCGACTGCGACGCCGATATGGGCGTAATTCTTGAAGATGATGTCGGTGCCGTCGATCTCGGCATTGACGGAAGGGATTTCCTTCAGCGCATGGGTGACGGCCTTGGTGAAGAAGCCCATGAAGCCCAGCTTCACGCCGTGCTTCTTCTCGAACACATCCTTGTATTTGGTCCTGAGCGCCATCACCGCGCTCATGTCCACCTCGTTGAAGGTGGTCAGCATGGCGGCGGTCGACTGCGCTTCCTTGAGGCGGCGGGCGATGGTCTGCCGCAGCTTGGTCATGCGCACCCGCTCTTCACGCGACGCGTCGTCGGCCGAGGACGGCGCACGGGCGGCGACCGGTGCAGGGGCCTTCGGCGTCTCGGAAGACTGCGACGGAGCGCCCCTGGCGATCGCGTCGAGCACGTCGCCCTTGAGCACCTGGCCGCGCTTGCCGGAACCCGAGATCTGGTCGACCGCGAGATTGCTCTCGGCCAGCAGCTTCGCCGCCGCTGGCGCCGGCGGCATCGCGCGCGCCTCGATCGGCCCGGCATCGCCGGCGATCTTTGCGGTCTCGGCCGCGGCTTGCTTGACGGTGGCTGCGGCGGTCGGCGCCGAGGCCTGCGATACCGCGTCCTGCTTCGCTTCGGATGTTGACGGCTTCGCGGCTTCGGGTGCTGCCGCCTTTGCCCCGTTGCCCGCCGAAATCATGCCGAGCAAAGCACCGACTTCGACCGTCTCGCCTTCCTTGACGGCTATCTCGCTGAGCGTTCCTGCGGCCGCGGCCGGCACTTCGACCGTGACCTTGTCGGTTTCGAGCTCGACCAGCGGCTCGTCGGTGGCGATCGCGTCGCCCACCTTCTTGAACCATTTGCCGATGGTCGCCTCGGTGACGGATTCGCCAAGAGTGGGGACGCGGATTTCGGTAGCCATTGTGCCTGTCCGTTCTTCTGTCGGTTCTGTTCTATTCGCCGAACTCTGTTCTATTCACCGAGCGCGTCTTCGAGCAAGGCGGCAAGCTGGGCGAGATGCTTCGACATCAACCCGGTCGCCGGCGACGCGGCGGCCGGCCGGCCGGTATAGCGCACCCGCTGGTGCTTGGCGTCGATATGCGCCAGCACCCATTCCAGATACGGATCGATGAACGACCAGGCGCCCATATTCTTGGGCTCCTCCTGGCACCAGACCATCTCGGCGTTGCGGAAGCGTGACAGTTCGGTGATCAGCGCCTTGGCCGGGAACGGATAGAGCTGTTCGACACGCAGCAGGTAGATGTCGTTGATGCCGCGCTTCTCGCGCTCCTCGTAGAGGTCGTAATAGACCTTGCCCGAGCAGAGCACGACGCGGCGAATCTTCGAATCCTTGGTGAGCTTGATCGCCTGGCCGGGGAGTTGCTGGGCATCGTCCCACAACAGCCGGTGGAACGCGCTTTCGCCCGACATCTCCGGCAGTGTCGACACCGCCCGCTTGTGGCGCAGCAGCGACTTCGGCGTCATCAGGATCAGCGGCTTGCGGAAATCCCGCTTCAACTGCCGGCGCAGGATGTGGAAGTAGTTGGCCGGCGTCGTGCAGTAGGCCACTTGCATGTTGTCTTCGGCGCAAAGCTGCAGGAATCGCTCAAGCCTGGCCGACGAATGTTCCGGCCCCTGGCCTTCATAGCCATGCGGCAACAGGCAGACGAGGCCCGACATTCTGAGCCACTTGCGCTCGCCCGACGAGATGAACTGGTCGAACACCACCTGGGCGCCGTTGGCGAAATCGCCGAACTGCGCTTCCCAAAGCGTCAGCGCCTTCGGCTCGGCCAGGCTGTAGCCATATTCGAAGCCGAGCACGGCCTCTTCCGACAGCATCGAGTTGATGACCTCGAAACCGGCCTGCGCCGCCGACAGATTGTTGAGCGGGATGTAGCGTGTCTCGTCGCGCTGGTCGTAGAGCACGGAGTGGCGTTGCGAGAACGTGCCGCGCTCCGAATCCTGTCCGGACAGCCGGACCGGATTGCCGTCGAGCAGAATGGCGCCGAAGGCCAGCGCCTCGGCCGTCGACCAGTCGATGCCTTCGCCCGACTCGATCGCCTGGCGGCGGTTTTCGAGAAACCGCATGATCGTCTTGTGGGCCGCGAAATCCTTCGGCACCTCGGTCAGCTTCTTGCCGATTTCCTTCAGCGTCTTGACCGGCACGGCGGTCTTGCCGCGCCGCTGTTCGTCCTGGTTGTCGGCTGTGCGCAGGCCCGACCAGGCGCCATCCAGCCAGTCGGCCTTGTTGGGCTTATAGTGCTGGCCGACCTCGAATTCCTGCTCGAGATGTGCCCGCCAGTCGGCCTTCAGCTTGTCGAATTCGGCCTGGCTGATGTGGCCTTCGGCGATCAGCCGGTCGGCATAGATCTGCACCGTCGTCTTATGGTTGCGGATGTTGCGATACATGATCGGCTGGGTGAAGGCCGGTTCGTCGCCCTCATTGTGGCCGAAGCGGCGGTAGCAGAACATGTCGACCACGACAGGCTTGTGGAACCTCATGCGGAATTCGATGGCCACCTTGGTGGCATGGACCACGGCTTCCGGATCGTCGCCATTGACGTGGAAGATCGGCGCCTCGATCATCTTGGCGACATCCGACGGATAGGGCGACGAGCGCGAAAAGCGCGGGTTGGTGGTGAAGCCGATCTGGTTGTTGATGATGAAGTGCAGCGTGCCGGCGACGCGGTGGCCGCGCAAGCCGGACAAGCCGAGGATTTCGGCAATCACGCCCTGGCCGGCAAAGGCGGCGTCACCATGCAGGAGCAGCGGCAGCACCTTGGCGCGCTCTTCCAGCGGCACGATCTCTTCGCGGCTGCGGCCGAACAGAGAGTCCTGCTTGGCCCGCGCCTTGCCCATCACCACCGGATCGACGATTTCCAGGTGCGATGGATTGGCGGTCAGCGACAGGTGCACCTTGTTGCCGTCGAACTCGCGGTCCGACGAAGCACCGAGATGGTACTTCACGTCGCCCGAGCCCTCGACCTCGTCGGGCGCGGCCGAGCCGCCCTTGAACTCGTGGAAGATGGCGCGGTGCGGCTTGGCCATCACCTGGGAGAGCACGTTCAGCCGGCCGCGATGCGCCATGCCGAGCACGATCTCCTTCATGCCGAGCTGGCCGCCGCGCTTGACGATCTGCTCCAACGCCGGGATCAGCGCCTCGGCGCCGTCGAGCCCGAAGCGCTTGGTGCCCTTGTACTTGACGTCGATGAACTGCTCGAAGCCTTCGGCCTCGACCAGCTTCTGCAGGATCGCCTTCTTGCCGGCGGCGGTGAAGGAGATCTCCTTGTCGGTGCCCTCGATGCGCGCCTGGATCCAGGCCTTCTCCTCGGGATCGGAAATATGCATGAACTCGACGCCGAGCGTCGAGCAATAGGTGCGGGTCAGGATGTCGAGCATCTGCCGGATGGTGCCGAATTCGAGCCCGAGCACGTTGTCGAGGAAGATCGGGCGGTCGTAGTCGGCTGATGTGAAGCCGTAGTTTTCCGGCGACAGCTCGTTGTAATCCTCGAGCTTGGCGATGCCGAGCGGGTCGAGATTGGCGTGCAAATGGCCACGCATGCGGTAGGCGCGGATCATCATGATGGCGCGCACGGAATCGCGCGTCGCCTGATGGACGTCGGCGTCGGACAGGGTGACCCCGTTCATCACCGCCTTGTTCTGGACCTTCTTCTCGATGTGCTTCTCGACGATGCCCCAATCGCCGTCGAGCGCCGAGACTAGTTCGCCATTGGCCTGCAGCGGCCACGAGGGCTTGGCCCATGAGGCGCCCTTGGCATTCTTGCGGACATCGCCGGCGTCGTCCTTCAGCGCCGCGAAGAAATCCTGCCATTCGGGATCGACCGAAGAGGGATCGTCCTCATAGGCGGCGTAGAGCGCGTCGATGTAGTCGGCATTACCGCCATAGAGGAAAGAGGTAAGCGAAAATTGGTCGTTGGCCTGATCTTGTCTTGCCATTTTTTCCGCGGAGCCTTGGCTCCGTCTCCTGTTTTGGAGGGGAGTAGGGCAGTAAGGCAGTAGGGCAGTAGGGAGAACCAGGCACTTGCCATCACTCGTCCCGTTGTTCCTATTCCCCTACTCCCATACTGCCCTACTCCCTTACTGCCTTAACCTTTTATCGCTTCGACCAGCGTCGTGCCGAGCCGAGCCGGCGACGGCGAAACCTTTATTCCGGCCGATTCCATCGCCGCGATCTTGTCTTCGGCGCCGCCCTTGCCGCCGGAGATCACCGCGCCGGCGTGACCCATAGTGCGGCCGGCCGGAGCCGTGCGCCCGGCGATGAAACCGGCCATCGGCTTTTTGCGGCCACGCTTGGCTTCGTCCTTGAGGAACTGCGCGGCGTCTTCCTCGGCCGAGCCGCCGATCTCGCCGATCATGATGATCGACTGGGTCTCGCCGTCGGCGAGGAACATCTCCAGCACGTCGATGAACTCCGTGCCTTTGACGGGGTCGCCACCGATGCCGACGGCGGTGGTCTGGCCGAGGCCGACATTGGTGGTCTGGAACACTGCCTCATAGGTAAGCGTTCCCGAGCGGGAAACAACGCCGACTGAGCCCTTGCGGAAGATGTTGCCGGGCATGATGCCGATCTTGCATTCGTTGGGGGTCAGGACGCCAGGGCAGTTGGGACCGATGAGCCGCGATGTCGAGCGGTCGAGCCGCGCCTTGACCTTGATCATGTCGATCACCGGGATGCCCTCGGTGATGCAGATGATCAGCGGGATCTCGGCTTCGATCGCTTCCAGGATCGCCTCGGCGGCGCCCGCCGGCGGCACATAGACGACAGACGCATTGGCGCCGGTCTTCGCCTTGCCTTCAGCGACGGTTGAAAAGATCGGCAAGCTCTCGCCCTTGGCGCCGGTCCACGTCTCGCCACCCTTTTTGGGGTGGATGCCGCCGACCATTTTTGTCCCGTGATAGGCCAGCGCCTGCTCGGTATGGAATGTGCCGGTCTTGCCGGTCAGGCCCTGCACGAGCACCTTGGTGTTCTTGTCGACGAGAATGGACATTTTTGCGACCTAATCAGTGAGTGCGGAAGGGATGGATGGCGACCACGGCGCCGTAAGCCTGTCCGTGGTTGAGGTCTTCGGTGTAAAGTGTCTTGACGCCAAGGCGCTCGGCGGCGGCGATGGTTGCGCCATACTCCGCGCGCTTGGAATTATGTCCGATGGCGGCATGGACGAGCATGTTCTTGTCGAGGCGGCATTCAGCGGTCATGGGAGCTGCCCGGTTCCAAGTCTTGCTGTCCCTGTCGCCTGAAGCCTCGTAGGCAAGCCTAAGCAGGGCTAGCCGAGCCCCGTCGTTGGCACGGCGCTTCGCCGCCACTGTCGCGAAAAACTCCCGCACCAAGGCGTCGACGGTCGTTCCCTGTTCAGCGGCCGTCAGCTTGACCTGCTCCAGAACCTCGTCTTCGACCGCCAGAGTGATGTTCTTCATTTCTCTTCCTCGACAAGCTCCCTACAGCCGCTTGAGATCGGCGACGGTGAGGTCACTTTTGGCGTTGCCGGTGTTGAGCGTCGTCGCCGGCTCGAACATCAGCACCACCGGCTGTTCGCTCAGCGAGCGCGGCCGGTGCTCGACGGACCGCGGCACGACGATGAACTCGCCGCTGCCAAGCTCCACCGTGCCGTCGCGAAAATCGATGGCGATGCGGCCGCGCAGCACCAGGAACGCTTCGTCCTCGTTGTCATGCGCGTGCCAGTCAAAGACATCGCCGAACTTGGCGATCTTGACCTGGGCGTCGTTGACGTCGCCGGCAACATGCGGATCGAAGACCTTCTTGATCTTCTGATCCGCCGCCTCGACCAGATTTATCTTGTGCGGAGGCACCAGATCAGCCCCTCACGCTTGTGGATGGAGGTAAGGTCATAGAGGATCCCCCACTTGAGGCTGAGGAGTTCCAAAACGGAAAACCCCACTGAACTTTTCGTCTACCGGCTTGTCGCAGATGGTCCCGATCACAAGGCATGCGGCGCTGCCGTCCCCAATAGCCTGGCACTCCTTATTTGCGTAAATCCGGACATAGTTTTGGTCCGCTAGATCGCCAAGAACCTCCTCCTTTGGCACCTCGATCAAACCCCGCGAGCGAGCGTAGTCATCAAACTCTGCCATTCGAATCGTAGTTCCGAAGATCTCACAGATATCGAGCAAAGACTTATCCCCATTCGATCCTGCTGGCTTGAGTATGACAAACGGCGCCGAGAGAGTTCCAGTGCTCGTTCGATCGAAAGTCTTTCTGCCACTGTCGTCAGAATCTATCGAAAATCCATTCTCGATCGTCAATTGCTCCGCTTTGGTCAAATCGCCGTTTGATGCGATACAGATATTCTTATAGAGCACCATTGCATCCGAAACCTCTTCCGCGTGCGCCGACAGGGCGAAGCAGCCGAACCCAATTGCGCACAGAAGTCGGGGCGAAATCATCGACTTCCCTTCAGCCCTTCACCGCCGCCACGATTTTCTTGGCCGCGTCGTCGAGGTCATCGGCCGAGACGACGTTGAGCCCGCTGTCGTTGATGATCTTCTTGCCGAGCTCGGCATTGGTGCCTTCCAGCCGCACCACCAGCGGCACTTGCAGGCCGACTTCCTTGACCGCCGCGATAACGCCCTCGGCAATGATGTCGCACTTCATGATGCCGCCGAAGATATTGATCAGGATGCCTTTGACCGCCGGGTCCTTGGTGATGATCTTGAACGCCGCCGTCACCTTCTCCTTCGACGCACCGCCGCCGACGTCGAGGAAGTTGGCGGGCTCGGCGCCGTAGAGCTTGATGATATCCATCGTCGCCATGGCGAGGCCGGCGCCGTTGACCATGCAGCCGATATTGCCGTCGAGCGCGACATAGGCGAGGTCGTATTTCGACGCCTCGATCTCCTTCTCGTCCTCTTCGGTAATGTCGCGCAGCTCCATCACGTCGGGATGGCGGAACAGCGCGTTGTTGTCGAACGACACTTTTGCGTCGAGCACGCGCAACCGGCCATCCTTCATGACGATCAGCGGGTTGATCTCGAGCAGGCTCATGTCCTTCTCGACGAAGGCTTTGTAGAGGATCGGGAACAACGTCTCGCCGTCCTTGGCGGCGTCGCCGTCGAGCTTCAGCGCGCCGTTGAGTTCTTTCAAATCATCCGCCGTTATGCCTTTTTCCGGGTCGATGGCGACGGTGATGATCTTTTCCGGCGTGTCGTGGGCGACCGCCTCGATATCCATGCCACCCTCGGTCGAAACGACGAAGGCGATGCGGCCGACGGAGCGATCGACCAGCAGCGACAGATAGAGCTCGCGCTCGATGTCGGCGCCGTCCTCGATGTAGAGGCGGTTGACCTGCTTGCCCGCCGGGCCGGTCTGCTTGGTGACCAGCGTGTGGCCAAGCATTTCCTTGGCGTTGGCGACGACCTCGGCCACCGATTTCGCCAGCCTGACGCCGCCCTTGGCGTCGGGGCCAAGCTCCCTGAACTTGCCCTTGCCGCGGCCGCCGGCATGGATCTGGCTTTTCACCACATAGAGCGGGCCGGGCAGTGCCTTGCCGGCGGCTTCCGCCTCGCTTGCCCTAAACACCGGCACCCCTTCGGCCACCGGTGCGCCAAAGCCCTTCAGCAGCGCCTTGCCCTGATATTCATGGATGTTCATGCGCGTTGTCTCCAGATCACTTTACTGGCGGGTCACTTCGGATCATTTGGCGGCGAGTTGCGGAGCGATCTTGACGCAAGCCTCGCACAGGCCCTGCACCGCCGCCACCGAATTGTCGAACATCTTCTGCTCGGCCTTAACGAGCTCGATCTCGATGACGCGCTCGACACCGCCGGCGCCGATCACCACCGGCACGCCGACATAGGTGTTCTTGACACCATACTGGCCGGAGAGATGCGCAGCACAGGGCAGCACGCGCTTCTTGTCCTTGAGATAGGCTTCGGCCATGGCGATCGCCGAGGCGGCCGGTGCGTAGAAGGCCGAGCCGGTCTTGAGCAGGCCGACGATCTCGGCGCCGCCGTCGCGGGTGCGCTGCACGATCTGGTCGAGCTTTTCCTTCGAGGTCCAGCCCATCTTGATGAGGTCGGGCAGCGGGATGCCGGCGACCGTCGAATAGCGGATCATCGGCACCATGGAATCGCCATGGCCGCCGAGCACGAAGGCGGTGACATCCTCGACCGACACCTTGAACTCTTCGGCCAGGAAATAGCGAAAGCGCGAACTGTCGAGCACGCCGGCCATGCCCACGACATGGCTCTTCGGCAGGCCGGAAAACTTCTGCAGCGCCCAGACCATGGCGTCGAGCGGGTTGGTGATGCAGATGACGAAGGCTTTCGGCGCGTATTTCTTGAGACCCGCGCCAACCTGCTCCATGACCTTCAGATTGATGCCGAGAAGGTCGTCGCGGCTCATGCCGGGCTTGCGCGGCACGCCGGCGGTGACGATGCAGACGTCGGCACCCTCGATGCCGGCATAATCGTTGACGCCGGTCAGCCTGGAATCGAACCCATCAACCGGCGACGACTGCGCGATATCCAGCCCTTTGCCTTGCGGGATGCCCTCGGCGATATCGAACAGCACAACGTCGCCGAGATCCTTGAGGCCGATCATGTGGGCGAGCGTGCCGCCGATCATGCCCGAGCCGATGAGCGCTATCTTGTTGCGTGCCATGTCAGGATGTTTTCCCTTTAGACTGTGACGGCGCCCAATCCCTTAAGGAATTGGATGACGGCGTCGAGGAAGGAGGCCGGAATGCTGCGGGGAAGCCGCGAAGATTTCGCCGCACCCAATAGCCCCGGCGCATAAAATATTCAAACGATTATTTTGGAGTGAGATTTTTCAATCGGTTAGATGGATTGGGATTTACGTAAACGTCAAAAGAATTGAGCCGACTTGGGAAAGTTACGCAATGAAGATGGAAATAAGAAGGCTGTTTTCCGGCGATGACGCCCTTGTGATGCGGGTCGCCGAAGATGTGTTCGATGAACCCGTCAGGCTGGATCGGTTGGCAGCGTATCTCCGCGAACCCGGTCATTTCATGATCGTGGCATTGGCCGATGGCACAGTCGTCGGCCAATGCGCGGCCGTCATCCACCGCCACCCGGACAAGGTGAGCGAACTCTACATCGACGAAGTCGGCGTGGCGCCGGCCTTCCAGCGCCAGGCCATAGCGACGAAGATGCTCGACGCCATGTTTGAGCTCGGCCGGGAGCATGGCTGCGAGGAGGCCTGGGTCGGCACCGAGCCGGACAATGTGGCGGCCCAGGCGCTTTATGAGTCGCGCAAGGAGCCGCACGGGCCGGCGGAGGCGTTCGTCATGTATGTGTATCGACTATAGACGCCGGCGGGACAGCGCCCCCCTCTGTCCTGCCGGACATCTCCCCCACATGGGGGGAGATCGGCGGTTTTGACGACGGGCTTCTTCCACAACGCTGGAAACTGGCGAAGGTCGAGGCGACATCTGATCTCCCCCCTTGAGGGGCCCTTGAGGGGGAGATGTCCGGCAGGACAGAGGGGGTGTGCCGGAACTCTACGAAACGAGGTTCAGGCCCGAACCTGCCCCGCCTCCGCAGGCACCACCCGCGCCTTCTGCCTCTCCACCCAGTCTTCCAGCCATTCGTGGCTCCGCATCTCGATCAGCCGCGACGCGGTGCGCTCGAACTCGAAGACCTCGTTGCCGCGCCTAGCCGTATACAGCTCCGCTGGCGGTGCGGCGGCGCTCACCACCAGCCGCACATGATGGTCGTAGAGCGTGTCTATCAGCAGGATGAAGCGCTTCGCCTCGTTGCGCATGCCTTCGCCAAGCACCGGCACATGATCGATGAAGACGGTCGAGAAGCGGCTGGCAATCGCCAGGAAATCGCGGGCGCCGAGCGGGCTTTCGCAGAGATCGGCAAAAGAAAACCGCGCCGCTTCGCCGGCGGCGCGCGGCACGACGACCTGCCGGCCCTTTACCGTCAGGGCCGCTGCCTCCGTCGGCCTGCCATGCGTCATCACTTTCCAGGCCTCATCGAGGACAGCATCGGCCGCGGCATCGGCAGGGGTGACATAGACCGGCAGGCGGCTGAGCTTGTCCAGCCGATAGTCCTTGTCGGCATCGAGGGCAATCACCTGCGCATGCCGCTCCAGGATGCCGATGAAGGGAAGGAAAAGCTTGCGGTTCAAGCCGTCGCCGTAGAGATCCTGCGGCGCGACATTGGACGTGGCGACCAGCACGACGCCGTTGGCAAACAGCGCCGAGAACAGCCGCGACAGGATCATCGCATCGGCGATGTCGGTGACGGAAAACTCGTCGAAGCACAGCACCCAGGCTTCCTCGGCCAACGCGCGGGCCACCGGCGCGATCGGGTCGTCTTCCCTGACGGTGCCCTCTTTACGCGCCTGCCGGTGCTTCTGGATGCGGTCCTGCACATCGGCCATGAAGTCGTTGAAATGCACACGGCGCTTGCGCCGGACCGGCACCAGCTCGAAGAACATGTCCATCAGCATGGTCTTGCCACGGCCGACGCCGCCGTGGATATAGAGGCCCTTGACGGCCTCGCGCGTCTCGCGCTTGCGAGCGAACAGCCAGCCCAGCGCGCTCGATTTGTGCGCCAGCCGTTTTGCCGAAATCTCGTCGATCAACCGATCGAGTGCCGCGACGACCCGCTCCTGCGCCGGATCGCGGTCGATCACGCCCGTATCGACCCAATGGTCGTAACGCTGCCGGACGGTCGCATGGGTCTGAAGGCCGTCACGCAGATGCATCGGTCACGTCGTTCCGGAGCAATTCCAAGAAAAATGTGTAGCGGTTTTCTGTCCGGAATTGCGTAAAAACAAAAGAGAGCAATTCCGGGAAAGCGTGTAGCGGTTTTCGGAATCGCCTAAAAACAATAAGGGCGGGCGGGTCAGCCTCTTGTAAGCGAGATCGGCAGGCCGTTGGAAGTCTGGCCGTCGAATTTCTCTCCGCCCGAGGAATAGAGCCGTGCCAGCGTGCCGCCATTCGCGTCGTACAGCGTCAACTGCTTGCCGGCGACGTTCCAGGATTTGATGCCGTCGATCGGCGCCGGGCAATGCAGTGGTCCAGCCCGATAGCCGGAGCCGAATTTGGTTTGCGGCGTCGCCACCTGGCAGCTCTGGCCGGACACGCTGGCCTTCCACACGCCGGCGACGCTGCTTGCGGTAAGATCCGGGGCTCCGGCCGGAGCCGTTCCGTCCGGCGGCAGCGAGGCGACCTGAGGGCCTTGCGGCGCCGTCGGAAATTTCGACGGGTCGGCGGTGCCAGGCGACGCCGGCGGCGGCAGCTGGTTTGCGGTCACCGTGCCGGAGGGCGCGGCTTGCAGCGGCGCCGGCTGCTGGTCCATCGGCGAGAACCGTGACGTTGAACAGCCGCTCGCAAAGAGCGCGGCCAGCGATACGGCCAGCAGACCGGTTTTCGAAAAATTCATTTCAAACCTCCGTCGGGTCCGGCCGGGCTGCCGTCCGCACAATATCCCCCTTACCAAGACGGAGAAGGTGGCAAAATTTCAACCCTGTATGGTTAAAATAGCATTTGCGGCGGCACCTGTTGCAACTTTGCCACAAATGCGTGCCGCCCGAAAACCTGTCCTGGGGGTCTGACGCGAGACTGCGCAGCGGTTTGCCAGGACAGGCCTGCCCCTGGCGTCCGGCCGCCAAATGCTTGCGCCAGCCCGCTTCGGTCCTATCTCTGATGAAACCGAACCTTGCCGGAGGCGAAATCTTGGCTGCGAGGAAAAGGGCGGCCAACCGCTACTATAGCGGGCCGCCCAGCGATCATTTCGACGGCACCTTGTTCTTCAATCCCACCGGCAAGTTGCCTGCCCGCTTTTCCGATCTTTTGAAGTGGCAGCTGGGCGGCGAACGCTCGAAATGGCCGTCGGCGAATCCAAGTCCGTTTCATCAGGCGACACCGGCCAAACGGATCGACGGCTCCGAACTGAGGCTGACCATGGTCGGCCATTCCACGCTGCTCATCCAGACAGCCGGCCTGAACATCCTCACCGACCCGGTCTGGTCGCGGCGCGCCTCGCCGCTCCCCTTTGCCGGGCCGAAACGGGTCAATCCGCCCGGCATCGCCTTTTCCAGCCTGCCGCCGATCGATCTCGTATTGGTCAGCCATAACCACTACGACCATCTGGACCTCGCCACGCTGAAGCGGCTGAAGACAAAGCATGACCCGCTGGTGCTGACGCCGCTCGGCAACGACGCCATCATCGACGATGGCGTTCCCGGAATGCGGCTTTCCGTGCATGACTGGGGCGAGCGGGTCGAGATCGGCAAGGACGTCGCCGTCCATGTCGAGCCGGTGCACCACTGGTCGGCGCGCGGCACCCGCGACCGGCGCATGGCGCTGTGGGCGGGTTTTGTGGTCGAGACGCCGGGCGGAAAGGTCTATTTCGCCGGCGACACCGGTTTCCACGATGGCATCAACTATCGGCTGATGGCCGCAAGGCACGGCGGCTTCCGCCTCGCCATCCTGCCGATCGGCGCCTACGAGCCGCGCTGGTTCATGGCGCCACACCACCAGAACCCGGAGGAGGCGGTGCAAGGCATGCTGTTGTGCAACGCCGCCTATGCCGCCGGCTGCCATTGGGGCACGTTCCGGCTCACCAACGAGCCGATCGACGAGCCGGCAAGAAAGCTGGGCGAGGCCCTCAACGATCAAGGTGTCCCGCAAGAACGCTTTCGCGCCCTGCGTCCCGGCGAAGTCTGGGACGTGCCGGCGCTCTAGGCTGGCGACCCGGCCCCCCAGAGCCCCCGGGGGAACCCGGGACGTCGTAAACGCGTTGGTGGTGGTCCACAACCGTCGGCTGCGAGGGATTTCCCATGATCAAATGGATTGTGATTCTTCTGATAATCGCGGCCGCGGCCAGCCTGCTCGGCATGCCGGCATTGGCCGGAGCCGCCGCCACCGGCGCCCGCATTCTCATCGGCATTGTGTTGATCATCTTCCTGCTGGTCATGCTTGGCGTCTTGGCGGTGGCATAGACCGCATCCGCCCGAAAATCGGAATCGATCTTCAGGAAGCACGATGCGCAGGTTTAAAAATGTCAGAGCGTACTTTGTGCGTCCAAGTCGACGCACGTCGCGCTGGCGTCTCGCACTGGTAATTCCGGCCGCTATCCGCCATATAGGCGCCAAACCGGCATGAGACCTTTCGATCCATGGCAAGCACTGCCCCCTTCGCCAAGATGAACGGCATCGGCAACGAAATCATCGTTGCCGACATGCGCGGTCGCGCCGACCGGGTGGCGCCGGCTGCCGCCCTTGCGCTCAATGCCGATGCCGCGACGAAGTTCGATCAGATCATGGCGATCCACGACGCCAGAACGCCGGGCACTGCCTTTTTCATCGACATCCTGAATTCCGACGGAACTGGCGCGCAGGCCTGCGGCAACGGCATGCGCTGCGTGGTGCAGGCGCTTGCCGCCGAGACCGGCCAGAAGACATTCGCCTTCGAGACCGTCGCCGGCATCCTCAACGCCGAAGAACATGCCGACGGGCTGATCTCGGTCGACATGGGCAAGCCGCATTTCGGCTGGCAGGATATTCCGCTCGCCGAGGAATTCCGCGATACCCGCATGATCGAGCTGCAGGTCGGCCCGATCGACGCGCCGGTGCTGCACTCGCCCTCGGTCGTGTCGATGGGCAATCCGCACGCCATCTTCTGGATCGACCGCGACGTCTGGTCCTATGAGCTCGACCGCTTCGGTCCGCTGCTCGAAAACCACCCGATCTTCCCCGAACGCGCCAACATCACCATCGCGCGGGTGACCTCGACCGAGACGATGGTCATCCGCACCTGGGAGCGCGGCGCCGGCCTGACCAAGGCCTGCGGCACGGCGGCTTGTGCCGCCGCCGTCGCTGCCGCGCGCACCAGGCGGACCGGACGCAGCGTCTCCCTGGTGACGCCCGGAGGTGGCTCCTTGCATGTCGAGTGGCGCGGCGACGACCACGTCATCCTCACCGGCGCCGCCGAATGGGAATTTTCCGGCAGCTTCGACCCGGCGACCGGCGTGTGGGCCCGCGACACCGAAAGCGCCGCCTGATGGCTCCCCTTGCCAAGAAGGGTCCCGCTCTTCCCAAAAGCGTTGACGTCGTCACCTTCGGCTGCCGGCTGAACACCTATGAATCCGAAGTGATGCGGCGAGAGGCGGAAAGCGCCGGCCTTGGCGCGCTGGAAGGCGGCGCCATCATCTTCAACACCTGCGCCGTCACCGGCGAGGCGGTGCGCCAGGCAAAACAGTCGATCCGCAAGGCCCGCCGCGAGAATCCGGCCGCCCGCATCATCGTCACCGGCTGCGCCGCGCAGACCGAGCCGCAGAATTTCGTCGCCATGGACGAGGTCGATCTCGTCCTTGGCAACGAGGAAAAGCTGAAGGCGCATTCCTATCGCGCGCTGCCGGATTTCGGCGTCAACGACACCGAGAAGGCTCGCGTCAACGATATCTTTTCGGTGCGCGAGACGGCCGGCCACATGGTCGACGCCATCGAAGGCCGGGCGCGGGCGTTCGTCCAGGTTCAGAACGGCTGCGACCACCGCTGCACCTTCTGCATCATCCCCTATGGCCGCGGCAATTCGCGCTCGGTGCCGATGGGCGCCGTGGTCGAGCAGGTCAAGCGGCTGAGCGGCAATGGCTATGCCGAGATCGTGCTGACCGGCGTCGACATGACCAGTTTCGGCGCCGACCTGCCGGGTAGCCCGAAACTCGGCAAATTGGTCAAGACAATCCTGAAGCAGGTGCCTGACGTGAAACGCCTGCGCCTTTCCTCGATCGATTCGATCGAGGCTGACGACGATCTGCTCGACGCCATCGCCACCGAGCCCCGGCTGATGCCGCATCTGCATCTGTCGCTGCAGTCCGGTGACGACATGATCCTGAAGCGGATGAAGCGCCGGCACAACCGGGATCAGTCGATCCGTTTTTGCCAGGATTTGCGCAAATTGCGTCCCGGCATCGTCTTCGGCGCCGACATCATCGCCGGCTTCCCGACCGAGACGGAGGCCATGTTCGAAAAATCGCTGGAGATCGTCGAGGAATGCGGCCTGACGCATCTCCACGTCTTTCCGTTTTCGCCGCGCGAAGGCACCCCCGCCGCGCGCATGCCGCAGCTTCGCCGCGAACTGGTCAAGCAGCGTGCGGCACGGCTGCGCGCCGCCGGTGACGCCGCCTATCGCAGCCACCTTTCCTCGCTCGCCGGAACACGCCAGTCGATCCTGGTCGAGCGCGACGGGCTCGGCCGCACCGAAGGGTTTACGCTCGCTGCGGTCTCCGACGGTGCGGCGGGCGAAATCGTCGAGGCCGCTATCGCCGGCGATGACGGCTCGCGGCTGATCGCGGCGCCGCTTGCCGCCCGCGCCGCCTGAGACGCAAGAACATGGCTGGTTTTCTCAAGAAGATATTTTCGTTCGGCAAGAAGGAAGTGGTCGAGGAGCGGATCGACGAGACCGCACCGCTGCCGCCGATCAAATGGGACGCGCTCGAGGCACTGAAACCGGCGGCCGAGCAAGCCGTTCCGGAATTTTTGAAACGCGAAGAGCCTTGGCCCGAAGCAGAAGCTGCGCCTCCGGCACAGCCGGTGCCTGTTGAAGAGGCCGAGCCTGCTCAGCCGGAGCCTGATCCGGTCGAAGAGCCAGAGCAGATTCCGGCTGCTCCCGTCATTCCCGAGCCAACTCCGGAGCCGCAGGACGTTCCTGAGCCCGAGCAGCCGGAAATCGCCCCGAAGAAACAACCCGAACCTGCGTCCGTCGAAGCGTCCACTCAGCTTCCATCATCAGCGGCTGCCGCCCCTCATCCGCCTGCCGGCACCTTCTCCCCGTATAGGGACGGGGAGAAGGGTGCTGATCGCGCCGCCGGAACCACTCCCGCAGAGGCCGAGGAAGAAGCGGCTGCGCTGACGCCCCCCTCTCCCCGTCCTTCACGGGGAGAGGGTAAGGGTGAGGGGCAGCGCGGACCTGCGCAAGATGCCGGACCGACGGCCGAAATCCCGCCCCCCATTCGCCAGCCAGCACCGATCGAGGCGAAGCCGGTCCTTACCGAGATCGCGCCCGAACCTGAAGCCATTCCAGCGCCCCACCCTCGCCTCGATGGGGAGGGTCGCCGCGAAGCGGCGGGGTGGGGTGACAGCGCCGGCGCCAGCGCCAGTCACCCCCACCCCCGAGCTTCGCTCGGGACCTCGGCCATCGAGGCGGAGGTAAAGCGCGAGCCCGTTCCACAACCGCCGCCGGAGCCAAAGCCGGCTGCCGGCAAGGTCACCGTCGCCAAGAAGGTCGAGCAGAGAGCCGAGCCGCAGAAGGCGCCGGAAGCGGCACCGAAACGCTCGTGGTTCCAGCGCATGAAGGAGGGGCTCGCCCGCTCTTCCCGGGAACTGTCAGGCAACATCGCCGGCGTCTTCACCAAGCGCAAGCTCGACGAGGACACGCTGCAGGATCTGGAGGACGTGCTGATCCGCGCCGATCTCGGCATGGAGACGGCTTTGCGCATCACCGATTCGCTGGCTGCCAGCCGCTACGGCAAGGACGTCTCCGAGACGGAAGTCCGCGCCATCATGGCGACCGAGGTGGAGAAGGTGCTGACCCATGTCGCCTTGCCGCTGGAGCTCGACCTCAGCCACAAGCCGCATGTCATCCTTATCGTCGGCGTCAACGGCACCGGCAAGACCACGACCATCGGCAAGCTGGCGGCAAAGCTGACCGACGGCGGCCTGTCGGTGATGCTCGCCGCCGGCGACACGTTCCGTGCCGCCGCGATCGAGCAATTGAAGATCTGGGGCGAGCGCACCAGGTCGCCGGTCATCGCCTCGAAGCTTGGCGCCGACGCCGCCGGCCTCGCCTACGATGCCTTCGAACAGGCCAGGCAAGCCGGCTCCGACGTGCTGATCATCGACACCGCCGGGCGGCTGCAGAACAAGACCGAGCTGATGGCGGAACTCGAAAAGATCGTCCGGGTGCTGGGCAAGCTCGATCCGGAGGCGCCGCACACCGTGCTGCAGACGGTCGACGCCACCACCGGCCAGAACGCGCTCAACCAGGTCGAGATCTTCCGCAATGTCGCCGGCGTCAACGGCCTGGTGATGACCAAGCTGGACGGCACGGCACGCGGCGGTATTCTGGTGGCGATTGCGGCAAAGCATAAATTGCCGGTTTATTTCATCGGCGTCGGCGAACAGGTCGACGACCTCGAACCATTCTCCGCAAGCGAGTTCGCCAGGGCGATCGCTGGAGTGGCATAACAAGCTTGATCTCAGGAAGTTGCAGACTTTTTGGACAGGATCATGCGCAAGAAGGAAAGCCTATGAACCCGCGCATCCTCGAACGCGACCCGTCCGACCCGCAGAAACAGAAGAAGGAAGGCGTCAATCCGCTGCTCAAGCTGGTGCTGGAGCTCGGCCCGTTGATGGTGTTCTTCTTCGCCAACGCCCGTGGCGCATGGCTGTCGCAGAAATTTCCGGTGCTGGCCGAATTCGGCGGACCGATCTTCGTCGCCACCGGCCTGTTCATGGCCGCGACCGCGATCGCGCTGGCCGCGTCCTGGCTGCTCACCCGCACCTTGCCGATCATGCCGATGGTGTCGGGCGTCGTCGTCTTCGTCTTCGGCGCGCTGACGCTCTACCTGCAGGACGACATCTTCATCAAGATGAAGCCGACAATCGTCAACATGCTGTTCGGCGGCGTGCTGCTCGGCGGCCTGTTCTTCGGCAAGTCGCTGCTCGGCTACGTCTTCGATTCGGCCTTCAGCCTCGATGCCGAGGGCTGGAAGAAACTCACCTTCCGCTGGGGCCTGTTTTTCCTGTTCCTGGCCCTTGTCAACGAAGTGGTCTGGCGGAATTTTTCCACCGACGCCTGGGTTACCTTCAAGGTCTGGGGCATCATGCCGATCACCCTTCTTTTCACCTTCAGCCAGATGCCGCTGATCATGCGCCATTCGCTTGAAGGCAAGACCGGAACGGAAGGGAAGCCCGGCAAGTAACGATTTTAAGGAGAGGGCATGGAATTCGTCACCACGCGCGAAGAGCTGAGAACGATCTACAAGACGCCTCGGCCGACCGACGGCTCGATCCGCAAGGAACTGAAGGCGCTGGATGGCCACGGCCGTTCCTTCATCGGCAAAAGCCCCTTCGTGCTGATTGGCTCCTCGGACGGCGCCGGCAATGCCGATGTGACGCCGAAGGGCGATAGGCCGGGCTTTGCCGCCGTGCTCGACGAGAAGACCATCGCCATCCCCGACCGGCCCGGCAACAACCGGCTCGACACGCTGGAGAACATTCTTCTCAACCCTTCGGTCGGGCTGCTCTTCCTCATCCCGGGCATGAACGAGACGCTGCGCGTCAACGGCGACGCCCGCATCACCGTCGATGCGGCTTTGCGCGAGCGGCTCGCCGTCGACGGCAAGGAACCGCAAAGCGTCGTCCTGGTGACGGTCAAGGCCGCCTACATGCATTGCGCCAAGGCCTTCATGCGCTCCGATCTGTGGAAGCCGGAAACCTGGTACGACCGCGCGACGCTGCCGACGCTCGGCCAGATCCTGCGCGACCAGCTGGCGCTCGCCGATTCGGCCGAGGCGACCGACCGCTGGCTGGACGAAGAATACGAACACACCATGTGGTAGTGTGCCCGACCACGAATCGCCGAGCCCGCCTCTAAGCCTTTGCTGAACATCCTCGCCATTTCCGGCAGCCTGCGCGCCGCCTCGACCAATTCGGCCCTGGTCGCGGCGCTCGCGCAAAACGCGCCGCCGGACTGTCACGTATCCGTCTATGACGGGCTTGGCCGGCTGCCGATTTTCAATCCGGATGACGAAGGCGAGCGGACGCCACCGCAAGCATCCGCGCTGATCGACGCGGTCACCGCCGCTGACGGCGTGATCGTCTCCTGCCCTGAGTATGCCCATGGCGTACCGGGCGGGCTGAAGAACGCGCTCGACTGGCTGGTGTCGCGCGATGCAGCTGTCGGCAAGCCGGCCATGCTGGTGCACGCCTCGCCGCGCTCGCTGTTTGCCCGCGCGGCTCTGGCCGAGATCATGCGCACCATGTCTTTCGCGCTTGTTGAAGACACCGCGCTCGAAATCGCCCTGCTCGGCAAGAGGCCACCGGAGGTGGACAAAATCCTGTCGGAGCCGGCAAGCCAACTGGCAATGCACAACCCCATTTCGGCATTCGCCGATTTCATCCGGTCGCGTTAAGCGGCGGCCACCGTGCTTTCGTTATCCCGGGCGGAGCGAACGCGAAGCAAGCGTCGGCGACGAAGCCCCCAAGTGGGGGAGATGCCCGGCAGGGCAGAGCGGGGCGCTGTCCCGCAGCCTCTCGCAAATTTCCCTTCGGTCTCAACGCCGCGACATTGGTCTCGCCGACGAACCAGTCACGCGCAGCGACCTCTTCGAAGGCCCCAGGGCCGCTCAAAATGTCTTTGCGCCGTTGACCATCAGCCGGACCATGTAGAGCGACGTCGTGCCGGCGATGTAGAGGCAGTTCAGCTTGTTGCCGCCGAACACGCAATTGGCGACGACTTCCGGCACCTTGATCTTGCCGATCAGCGTCCCGTCCGGATCGTAGCAATGGATGCCGTCGGCGGCACTGGTCCAGATCCGGCCCTGGTCGTCGAGCCTGAAACCATCGAACAGGCCGGCCGTGCAATCGGCGAAGACCTTCCCGCCGGAGACCTTCTTGCCGGCCTCGTCGACATCGAACACCCGCATATGCGCCGGATTCTGCGCGCCATGCGTGCGGCCGGTATCGACGACGTAGAGCTTGCTCTCGTCGAGCGAGAAGGCAAGCCCGTTGGGCCTGATCATGTCGGTGATCACCGCTTCGATCTCGCCGGTGCCGGGGTCGGCCCGGTAGACATGGCAGGCGCCGATCTCGCTCTCGGCCTTGTCGCCCTCATAATCCGTATCGATGCCGTAGGTCGGGTCGGTGAACCAGATCGAACCATCGGACTTGACCACCGCATCGTTGGGCGAGTTCAGCCGCTTGCCGCGCCATTTGTCGGCGATGGTGGTGATCGAGCCGTCATGCTCGGTGCGGCTGACCCGGCGGCCCGAATGCTCGCAAGTGACCAGCCGGCCCTGCCGGTCGACGGTGTTGCCGTTGGAATTGCCCGACGGCTGCCGGAACACGCTGACGCTGCCGTCGGTCTCGTCGTAGCGCAGCATGCGGTTGTTGGGAATGTCGGACCAGACCACATAACGGCCGGCCGCAAACCAGGCCGGCCCTTCGGCCCACCGGCATCCGGTGAACAGCTTGTCCACCTGTGCGTTGCCGTTGAACAGCCGCGCAAAGCGTGGATCGAGAATTTCGTAGTCTTCGGCCATGGTTTTCTCCCGGGTCATGCAAATCGTTGGTGCCGGCGCGATCAAGCCAGCCGGCGATCGATATGGCAAGATCGTGTATCGGGACAGGCAATGCGGCCCTTGCTCGACTGACGGATGGAAGGGCGGGCCCATGCGCCGTTAACCGGCTATGCGCCCAGCGCAATGGTGCATTGCAACATCTTCTTTTTGCGATGCACCATAACTATGTCATGCTGCGTATCGATCAGGGAGGAACAACCTGCCGCAACAAAGCGGCACAGAAGGAACCTCGCTATGATTCTCGACAGCCTAATGAGCCGCGCTCGCACCAGCATCGCCAAGCGCCGGCAATACAACCGCCTCATCGCCGAAATCGATTCGTTTTCCAGCCGCGATCTGGCCGACATGCGCGCCGACCGCAGCGAAATGCTCTACCAGGTCCACAAGCAGGTCTACGGCTGAATCTTCGGTCGACCTATCACGTTCGTAATCCTTGGGCGTAACGACGCAAAGCGGAGTGAAGACCCAAGGATGACGAAACGGCGGGGCCATCAGCCGGGTGCTGCCAGCGCCTTCTCGATCTCCGGCAACAGCAGCGCTTGTGCTGAGCCCGGCGTCAGCGGGCCGACGTGCTTGTAGGCGATCTTGCCGTCCTTGCCGACGACGAAGGTTTCCGGCACGCCGTAGACCCCCCAGTCGATCGCCGCGCGCCCTGCCGTGTCGACGCCGATCGCCTGGAACGGGTTGCCGAGATCGCCGAGAAACCGGCGGGCGTTTTCCGGCTGGTCCTTGTAGTTGAGGGCGGCGATGACGAAGCGCTTGTCCTGCGACAGCGCCAGCAGCAGCGGATGTTCGTCGCGGCACGGCCCGCACCACGACGCGAAGACGTTGACGAGCGTGACCTTGCCGGCGAACTGCCTGGAATCGAGCCCCGGCAAATTCATGCCCTCCAGCGCCGGCAGATTGGTCTGCGGCGCCGGGAGGCCGATCAGCGCCGATGGCACTTCCGAAGTGTCGCGGCCGGACAGCAGCTGCGTCAGGAACAGCCCCGCCAGCCCGAGGAAAATCAGCAGCGGCAACAGCACGATCAGGCGGCGTGAGCGCGCCGGCGTTTCCGTCTCCATGCTCATGATTTCCCCGCCTTGTCGGAGCGCCGCCGCACGCCGGACGCTTCCAGCTCGGCGAGGTCTCGTCTGCGTGCACGCTGGTCGAGCAGGATCCAGCCGATCAGCCCGGCCAGCACCACGGCCGTGATGGCATAGGCAGCGGTCACATAGAGCGCATGCGCGCTCATAGGGGTCGCTCCTCCGGTGCAAAACCTTTCAGCCGGACCATTTCGCTTCGTTCCAACATGCCTTCCTTTAACCCTGCGCCATCGGCTTCGCAATCGACAGCAGCGCCGCAGCCTTCGACGCCCTGTAATCACCAACGATGGCCGGCCAAATCAGTCGATTCCATGGCGCAGAGCCAACGCTGCCGCAACCGGCCCCAGCACGGCAAGAAACAAGGTCAGCGCGGCAAGAATGAGGAAAGGCTGCAGAAACGGATCAGGGTTCGCCACCGCGCCATAGCTTGCCGAGACGCCGAAGATCAGCACCGGGATGGTCAGCGGCAGCACCAGCACCGAGATCAGCAGCCCGCCGCGCGGCAGTGCCACCGCCACCGCCGCACCGGCAGCGCCGATGAAGGTAATCGCCGGCGTGCCGACCAGAAGGGTCAGCGCCGTGGCGCCGATGCCGATCGGCTCCATGTTCATGAACAGGCCGAGCAGGGGTGCCGCGATGACCAGCGGCAGCACGCTTCCTGCCCAATGCGCCAGGCATTTTGTCAGCACGGTCAGCGCCAGCATCTGCCGGTCGTCGCCGAGCACCAGCAGATCGAGCGAGCCGTCTTCCCGGTCGGCCTGGAACAATCGGTCGAGACCGAGCAGGCAAGCCAGCAAGGCGCCGATCCACAGGATCGCCGGGCCGATGCGGGCAAGCAGATTGAGGTCCGGCCCGACGCCGAACGGGATCGTGGCGATCACCGCGAGAAAGAAGATCACGCCGGTCAGCGCCCCGCCGCCGGCCCGGATACTCAGGCGGATATCGCGCAGGAAGAGGGCTAGCATGGTTTTAGATGCCCTTGCCCAGGCAACCCCCTCTGTCCTGCCGACATTACCGAGTTTCCCCCATCCTCAATTCTTGTGCCCCCTCCAACCCCAGTGGCAGATGCGTCGCCGCAATAATGATTCCGCCCTCCGAACAGTGCTCCCGCATCAGCCGGCCGAATCGCTCTTCCGAAGCCTTGTCCAATCCGGCCGTCGGCTCGTCGAGCAGCCACAGCGGCCGCCGGCTGACCAGCAGTTTTGTGATCGCCGCGCGGCGGCGTTGTCCGGTGGAGAGATAGCCGAACGGCAGATGGCCGATACCGTCAAGCCCGACCATTGCCAGCGCCTCTTCGGCGCTCAAGAAATCCGCGCCCGAAAAATCGCGCCAGAAGCGCAGATTTTCCGCCACGCTCAGCGCCGTCTTCATCGCGTTCTGGTGGCCGAGATAGTGGCAGGCCGAGGCGACCGACGGAAAATCCTCACCGCCACCTTCGAGAAGCAAACGGCCTGCCACCACCGGCAGCAACCCGGCAACGACCCTGAGCAGTGTCGATTTTCCCGCGCCGTTCGGCCCGGTGACGATCAGCGCCTGGCCTTTGCCAAGGGCAAAGTCGAGGCCGGAAAAAACCGCCTCGCCGCCGCGTTCGCCGCCCAGATTTTCGGCGATCAGCCGCATTCCATGCCCGTCCCGAAAACATCGCGCCACGGCAGCTGCCGCATCGCACAAAATAGCCGTTCGACTGTCTAGAACTATTCCAGGAAATTCTCTATATGCGGGGCATCCGTGCCAGCGGTCGGCACGGGAAGCGAATTAGCGCCGAACCAGCGCACGCGCCGCCTTGAACGGCTCGGGTTGGCTGGGAACGGACAGCGGAAATGGCCGTACCCGCACCTTTGCGCGTGATTGCATGCCATCGGCGTCCGTTCCCTTTCAGGCTGAACAGACAAGGACGGATCGCACGTGTCAAAATCCCTCGATAGTTTCAATTGCCGTCGCACGCTGACCGCGGGCGGCTCCGATTATGTTTACTACGACCTCGTCGAGGCCGAGAAGAACGGCCTCACCGGCATCGCCCAACTGCCCTATTCGATGAAGGTGCTGCTGGAGAACCTATTGCGCAACGAGGACGGCCGTTCCGTCACCAAGGAGAGCATCCAGGCGGTCGCCGGCTGGCTGACCGACAGGGGCACCGCCGGGGTCGAGATCGCCTATCGCCCGGCCCGCGTGCTGATGCAGGATTTCACTGGCGTTCCGGCCGTGGTCGACCTGGCCGCCATGCGCGATGCCATGGCCTCGCTCGGCGGCGACCCGCAAAAGATCAATCCGCTGGTGCCGGTCGACCTGGTCATCGACCACTCGGTCATCGTCGATGAGTTCGGCACGCCGCTGGCTTTCGCCCGGAATGTCGAGCTTGAATACGAGCGCAACGAGGAACGCTACAAATTCTTGAAATGGGGCCAGCAGGCCTTCCGCAACTTCCGCGTCGTGCCGCCCGGCACTGGCATCTGCCACCAGGTCAATCTCGAATATCTCGGCCAGGTCGTGTGGACCAACACTGAAGGCGGCGAAACCACCGCCTATCCCGACACCTGCGTCGGCACCGATTCGCACACCACCATGATCAACGGCCTTGGCGTGCTCGGCTGGGGCGTCGGCGGCATCGAGGCCGAGGCCGCGATGCTTGGCCAGCCCGTCTCCATGCTGCTGCCCGAAGTCATCGGCTTCCGGCTCACCGGCAGGCTCAGGGAAGGCGTCACCGCCACCGATCTCGTGCTCACCGTCACGCAGATGCTGCGCAAGAAGGGCGTCGTCGGCAAGTTCGTCGAATTCTTCGGTCCTGGTCTGTCCAACATGACGCTGGCCGACCGCGCCACCATCGGCAACATGGCGCCCGAATATGGCGCGACCTGCGGCTTCTTTCCGGTCGATGGCGAAACCATCCGCTACCTCACCATGTCCGGCCGCGAGGAAAACCGCATCGCGCTGGTCGAGGCATACGCCAAGGCGCAAGGCATGTGGCGCGATACCGGGTCGGCCGATCCGGTCTTCACCGACCTGCTCGAGCTCGATCTCGGCAGTGTCGTGCCGTCGATGGCCGGACCCAAGCGTCCAGAAGGCCGGGTCGCGCTCGAAGGCATTCCGGCCGGCTTTGTCAAGGCGATGGAAACCGAATACAGGAAGGCGGTCGAAATCGACAAGCGCTATGCCGTCGAGGGCAACGACTACGACCTTGGCCATGGCGACGTCGTCATTGCCGCCATCACCTCCTGCACCAACACCTCGAACCCGAGCGTGCTGATCGGCGCCGGGTTGCTGGCACGCAACGCCAACCGGCTCGGACTCAAGCAGAAGCCGTGGGTCAAGACATCGCTGGCGCCGGGCAGCCAGGTCGTCGCCGAATATCTGGAGAAATCCGGCCTGCAGAAGGAACTGGACCAGATCGGCTTCAATCTGGTCGGCTTCGGCTGCACCACCTGCATCGGCAATTCCGGCCCGTTGCCGGCGCCGATCTCCAGAACCATCAACGACAAGGGCTTGATTGCTGCCGCGGTGCTTTCCGGCAACCGCAATTTCGAAGGCCGCGTCTCGCCCGACGTGCAGGCGAACTACCTCGCTTCGCCGCCGCTGGTCGTCGCCCACGCACTGGCCGGGACCGTGACCAAAGATCTGACCACCGAACCGCTCGGCGAGGACCGCGACGGCAACCCGGTCTACCTCAGGGACATCTGGCCGAGCTCGGTCGAGATCCAGGAGTTCATCGAGAAGAACGTGACGCGCGAACTGTTCGCCCGCAAATATGCCGACGTCTTCAAGGGCGACGAATACTGGCAGAACGTCAAGGCGCCGGAAGGCCAGACCTATTCCTGGGACAACAATTCGACCTATGTGCAGAACCCGCCCTACTTCGCTGGCATGACATCGGGCTTCGGCACGATCGGCGACATCAAGGGCGCCCGCGTGCTCGGCCTGTTCGGCGACAAGATTACCACCGACCACATCTCACCGGCCGGCTCGATCAAGGCGGCCTCGCCGGCCGGCAAGTACCTCATCGATCATGGCGTCGGCGTTGCCGACTTCAATCAATACGGCACACGGCGCGGCAATCACGAGGTGATGATGCGCGGCACCTTCGCCAATATCCGCATCCGCAACCACATGCTGGGCGAGAACGGCCGCGAGGGCGGCTACACAATCCACTATCCGTCGAAGGAAGAGAAATCGATCTACGACGCCGCCATGGAGTACAAGAAGGAAGGCGTGCCGCTGGTCATCTTCGCCGGTGTCGAATACGGCAACGGCTCGTCGCGCGACTGGGCGGCCAAAGGCACCAACCTGTTGGGTGTTCGCGCCGTCATCGCTCAGTCCTTCGAGCGCATCCACCGCTCGAACCTGGTCGGCATGGGGGTCATCCCCTTCGTCTTCGAGGAAGGCACCTCATGGGCCTCGCTCAACCTCAAGGGCGACGAACTGGTCGAAATCGACGGACTGAGCGCCATCAAGCCGCGTCAGAAGATGATCGCGAAGATCACTTATGGCGACGGCACGGTGAAGAACATTCCGATCATCTGCCGCATCGATACGCTGGACGAACTCGACTACTTCAAGAACGGCGGCATCCTGCAATATGTGCTGCGCGATCTGGCCGCATAATGTGAAGGGAATAGGGGAGTAAGGCAGTAGGGGAAAGGTCGCCTCCGCTGCCTCGTCCTACTCCTACTGCCTTACTGCCCTACTGCCATACTGCCCTAATTTCGGCCCTCCGAACCGCGCCGCCGCCGCCAGCAGCACGCCGAGCATCAGCCCGTTGAGGATGTGCCACAGGAAATGCGTGCCGAGCGGGAAGCTGCCGCAGACCAGCGGATCGATCGTCCTGAAGATGACCGACACGACGAAGATCGCCGAGCCCGCCAGATTGTACCAGCCGGCGCGGTTGCCGCTCGCCGCCACCCAGGCGCCGAAGAAGGCGAGCGCCAGGAAGGGCGGCAGGTAGCCGGTCGTGCCGTTCGATGCCTGGCGCAGCCAGTCCGGCACGGCCCAGGTCAACAACCCGGTGACGGCATAGAAGGCTAAGAAGATGGCGATCGCCTTGCCCCATTTCATAGCGAGGAAACGGCGCAGGTTGAACAGCGTGTAGGCCAGCGTGAACCCGGCGATCGGCAGCACGTCGGCCCAGACCATGGCATGGTTGGCAAAGGTGTGGAACAGCGCCGAGCCGATGCCGATCGCCACCACCCACCAGGCCAGAATTTCGGCGAAGATGCCTGTGCCGCGCCGGCGCACCTCCCGGACACCCCATAGCCCGGCGACAAGAAAAGCCATATTGGTCAGTGCGTTCACCGGTTCGGCCCAGAACTGTGGCCCGACCCGCTCGCAGTACAGGTCGACCGGCGTCAGGAGAGTTTGCCACATGCTGATTGTCGCCCGAATCGGTATCTACCTTGAAGTGTAGCCCATCCTGTTGCGCCCTTGCAGTTTGTCGCAACGGTAGAATTTCACCGCAACGTGACTTCCCGTTGACTGCCGCTTCTGCCACATATTTCGCCAACCAGAACAAAGCCGGCCATCACCGGCGGGAGTCGAAACGGCCATGACACCTCGAAGACCATTGCGGCTTGCGGCGTTTGCGCTGGCCCTCTCGGTGCTTGCCGGAGCTGGACTTGCCGCCAATGCGCTTGCCGGCGAGGCCGACCGCTCCCAGACAGATAAATCCCTGGTCGGCCAGCCCTTGGGCGTGGTCGAGCTCTTCACCAGCCAGGGCTGCAGTTCCTGCCTGCCGGCCGATGCATTTTTCGCCGAGCTTGCCGCCAAGGAGAACATCGTCGCGCTCGCCTATCACGTCGACTACTGGGATTATCTCGGTTGGAAGGACACGCTGAGCCGCAAGGAGAACACCGAGCGGCAGTATGAATATATGCGTGCCTTCGGCAGCCGCTCGGTCTATACGCCGCAGGCCGTCATCAATGGCCGCAGCCATGTCAACGGCGCCCGCCGCGAGGAAGTCGACGGCGCGCTCGCCCGCATGAAAACATCCGGCGAGGGCATGCGGGTCCCCATCGACGTCAGCCGGACCAGCGACCGCGTCATCATCGACGCCGGCGATGCCGGCAGCGGCCCCAGCGATGCCCATGTCGTCATCGTGTATTTCGACCCGCCGCAGACCATCAAGATCGGCAAGGGCGAGAACACCGGCCGCAGCATGACTTATTGGAACGCCGTCTCCGGCATCCAGACCGCCGGCATGTGGCACGGCAAGGCGCAGCGCTACGAACTGCCGATGAGCGTGATTACCAAGAAAGGCGGCTGCGCCGTGCTGCTGCAATCGGTGGGCAAGGACGGCATGCCGGGTCCCATCCTGGGCGCCGCCCTGATCCACAAGCCCTGAACGCCTCTCCTTCTCCCCTTGTGGGGCCCGAAGGGCGGGCGAGGCCCGTGATTCGCCCCGGGTGGTGGATCGGCGCGCAGCGTCGAGCGGGGTTCTGGAAGGAATGAGGCAGCGGGGCGATTTCAAGCAAATTGCCAAGCTGGAACCACCCTTCCGTCGCCTTTGGCGACACCTTCTGCCACCGAAGGGGGAGAAGGGGTGGCCGCGCGCATTCACTCGGCCAATAAAATAAAAAACCGACGTCAGCTTGCTTCTGACGCCGGTCATTTAGGTTTTGGGATCGTCGCGCTCGAGTTCTCCAAGGGAGAAACCGAGGTTGGTTCGATCCGACGCAGACCCGTGGGCGGGGGGCTTGGGGTTTACGAGCCAGTGCCGGACCGAACCGTCTCAGGCAACATCCGTAAATTCGTCGGAGATTGGGGCTTTAGCGCGGTTAAAAGAAGGCGGGATTGTGGCAAAGCATCACCAATTTCAACGGGCGTTTTTATAAACGTGACTGGACACCGCGGAAACGTTGCGCCGCCAGCCTTTCCCCAGCCGGGCTTGCAATTCCATGGCGAAAGCGCCAACTTTGATTAATGTAAGATTCATTCGAAGGGATCGAGGCATGACTGATCACGGCAGTGGGACGGAGGATGGGGACGCATCCGCAATACTGATCCCGCTGCATGAGGCAAGACGTGAACGCCTCGACCAGCCGGTGCGGTTCGACCGGCGTGAATTGGACCAGATCCTGAGGCTTTACGGGCGCATGGTCGCCGCCAATGAATGGCGCGACTACGCCATCGACCATCTTGCCGACCGCGCCGTCTTTTCCGTCTTCCGTCGCACCAGCGAGGTGCCGCTGTTCCAGATCGTCAAGGATCCGAAGCTGGCGCGCCGGCAAGGGGCTTTCGCCGTCATCGCCGCCGGCGGCCGCATCCTTAAGCGCGGCCAGGAGCTTGGCCGCGTGCTTGGCGTGTTCGACCGCACGCTGAAACTTGTCGAGGCCTAACTACTTGTTGTGCTTCCGGAATCTCCGTTCCGGCAGTGAGTTGGGATCGGGCGGAACCTGAGACCCGCCATTGATCGGCAGTTGCATGAACACCGTGTCGAGCCAGCGTCCGAGCTTGTAGCCGGAGGCTTCCAGACGGCCCGAATGGCGAAAGCCGAGCTTTTCATGCAGCCGGACCGAGGCACTGTCCGGCCGACCGTCGCCGATCACCGCGATGATCTGGCGGAAGCCCGCCGCCTCGGCCGCCGCGATCAGCCCTTGCATCAGCTTCAGCCCGATGCCATGGCCCTTGGCCTCGGGCGCGACATAGACAGAATCTTCGACGATGAACCGGTACGCAGGCCGCGCCCGGAAGGCGCCGGCATAGGCATAACCGAGCACGATGCCGGCTTTTTCCGCCACCAGATAGGGAAAGCCGCCCGCTATCAAACTGTCGAAGCGCTCGCCCATCTCGGCACGATCAGGCGGCTCCAGTTCGTAGCTCGCCGTGCCGTGGAACACCGCATCAGCATAGATGGTGGTGATCCGGTCGAGATCGGCCGCTGTCGCGCCGCGTATCGTGATGGTGCTCATAATTTATGCAAGCCGTTCATCTGCCTTCTATAACAGCAAAGGCCGGCACAGAAGGAAAGGGCGGCCGTTGGGCCGCCCTTTCCAAATTCGCTGGTCCACAGACTCAAGGGGCCGTTGTTAACGGCGATCGCCCATGAACTGCAGCAGGAACATGAACAGGTTGATGAAGTCGAGATAGAGCCTCAGCGCGCCCATGATAGCCTTGCGGCCGGCGACATCAGTCTCGTCGCCCTCGAAATACATCTCCTTGATGTTCTGCGTGTCGTAGGCGGTCAGCCCTGCGAAGATCAGCACGCCGATCGCCGAAACGGCGAAGGAAAGCGCCGACGACTGCAGGAAGATGTTGATCACACTTGCGATGATCAGACCGACCACTCCCATGATCAGGAACGAACCGAGCGCGGAAAGATCGCGCTTGGTCGTGTAGCCGTAGAGCGACAGTCCGCCAAAGGCGGCGGCGGTGGCGAAGAAGGTCTGCGAGATGCTGGCGGTGGTGTAGACCAGGAAGATCGACGACAGTGACAGGCCGACGAGGCCGGCATAGACCCAGAACGTCGTCTGCGCGGCCGAAACGCTCATCGACTGGACGCGAAACGACAGGAACAGCACCGCTGCCAGGGGGGCAAAGATCACCAGCCATTTCAGCGGCGAGCCGAAGATCGCGTAGCCGAAGGATGTCAGCATATCGCCGTTCGGCAGCGTAGCGACCGCCGAAGCCGGATCGGTGGTGGTGGCCAGCATGATCGTTCCGACCGCGGCGAGGCCGGTGATGAGGAGGCCAAGCCCCATCAGATTGTAGACCTTGATCATATAAGCGCGCAGGCCCTGGTCGATAGCAGCATCGACGCCGACGCCGGGCACGGCACGCGTCTGATAATTGCGAACGGGTTCAGCCATGGAAATCCTCATATTGCTTCTGCCCCGTCCGGTGTCCGGTCGATTTGGACCGAGGCGCCGCTGGCGGGGCTCCAGCATGCCTGCCGCGAAATATGATGGTTATTGGCGTCAAGAACAAGACCGTAACCGGGCGTAATGCTTCGTGAAGTAGCAAAAATCCGGATTTATCGGCCGTCCGAAGCCCAACATTAACAAGATTTAACCAAATCCCGGTCGCGTTGAGCTTGCCGACCCTTGCAGATCAGAGATTGCGCAGCACCGGCGCCGCCTTGTGGCCCAGCACCCGCCAGGTGCCGGCGAGGCCGATGCCGACCGTGACCAGCAAGGCAAAGACAATGGTCGCCACCGCCACATCGGGCATGAAATGCGACGGCAGCGTCATGACGCGCGCGACAACGAACCACGCCGCAATGCCGCCTGCCGCCAGCGCGAAGATCGCGGTGGCGAGGCCGATCAGCATGTATTCCAGCGAAAAGGCCGCGATCAGCGTCTTCCTGGTGGCGCCCAGCGTCTTCAGCACCACCGCATCGTGGATGCGGGCGCGGTTGCCGGCCGCCAACGCGCCGGCCAGCACCAGCACCGAGGCGATCAGCGCCACCCCAGCCGCGGCCCTGATAGCGGTGCCGAGTTGCGCCACCAGCCGGTTGACGATGTCGAGCGCGTCCTTGACCCTGACTGTCGTCACCGCGGGAAAGGCACGAGTGACAGCGTTGAGAAGACGGGCATCGTCGGCCGGCGACGCGCCCTTTTCGGTGAGCGTCGCCAGCCAGCTGTGCGGCGCGCCGGCAAATGTGCTGGGCGAAAACACCATGACGAAATTGATGCCCATCGTCTCCCACTCGACCTGGCGGAAATTGGCAATCTTCGCTGTCACGTTGCGGCCAAGCACGTTGACGGTGACGGTATCGCCGAGTTTCAGCCCGATCTCTTTGCCTTCCTCGGCCGAAAACGACACCAACGGCTCGCCGGCATAATTGTCCGGCCACCATGTCCCTTCGGTCAGCGTCGCATTCGCAGGAATTCTGGCCTCGTAGGTCAGCCCGCGATCGCCGCGCAGCACCCAGGCCCCTTCCGCCGGGACCTTGACCTTGTCGACGTCGACGCCGTTCAGCGCCATCACCCGGCCGCGCAGCATCGGCACCTTGACCAGCGTGCCTTGCGGCGCCTCCCTGCCGACCAGCGCCGAGAACGCATCGACATCGCTGCTCTGGATGTCGACGAAGAAGAAGTTCGGCGCCCGCTCCGGCAGGCTGCCGGAAATCTGCCGTCTGAGATTGCCGTCGATCAGCGCCAGCGTCACCAGAAGCGTCAGCCCCAGTCCCAGCGACAGCACCACCGACGGCGTCAAGGCGCCCGGCCGATGGATGTTGCCGATGGCGAGCCTGAGCACCGTCGAGCCAACGCGCGGGCTCCTTTTGGCGGCCCACTGCACCAACGCGCCGACAAGGCGCAGCACCAAAAAAGCAAAAATGGTGGCGCCGACGAAGATCGAGGCGATGTAGCGGTCGCCGGAAAACAGAATGGCCAGCGCCGCCAGCAGCAGCGCGATGCCGAGCGCCGCCGCCGTGTAGAGCGGGCGCGGAAAACCGCGGCCCTCAAAACCCATTTCACGAAACAGCGCCGTCGCCGGCACGTCGCGCGCCCGGCCGAGCGGCAGCAAGGCGAAAGCCAGCGTCACCAGCAGCCCGAACAGCGCCGCCATGCCGAGCGCGCCGGGATAGAATCCGCCTTCCGCCGGCACCGGAATGATCGACTGCAGCGCCGCGCTCGCCGCGAACGGCATCAGCGCGCCAAGCACGACGCCGAGCGTGATGCCAAGCACGGCGATCATCAGGATCTGCACCAGGTAGACGGCAAAGACGAAACCGCCCGAAGCTCCCAGGCTCTTGAAGGTGGCAATGACGCCGCGCTTGCCGTCGAGATAGGCGCGCACCGCATTGGCCACGCCGACGCCGCCGACCACCAGCGCCGTCAGCCCGACCAGCGTCAGGAACTGCGAAAACCGTTCGATATTGGCGGACAACGCCGGTGCTGCATTGCTGCGCGTGCGGATCGACCAGCCGGACTCGGGAAACTCCTCCGCCGCCTGATCCTGAATGGCTTTTATGCGCGTCTCGCCGGTGCCGCCGGGCAGGCGGACCTTGTAGGCGTTCTCGACCAGGCTGCCGGGCTGGATCAAACCGGAAGCGGCAAGCCCGTCCGTCGAGATCATCAGCCGCGGCGCAAAGCCGAAGCCGTCGGATACCGCGTCCGGCTCGTTGACGAGCCGGGCGCGCAGTTCGAAGGTGGCGCTGCCCAGCTTCAGCCGGTGGCCGATCCGAAGGTTCAGCCGCTCGAACAAAAGGTCGGGTGCGGCGGCGCCGAAAACACCGGATTGTTCGTCGAACAATTCCTGCTTCGACAGCACCGGCTCGGTCTGCAGCGCACCATAGAGCGGATAAGCGCCGTCGACCGCCTTGGCCTCGACCAGCGCCTGGTCGGAGCCGTCCTTGAGCCGCGCCATCGAGCGCATGTTGGCGCTGTGCGAGACCGTGCCCAGCCCGTCAAGAAAGACCTGCTCGGCCTGCGTCGCGGCGCGCTGATTGAGCTGGAAACGAAGATCGCCGCCGAGCAGCGACTGGCCTTCGTTGGCGACGCCGGCGGTAATCGCCCGGGCCACCGAATTGACACCGCCGATCGCCGCGACGCCAAGCGCAATGCAGGCAAGGAAGATCAGGAAGCCGGACAGCCCGCCGCGCATCTCGCGCAGCGAGAAGCGGAAGGCGAGCTTCAGCGTGCGCGACAGCGGCATCAGGCCGGCACCTTGCCAGGCTTTGGAACCGGTTCTGGCGCATCCTCGATCCGGCCCGACCGCATCGATACCTGCCGGGAGCAGCGTGCGGCGAGCGCCGGATCGTGGGTGACCAGCACCAGCGTCATGCCGCGCTCGGCCGCTTTGGCGAACAAAAGATCGGCTACCTGCCGTCCCGTCGCCTGGTCCAGATTGCCGGTCGGCTCGTCGGCGATCAGGATGCGCGGCGAAGGCGCCAGTGCCCGGGCGATCGCCACACGCTGCTGTTCGCCGCCGGACAATTCGCCGGGATAGTGAGTGACGCGGTCGCTCAAGCCCACCGCCTCGAGCTCCCGCGCCGCCACCCCGAACGGATCGGCATGGCCGGCTAGTTCCAGCGGCACTGCGACATTTTCGAGCGCTGTCATATTGGGAATGAGGTGGAAGGACTGGAAAACGATGCCAATGTTTCGCCCACGAAACGATGCGATCTGATCTTCGCTCTTGCCGTTCAGCAATTCGCCCGCGATTCGTACCGTACCCGAATCGACCCTTTCCAAACCGGCCAAAACCATCAGCAGCGTCGACTTTCCCGAGCCCGACGGACCGACAATGCCGGTCGCCTCGCCACTTGCCACGTCGAGGCTGACGCCCTTCAGGACATGGACGGAAGACGCTCCTTCGCCGAGCGTCAGCGATACGTTTTTCAGCGCGATGACGGCTTCTGTCAAAATAAAATCGTCCTATATGGGAAAGGGAGAGGCAGAATTCCGCCTACCGCCAGTATAATGTTCTCGGTCATATGGGGCCTGCCGCATGGCTTTCAAACACCGACTTGCCGCAGCCTTCGTGCTTTTCCTCGGAATTTGCGGCGCCATTTCTTCGGCGCGCGCCGAGCCGTTCAAGATCGTCGGCTTCGGCGACAGCCTGATGGCGGGCTTTGGCCTCGGACCGGACGAAGGCTTCACCCGGAAACTTGAGGCAGCACTCCGCGCCAAGGGCCACGATGTGACCGTCGCCAATGCCGGCGTCTCCGGCGATACGTCGAGTGGCGGCCTGTCGCGGCTCGACTGGTCGGTGCCGGACGGCACGCAGCTTGTCATTCTCGAACTCGGTGCCAACGACATGCTGCGCGGCGTTTCTCCCGATATCACCCAAAAAAATCTCGACGCCATGCTGGCGAAGCTGAAGCAGCGCAACATCGCCGTGCTGCTGGCCGGCATGCGCGCAGCCCCCAATCTCGGCGCCGACTACCAGAACGGCTTTGACGCGATCTTCCCGAAACTGGCGGAAAAACACGGCGTCCCGCTCTATCCATTCTTTCTCGACGGCGTCGTCCGCGAACCAGCTATGCAACTTGAGGACGGCCTGCACCCGAATGCCAAGGGCATCGACCGCATGGTCGAGCGCATACTGCCGGATGTCGAGAAAGCCATTGCCGTGGTTAAGGGCAACTCTTGAAGGGACCGGATTTCGATGATGCTACGCATTCCCCGCACGATTTGATTTTAGGCCAGTGCAACCAACAAACCGCTTGCCCCGCTCGATTTTCGATGATTCGCTAGGGGCAGAGTTCGATTCGAGGACAGGAGGCTTGCCATGCCGCGTCTTTTCACCGCCCTCGAAATACCGCGTGATGCTGCCCTTTCGCTGTCCCTGCTCCGGGGCGGCCTGCCCGGGGCCCGTTGGATCGACGTCGAGAACTACCATATGACGCTGCGCTTCATTGGCGATGTCGAGGGCCATGTCGCCGACGAGATCGCCAACGCGCTCGACCGTGTCCACCGCCCGTCCTTCGCGCTGACACTGTCCGGCGTCGGCGCCTTCGGCCAGAAAAAACCGCACGCGGTGTGGGCCGGCGTCTCCTTCTCGCCCGATCTTGCGGCGCTGCAAGCCGAGATCGAGCGCATCTGCCAGCGCCTCGGCATCCCCGCCGACCCGCGCAAATTCATGCCGCATGTGACGCTGGCCAGGTTGCGCAATTCGAGCCCGCTCGACGTCGCCCAGTATCTTTCGGCGCGCGGCAATTTTTCGACGCTGCCCTTCCGTGTCGGCCGCTTCGTCCTGATGTCGTCGCGCGATTCGGTCGGCGGCGGACCCTACATCGTCGAGGAGGCCTGGCCGCTGTCGGGCGCCGACAGCCGTGCCTCGAGCCGCGTCGCCAGCGCCTCCGACGCTTCGCGGATCATGCGGTAGACCGAGGCAAACGCCTCCGGCCCCTGATGATAGGGGTCCGGCACGTCGCCCACCTTTCCCTCGGCGAACTCGAGGAACAGATGGACACGGTCGCGCATGGCGGCAGGCACCAGCGCTTTAAGATCCCGAAGATTCGATCGGTCCATGGCGAGAATGAGGTCGAAACGCGAAAAATCGTCCGGCGCCAGCTTGCGCGCCGTCTGTCCGGAAATATCGACGCCGTGCCGCTTGGCGATCGAGATCGAGCGCGGGTCGGGTGCCGAACCGGCTTCCCAGTCGCTGGTCCCGGCCGAATCGAGCAGGATATCCCGATCGAGGCCGCGCTCTGCCAGGACGGCGCGCAACACGCCTTCCGCCAGTGGCGAGCGGCAGATATTGCCGAGACAGACGAAGAGAATGGATTTTATCGGCTTTGCGCTCATCGATCCGGCATTGTGCTGAAGACTGCAAATCCAGATAGCACGGGAAACGACCATGGCGAGAGAGAAACTGAGCAGTGAGGCGGTCGCCGAGGCGCTGGCCGGGCTCGACGGCTGGTCGCTGGCCAAGGATGGCGGCTCGATCACGCGCAGCTTCACCTTCAGCGATTTTTCCGAAGCCTTCGCCTTCATGACCCGCGTCGCCTTGGCGGCGGAGACGATCGACCATCACCCCGACTGGTCGAACGTCTACAACACCGTGAACGTGACGCTGAACACCCATGATGCCGGCGGCCTGACCGCGCTCGACTTCGAACTGGCCAGGACGATGACCCGCTATTTCGGTCAGGTCGTTGGAGATCTCTCGACGCCGTAGCCTGATTTTTCAGGCCGCGAAACGGCCGAGCTCTTGTAGTGGACTGGCGCTTTCACCACATTTTCCGCTGGCAGGCGCGCGTGGAACGCCATGCGCAGCCTCGTTAGGAGAGACTGATGGCGCAAAAATCAGGTTTTGATTTCTTCGGCTTTGGCGGCAAGCCGGGCGACGAGAGCGAAGTGCGCGAGAAATTCTGGCGCACGGCCAAGCGGGCTGCCCGGCAGATCCCGTTCATGGAGGAACTGGTCGCCGCCTACTACTGCGCCATGGACAAGAACACGCCGCTGCGCGCCAAGGGCATCCTGGTGGCGGCGCTGGGCTATTTCGTGCTACCGGCTGACGTCATCCCCGACTTCGTCCTCGGACTGGGCTTTACCGACGACATCGCCGTGCTGACCGCCGCGATCACCACCGTCAAAGCCCACATCACATCGGCGCATCGGCTCGCCGCCAAACAGGCGATTGCCGACAACGGCTGAGCCGGCGATAAGGCAGAAAAGTCAAACTCTTGCCGCTTTCGTGGCATCCAAGTCGCGAAAGGGACGTTGCAACTGCCACTTTCGAGCGACGGGCGCAAGGATGGCGGCGGTTTCCTGGGGTGGATGTCCTTTTCCTGAGGGAACTTCACCGTTTGGTAACCCAGATTAAATCAAAATGAAGCGACGGGCAGGACGCCGAGCCGGCCTGCCTCCGCACCATATATGGGAAAAGCGATGCGCGGATTGATTGCTACAATTTCGAGCCTGGCACTGGTGGCCATGACAGCGCCGGCTCTGGCGCAGTCGGCAACCAAGATCGGCCAGCACAATGCCTGGGGCACCTACAGCTACCAGGCGTCGGGCGGCAAGGTTTGCTATGTGTTGACCGTGCCGACCGACAAGCAGCCGCCGACGCTTGACCATGGCGACATGTTCTTCTTCGTCAGCCAGCGGCCGGGACAGCAAGTGTCTTACGAGCCGCAATTCATCGCCGGCTACAATTTCCAGGAAAACTCCAAGGCCACCGTCACCATCGACGGCAAGAGCTTTTCGATGTTCACCCGCGGCAAGTCGGCCTGGGTCGAAAACGCCGCCGAGGAGCCGGTGCTGATCGCCGCGATGAAAACCGGCAGCGACATGAAGGTGCAGGCGAAGTCCGGCCGCGGCAACACCACCACCTATGTCTTTTCGCTGAAAGGCATTTCGGCGGCGCTGTCGTCCATCGCCAAGTGCAAATAGCCAAAGCAGGGTTTGAGTGAGCGGCCGGGCCGGGCGCGGCTCTCCCTTCCCCCCTTGTGGGAAGAAGGTAAAGATCGCCCCTGCATGACTCCGCCGTCAAGCTGTGCTATGCGCCGCGCTTCATTTCGGGCACGATGCTGTAATCGGCCGTAAATCGCTTATATTGGCGCAACAATGACCCTCTCATTCGACCTTACCACTGAAGGCGCCCGTGACGCGTTGCGCGCCCGCGCCGCGCCGGCGGAAAAACCGTCGCTGATCGGCCTGACCCGCGCCGAGCTTGGCGCTGCGCTCGTTGCATCCGGCATCGTGCCGGAGCGCCAGGCAAGGATGCGCGCCCAGCAGCTCTGGCACTGGATGTATGTGCGCGGCGTCTCCGACTTTGCCGGTATGTTCAACATCTCCAAGGATCTGCGCGCCGAGCTCGACAAGCATTTTACCGTCGCCAGGCCCGAGATCGTTGAGGAGCAGATTTCCTCCGACGGCACGCGCAAATGGCTGTTTCGCTTTCCGCCGCGCGGCGCCGGCCGGCCGGTCGAGATCGAGACCGTCTACATTCCCGAAGAAGGCCGCGGCACGCTCTGCATCTCCTCACAGGTCGGTTGCACGCTGACCTGCTCCTTTTGCCACACCGGCACGCAGAAGCTGGTGCGCAACCTGACCGCGGAGGAAATCCTCGCCCAGCTTCTGACCGCCCGCGACCGGCTCGGCGATTTCCCCGACCGCGACACGCCCGATGGCGCGGTCGTTCCGGCCGAGCGCCGGAAGGTGTCCAATATCGTCATGATGGGCATGGGCGAGCCGCTCTACAATTTCGAGGCGGTGAAGAAGGCGCTGCTGATCGCGTCCGACGGCGACGGGCTTTCCCTGTCGAAGAGACGCATCACGCTGTCGACTTCCGGCGTCGTGCCGGAGATCTTCCGCACAGGCGACGAGATCGGTGTCATGCTGGCGATCTCGCTGCACGCCACCAATGACGATCTGCGCGACCTTTTGGTGCCGATCAACAAAAAATATCCCTTGAAAGAGCTGATCGCCGCCTGCCGCGCCTATCCCGGCCTGTCGAACGCCCGCCGCATCACCTTCGAATATGTGATGCTGAAGGACGTCAACGATTCGATCGAGGACGCCAAGGGACTGATCAAGCTGCTCAAAGGCATTCCGGCCAAGATCAATCTGATCCCGTTCAATCCGTGGCCGGGCACCAACTACCAGTGCTCGGACTGGGAGACCATCGAGAAATTCGCCGACTACATCAACAATGCCGGCTATGCCTCGCCGATCCGCACGCCGCGCGGCCGCGATATCCTCGCCGCCTGCGGCCAGCTCAAGTCGGAATCCGAGCGCATGCGCAAGGTCGATCGGCTCGCGCTGGAAGCAATGATGATCGCGGGGCACGGCGAGGCGTGACCCGCCTTGTCGCCTACTTCATCCGCTTCGCCATCATCCTGATCGGTTATGGCGTTGCCGCGCTGGCGGCCAGCGCTTTCCTCAACGTCATGTTCCTGGCGTCGCTGGGCTATACGCCGGAGCATGTGCAGCCGGCGGCGACGGCCTCGCTGTATTTTTCAATCCCCTTCGTTGCGCTGTTCGTCGCCTATTTCGCCTTTATGCCGGCAGCGGTGGCGATTCTCGTCTCGGAAATCCTCGGACGGCGCGACTGGCTGTTCTATGCGCTGGCGGGCGCGGTGGTCGCGGCGGTCTTCCTCGGCTTCGCCCACCAGACCGCCGACGCCAACTTCGAGATCACCGACCCGCGCGTCGTCGCTGCCGTGATCGGCAGCGGCATGGTCGGCGGCATTTTCTACTGGCTGAGCGCCGGGCGCTCGGCCGGAAGCTAGCGCCAAGCCGGAAGGTCTACTTCGCCTGGGCGGTCAGGATCTTGAGCGCGAAGGCCGAAAACACCCCGGCGAACAGATAGTCGACGGCGCGCGTCACCCGCGGGCTTGCTTTCATCGCGGCCGAGAATTTTTCTGCCGCAAAGACCATCGGCGCTGTTACCGGGATCGACAAAACGACGAACATCGCGCCGAGGAAGAACAGTTTTTCGGGCGCGTTGGGATCATGAGCCGAGACGAACTGCGGCAGGAAGGTCATGAAGAACAATATGATCTTCGGGTTGAGCAGATTGACGCCGAGCCCTGCCGCCCAGGCGCGAAACAGCGAAATCTCCGGCCCGCTCTTCTTCTCGGGCGAAAACGCCGATCCCTTGGTGATCGCTTGCCACGCCAGGAAGACGAGATAGGCAGCGCCGAAGATCTTCAGGGCCAGGAAAGACATCGGCGAGGCGACGATCAACGCCGAGATTCCTACCACCACAAGCGTGGTGTGGATCAGCGTGCCGAACAGCGCGCCGGCCATCGAGGCAAAGCCGGTGGCGCGGCCATGGCTCAGCGTGCGCGACACGAACAGCGTCATGTCGGGGCCCGGCGTGATCGCCAGGATCACGGTGGCGATGGCGAACTGGATCAGCGTGGTGGTGTCGGGAATGAAGGACATCTGCGGGCCCCTGGATAAAGAAAGCGCAGCCTATACCGCAAGCGTCTTCTCCGCACCAGCGACTGGCCGGCACAAGGGCTGATCCAGTATGCCAGCAGCGACCGAGGGACCGTTCGTCTCTTGCGCAGCCCGGAAAGGCCGTGATACCTCGCCCGCAAAGAACCCTGTCGCGGAACAGCCAAATGTCGAAAGCAAAAGCCGTCAAGAAGGTCGTGCTCGCCTATTCCGGCGGCCTTGACACCTCCATCATCCTGAAATGGCTGCAGACCGAGCTTGGCGCGGAGGTGGTCACCTTCACCGCCGATCTCGGCCAGGGCGGCGAACTGGAGCCGGCGCGGCGCAAGGCCGAGATGATGGGCATCAAGGACATCCGCATCGTCGACGTGCGCGAGGAGTTCGTCTCCGACTTCGTCTTCCCGATGTTCCGCGCCAACGCCGTCTATGAAGGCACCTATTTGCTCGGCACCTCGATCGCCCGGCCGCTGATCTCCAAGCACCTGGTCGAGATCGCAAAAGAAACCGGCGCCGATGCGATTGCGCATGGCGCCACCGGCAAGGGCAACGATCAGGTCCGTTTCGAGCTTTCGGCCTATGCGCTCAATCCCGACATCAAGGTCATCGCGCCATGGCGCGACTGGTCGTTCAAGTCGCGCACCGACCTGATCAACTTCGCCGAGCAGCACCAGATCCCGGTGCCGAAGGACAAGAAGGGCGACGCGCCGTTTTCGGTCGACGCCAATCTTCTGCATTCGTCCTCCGAAGGCAAAGTGCTGGAGGACCCGTGGAGCGAGCCGCCGGAATTCGTCCACCAGCGCACCATCTCGCCGATGGACGCGCCGGACAAGGTCACCGAGATCGAAATCGAATTCCTGAAGGGCGATCCGATCGCGCTCGACGGCAAGAAACTATCGCCGGCGACGATGCTGGCGGCGCTCAACGATCTCGGCCGCGACAACGGCATCGGCCGGCTCGACCTTGTCGAGAACCGTTTCGTCGGCATGAAATCACGCGGCGTCTACGAGACCCCCGGCGGCACCATCCTGATATCAGCCCACCGGGCGATCGAATCGATCACGCTCGACCGCGGCGCCGCCCACCTCAAGGACGAGTTCATGCCGCGCTACGCCGAGCTGATCTACAACGGCTTCTGGTTCGCGCCCGAGCGGCTGATGCTGCAGGCGATGATCGACAAGAGCCAGGAAGACGTCGAAGGCACGGTGCGGCTGAAACTCTACAAGGGCAACGTCATCGTCACCGGCCGCAAGTCGAACAAGACGCTCTATTCCGACGCGCTGGTCACCTTCGAGGACGACCGCGGCGCCTACGACCAGAAGGACGCCGAAGGCTTCATCCGCCTCAACGCGCTGAGGCTGCGGACGCTGGCGGCGCGTAATCGAAAAAGCTAGCCAGTTTCTCTGCGCAGGGAATGCACGGCTCAGATAAATGTCGATTCCGCCCCGTCTGGCCCAAAGCCAGAAGGCAAGTCTTCAGCTCAATATCGCCTGAAGCATCTCCGAGGGAACCATGCGAAAACTGATCTCCACCGGCTCGCCCTTCGAGAAGGCCGCCGGTTATTCACGCGCCGTGGTACAGGGCGACTGGTGTTTCGTTTCCGGAACGACCGGCTACGACTATGCGACCATGACAATGCCGCAGACGGTCGAAGCGCAGACGCGCAATTGCCTGGCGACGATTGCCAAGGCGTTGCAGGATGGCGGCTTCGAGATGGCCGATGTGGTGCGGGCGCATTACTACATCACCGACGCGGCTTTCGTCGACATCGTCTTTCCGCTCCTGGGCGAGGTGTTTGGCGACGTCAGGCCGGCGGCAACGATGATCGTCTGCCAGCTCAACAAGCCGGAAATGAAGATCGAGATCGAAGTGACGGCGCTCAAGCGCACGGCCTGAGCGCGGCGGCGATGCAGAAGATTGCGCGACGTCGGCGGGCGTCAAGCATCGCCAAAGATGCTCTGAACCAAAGGCTTGCGCGTGAGCCGCTTGGCGTTTAGCAAGGCCGCGGCTTACGACAGCGACGCGCGTCCTTTTGGACGCGCAAAGGACGCTGTAGAATTTTGGTTCTGCGCATGATCCTTCCGAAATCGATGCCGATTTTGGGGTCATGCGCCACAGTTAGGACGGTTCCGATGGCTTCGAAAAATCTTCTCCTGCTCGCCGGCGACGGCATCGGCCCCGAGGCGATGGCCGAGGTAAAGAAGCTGATCGCCGCCATGAACGACAAGCTCGGCAGTGGTTTCGTCACCGATGAGGGGCTGGTCGGCGGCTGCGCTTATGATGCGCATGGCGCGGCGATTTCCGATGCCGACATGGCCAAGGCGATGGCCGCCGACGCGGTGCTGTTCGGCGCCGTCGGCGGGCCGAAATGGGATGCGGTGCCGTATGAAGTGCGCCCGGAAGCCGGACTGCTGCGGCTCCGGAAGGATATGGAGCTGTTCGCCAATCTCAGACCCGCCATCTGCTATCCGGCGCTGGCGGCCTCCTCCTCGCTCAAGCAGGAGGTGGTAGAAGGGCTCGACATTCTGATCGTTCGCGAGCTCACCGGCGGCGTCTATTTCGGCGAGCCGAAGCAGATCATCGATCTCGGCAACGGCCAGAAGCGCGGCATCGACACCCAGGTCTACGACACCTTCGAGATCGAGCGCATCTCGGGCGTCGCCTTCGAGCTGGCACGCACGCGTAAGAACCACGTCACCTCGATGGAAAAGCGCAATGTGATGAAGTCGGGCGTGCTGTGGAACGAGGTCGTCACGCAGACGCACAAGGCCAGATATGGCGACGTCAAGCTCGACCACATGCTGGCCGATGCCGGCGGCATGCAGCTGGTGCGCTGGCCGAAACAATTCGACGTCATCGTCACCGACAACCTGTTCGGCGACATGCTGTCCGACATCGCCGCCATGCTGACCGGCTCGATCGGCATGCTGCCGTCGGCGTCGCTCGGCGCGCCGGATGCCAAGACGAAAAAGCGCAAGGCGCTTTACGAGCCGGTGCACGGTTCGGCGCCCGACATCGCGGGCAAGGGCATCGCCAACCCGATCGCCATGATCGCCTCCTTCGCCATGTCCATGCGCTATTCCTTCGGCATGGTGGCTGAGGCCGATCGCCTGGAAAGCGCCATCGCCGCCGTGCTCGACCAGGGCTTGCGCACTAGGGATATTCTTTCCCCTGGCATGACCGAGGTCGGCACCGCTGAGATGGGCGACGCGATCATCGCCAGATTCCTGGGCTAAGCCTGCTGGCGATCGACGTCCGCCCGGCTTCCAGTCCCTCAAAATCGCTGTGTCGACCAGCTAGGCCCTGACCCCCGCCGGCACCGGGCCCCACTGATTTTCACGGGCCTGCGTCGGGATCAGCGCGAAGACCAGGATGATCAGCCAGCCGATGGTCGGGATGAGCACCGCCAGAAAAAGCCAGCCGGTCAGGCCGATGTCGTGCAGGCGACGCACGTTCAGTCCGATCCAAGGCGGGATTGTCGCCAGCACAAACGCGCCGCAAAGACCGACCGTCGCTGCCGGCAATTCGTCAAGATCGCCCATCGCGTCGTCGATGAAGAGGCCGACGCCGACGACCACGATCAGCGCGATCGCCCAGAACAGGCAATAGCCCCAATATTCCTTGCGGCGGGCACGGCCGGCGAAATTGAAGTAATTTTCAGTCAGGCCCCGCCGGAAGTAGCTCCAAAGGTCGGTGGCGGGAGCATTCTCAGCGAAACGGCCGAAATGTTGCGGCGCCACGGGCGCATTGCCGGCCTGAGACGGGGCCACGGTTGCGTCCGTCGGACTGGCAGCCTGGACACGGATCGAAAAAACCTCGCGTGCCCGTCCGCCAGCCGGCTGGAACTCGATGGCCGTGCCCCTGCCTATCGTCGCCTCTCGGCGCAGATCCTCGCGCGCGAACGTGTAGCGGTTGCCGTCGGCCCCGGAGATGAAACCAAAACCCTGGTCCTCGTCATAGTGAAGCACTTCGCCGCGCATGTCCTGCCCCTCGTCCCGCTGGCCAGACTGTTCAAAGTTGCGGCAGACCGCAAGGGGTGCGTGCGCGGGAGCATCGCTCCAGACAAAAGATAGCGCGCCACTCGTGTTGGAGACGACCAATCGTCGAAGTCTGCGCCGCCCCTCATCGCCCTGCCGGGCACTCCCCGTATAGTGACGGGGAGAAGGACGCTGTCATCGCCGGCTTCGCCAATCGCGGGCGTCGCGGAAAGAACGCCGAGGCTGCGGCCAGCGGGCTTCTCCCCGTTAACGGGGAGAAGGTGCCGGCAGGCGGATGAGGGGCGGCGCAGACCTGAATCGATTCCCTTGGCGAGGGCCAGCCCTTGCAGGCCATGACAAGCCAACGATGCCAGCAAATCGCTAAGCCGGCCGCTTCTTCGCTTTCTTGCTCTTGGCGGGTCCGGCCTTGTCGAATTTCGGCTTGCTTGTCTTCCCGGCCCAGGGTTTTGCCTCGAATGCGGCGGGGCGCTGATCGGCTGACGGTGCGCGCTTCTCGAATTTGGGCGCGTTCTGGTCGAACGTCCGCTTGCCGCGGTGCGGCTTCTTGTCCGGCCGTGGCTCCTGATAGCCGGCCCGCGACAGGTCGGGCGTGCCGTCCAGCCGCTTCACCGCGATGTTGTTCTGCAGCTTGCGGTCCGGGCCGATCGCCTGGAGGAACCGATCGGCCCAATCCGCCGCGATCTGCACGAAAGTTTCCTCCGGCTGCATCTTGATGGCGCCGATCTCGCGCTTGGAGATGCCGCCGGTCCGGCACAGCATCGGGATCAGCCAGCGCGGCTCGGCATTCTGCCTGCGTCCCACCGACAGCGAGAACCAGACGCTGTCGCCAAAATCGTCGCGGCGGCTTGGCGCCTCGTCGCGACGGGCAGATCTGTCGCCAGAGGGCCTGTCGCCCGATGGCGTGAACGGAGCGACGTCTAGGAGATCCTCGGGCGCCGAGCGGCTGGAGCGGCACAGACGCACGAAGGCGGCGGCCACCTGATCGGGGCCGTGCTGCTGAAGAAGCGCATTGATGAAGCCGCGTTCATCATCCGTCACAGGCTCGCTGAAAACCGGGTCGGCGAGGATGCGCTCGTCGTCGCGGCGCAGGACGTCGTCGGCCGAAGGCGGGCTTGCCCAGGTCGCCGCAAGGCCAGCGCTTTGCAGCAGCCGTTCGGTGCGCCTGCGGGCATTGTTGGGCACGATCAGCGCGCTGACACCCTTGCGTCCCGCCCGTCCCGTCCGCCCGCTTCGGTGCAGCAGCGTCTCCGGATTGGTCGGCAGGTCGGCGTGGATCACCAGTTCGAGGTTGGGCAGGTCGATGCCGCGCGCCGCCACGTCGGTGGCGATGCAGACTTTTGCGCGGCCGTCGCGCATCGCCTGCAGCGCGTGGCTGCGCTCGTTCTGGCTCAGCTCGCCCGAAAGCGCAACGACGGAAAAGTTACGGTTGTTGAAGCGCGCGGTCAGGTGATTGACGGCGGCGCGCGTGTTGCAGAACACCAGTGCGTTCTTCGCCTCGTAATAGCGCAGCACGTTGATGATGGCATTTTCCCGGTCGGCCTGGGCCACGCTCAGTGCCCGGTATTCAATGTCGAGATGCTGCTTCTCCTCGCCGCCGGCCGAGATGCGCACCGCATCGCGCTGGTAGCCCTTGGCCAGCGTGGCGATGGAGCGCGGCACGGTGGCCGAAAACATCAAGGTGCGGCGCTCGGCCGGCGCGGCGTCGAGGATGAATTCCAGATCCTCGCGAAAGCCGAGATCGAGCATCTCGTCGGCCTCGTCGAGCACCACTGCCTTCAGCTCGGACATGTCGAGCGAATTGCGGGTAATGTGGTCGCGCAGCCGGCCGGGCGTGCCGACGACGATATGGGCGCCGCGCTCCAGCGTGCGGCGCTCGGTCCGCATGTCCATGCCGCCGACGCAGGACGCTATCGCTGCGCCGGTCAGTTCGTAGAGCCATTCGAGCTCGCGCGTCACCTGCAAAGCGAGCTCCCGCGTCGGTGCCACGGCCAGCGCCAGCGGTGCTGCGGCTTGGGAAAAGCGCTCGGCGCCGTCGAGAAGGGTCGGCGCCAGAGCCAGCCCGAAGGCGACGGTCTTGCCGGAGCCGGTCTGGGCGGAAACCAGCGCATCGGCCTGTCCGAGCTCGAGTACCGCCTTCTGCACCGGCGTCAGCTTGACATAGCCGCGTTTTTCCAGCGCCTTTGCCAGCGCGGGGACAAGTGCTTCGAAATTGGACATTTCACTCTTTCGGAATTCGGATTCTTTTATGCCCGGCAATGGGTCATCCGTCGGCGAGCGCCAGGAGCGCCACGAGCCAAACGATCCAATCGTTCGTACTTCGCGCCGCCGCCATTGTACAGGGCAAGCCGCCTGGCGCGTCGCGATTGACTCTTTACGCAAACCGCGTAAAAGCCGGCACCGAATGGGGTAGTTTCGATGCGCGGCCTTTTGATGGCGCTTCTTGCCTTCGACGTCCCGGGCCGCAATGCGAACCATTGGGCCGGGCGTTTCGGCGCGTCTACTCGTTCCAGCAAAACCACGTTCTTGGCCAAAAAAACCGGTAAAACGACCACTAAAACGGTCTGAATCCCTTGGCCTAACCACCCTCTCCCGGGTCCGGCCCGGGGGTTGAAACCCGCATCGGCCGGCGGGTTTTCTCCAAAAAAACCGAGCGGAGAGGACAGGAGATTTCGATGAGTTTCAAGGTTGCAATCGTCGGCGCCACGGGCAATGTGGGTCGGGAAATGCTCAACATACTGGAAGAGCGCGGCTTTCCGGTGAGCGAGGTGGTGGCGCTGGCCTCGCGGCGCAGCCAGGGCACGGAAGTGTCGTTCGGCGATCGCACGCTGAAGGTCAGGGCGCTCGACCAATATGATTTTTCCGATACCGACATCTGCATCATGTCGGCCGGCGGCAACGTTTCGAAGGAATGGTCGCCGAAGATCGGCAAGCAGGGTTGCGTCGTCATCGATAATTCGTCGGCCTTCCGCTATGACCAGGACGTGCCGCTGATCGTGCCGGAAGTGAACCCGGACGCGATTTCGCTGTTCACGCGCAAGAACATCATCGCCAACCCGAACTGCTCGACGGCGCAACTGGTCGTGGCGTTGAAGCCGCTGCATGACCTCGCCACCATCAAGCGTGTCGTCGTCGCCACCTATCAATCGGTATCCGGCGCCGGCAAGGAAGGCATGGACGAACTGTTCACGCAGACCCGCGCGGTGTTCGTCGCCGACCAGGTCGACGTCAAGAAGTTCACCAAGCGCATCGCCTTCAACGTCATCCCGCACATCGACGTCTTCCTCGACGACGGCTTCACCAAGGAAGAGTGGAAGATGGTCGCCGAGACCAAGAAGATGCTCGACCCCAAGATCAAGCTGACGGCGACCTGCGTGCGCGTGCCGGTGTTCATCGGCCATTCCGAAGCGGTCAACATCGAGTTCGAAAAGCCGATCACCGCCGAGGAAGCACGTGAGATCCTGCGCGAAGCGCCGGGCTGCCAGGTTCTCGACAAGCGCGAGGACGGCGGCTACATCACGCCGCTGGACTCGGCCGGCGAGGACGCGACCTTCATCTCGCGCATCCGCGAGGATTCGACCGTCGACAACGGCCTGTCGATGTGGATCGTCTCCGACAATCTGCGCAAGGGCGCGGCACTCAACGCGGTGCAGATCGCCGAATTGCTGATCGAGCGCGGGCTGATCCAACCGAAGAAGAAGGCGGCGTAACTTCTCGCTCACGGGCCGTATCGCCGCTGCCGCTGCGGGCCCCCGCGGGGGCGCCGGACGACCGGCGGCCCGCAGTCGCGGACTCGGCCTTCGGCCGGTTAGCTCCCTTCACCCCGTTCACGGGGGTGAGAAGCGGTCCGCGAAGCGGACGGAAAGCCAATTGCTTGGCTTTCCGAACGACGAACACCCGTAGCGACAGCGAAGGGCCGGGGTGCCGGCAGGCGGATGAGGGGCGGCACCGGCGCCTCAGTTAGGTCGCGTCGGGCCGGCATCACCTGGCCCTGCTCTGCGCTCAAACCGGCAAGACGACATCGCCATGTCGCTGGCGGCTGGGCTTGTGCGTGTATTGCGTCGCACAATGGAACCGACCAGGATCATTGCCGGTCCGTGAAAGGGGTTTCGATGATCGTTCGCCCGCGCCCGGGATTTTTGCATCTGTTCTTCATCATGCGCGGCTCGGTGGTGCCGCGCATCCTGCCGCAGATCTTCGGCTTCGGCATTTATGGCGCACTGGTGGTGCTGGCGGTCAGGGCCCTGCAGCTTGACCTCGGCAATGCCGGGCCCGCGCCGCTCGCCTTGCTCGGTGTGGCGCTGTCGATCTATCTCGGCTTCCGTAACAATGCCGCCTATGACCGCTGGTGGGAGGCGCGCAAGCTGTGGGGCCAGCTTGTGTTCGACATTCGCAATCTGGCGCGCGCCAGCACCGGGTTGATCGAGGATCGGGTCGAACTGCGCGGGCTGCTGATGGAGGCGATCGCCTTCTGTCACTTCCTGCGCGGCCTGCTTCGGCGGGTCGATGCCACGACCGAAGCACGCGCGTTCATCGATGAAGCGGCCGAAAGTGCTGCCAAGCTGGCCAACCCGCCGGACGCCATGCTGCGGCGGATGGGCGAGCGAGCCGCCGCGTTGTACAGGGCCGGCGCAATCGATGTCATGGGCTACCGCATTCTCGACGAGCGCCTGTCGCAAATCGCCGCAGCGCAGGCCGGCTGCGAGCGCATCATGGGAACACCGCTTCCGTTTGCCTACACGCTGCTGTTGCAGCGCACCGCCTATATCTTCTGCCTGCTGCTGCCGTTTGGGCTGGCCTCGACTGCCGGTTGGGCGACGCCGCTGTTCACGGCGCTGATCGCTTACACCTTTTTCGGCCTTGACGCGCTTTCGGAGGAACTCGAGGACCCGTTCGGCACCGAGGCCAACGATCTCGCCCTCGACGGTCTGTGCCGCGTCTGTGAAATCTCGGTGTTCGAGGCGCTCGGCGAAGCGCCGCCAAAAATGATCCCCGCCAAAAAATACTATTTTTCCTAGGGTTTGTTCCCGCGCTCACCGAAGCACCGTGCGCTGGAAAAATCATAAGCGTGTCGGATCGCCGCCTCACGCCGCGTCCTTGGTTCGACCCTCGCCAAGAGGGCTCGAAACAACCGGAGGACCAATGACCATGTCTCAAACAGCATCCGTCACGCCCGGCGCGCTGTGGACCGGCCGCGGGCTCAGCGCCCTCATCGTGCTGTTCATGATCTTCGACGGCGTCATCAAGCTGCCGCCGCTCGATGTCGTCACCCAGACCATGGTGCAACTCGGCTGGTCGGCCGATCCCGATGTCTCGCGCATGCTCGGCATCATCGGGCTGGTCTCGACCGCGCTCTATGCGGTGCCGCGCACCTCGGTGCTCGGCGCCGTCCTGCTCACCGCCTATCTCGGCGGCGCCATCGCGACCCACGCGCGTCTTGGCAGCCCGCTGTTCTCGCACACATTGTTCGGCGTCTATCTCGGCCTCATTCTGTGGGGCGGCCTTTTCCTGCGCAATCCCGGGGTGCGCTCGCTGATCCCGTTCAGCCGATAGCGGCGGCGTCAAAAGCCTTTCGATGGCGGTCGCGCCGCCAGAGAGGCGGCTGTCTGCCGCCACCCTTCTTCCTTGTCCTTGGATCAAATCGCCCGGTTGCGAGTTAGACGATGTGGGGCGAGGACGGAAAACCCCATTTGGGAGGAGCGACGATGAAGAAATTGGTGGTCATGATCATATTGGCAACCACGCTCGCAGCCTGTTCCCGGACAGAACAGGGCGCCGCGGTCGGTGGCCTGGGAGGCGCTGCTGTCGGCGCTGCCGTTGCAAATGACCCGGTGGAGGGAGCTGTTGTTGGTGGTGCTGTCGGCGCCGTCGCCGGCGCACTGATCGGTCGTGCGACCGAACCCGGCCGGTGCCGCTATCGCGATCGCTATGGACGCGTCTACATCGCCCGCTGCCCGGCAGGCTATTGATCGGGCCGCGTCATAGCTCCGACGAAATGAAACGGCGGGCAAAGCGCCCGCCGTTTCGTAAGCGATAAAAAGCGGATTATTCGGCGGTCGCGGCTTCCGCCTCGGCCGGCGCGGCTGCCGCGGCGGCAACAGCGGCGGCTGCATCGTCCTGCGCCTTCTTCAGAAGTGCGGCGCGCTCCTGCGCCTTCTTGCCGGGCTCGGCCTTCTTCGGATTGGAGCGGGCTTCACGCTTGGCGATGCCGGCCTCGTCGAGGAAGCGCAGCACGCGGTCGGTCGGCTGGGCGCCGTGCGAGAGCCAATGCTTGACGCGGTCGGCGTCGACCTTGACCCGCTCGCCGTCCTTGGGCAGCAGCGGGTTCCACGAGCCGAGCGACTCGATGAAACGGCCGTCGCGCGGCGAACGGGCGTCGGCGACGACGACGTGGTAATAGGGACGCTTTTTCGAGCCCGCACGGGCCAGTCGGATTTTCAATGGCATTTCTTTTCTCCTAAAAACGCTGATTTTCGGGTTTACGGCTGGTCCTCAGCCGGTTTTCGTTCCGCCGTTGGATGCGGCGATATGCTCGTGATGGCGGATCACTTCGCGGACGACGAAGTTCAGGAATTTCTCCGCGAAATCCGGGTCGAGATGGGCGTCCTTCGCCAGTTGGCGAAGGCGGGCGATCTGCTGCTGCTCGCGCGCCGGATCGGCCGGCGGCAGGCCATGCGATGCCTTCAGCTCGCCGACCGCCTTGGTGCAGCGGAAACGCTCGGCCAGCATGTGGATGAGCGCCGCGTCGATGTTGTCGATCGAGGCGCGGTAGTCGACCAGCGCCGCGCGTGCGTCGGCCATGTCCTTCTCTTCGTTCATCGCGCCCTCACTTCTTCTTGCCAGGAGCGTTCTTGCCGAGCATTGGCAGACTGCCGCCGGATCCTGGCAAACCAGGAAGCTTCATGCCGCCGGGCAGCCCAGGCAGACCACCGCCACCTGGGAGGCCACCGGGAAGACCCTTCATGCCGCCGAGACCGGCTGCCTGTGCCTGCTTCTGCAAGGCTTCGAGCTGCTTGGGGTCCATCCTGGACAGGTCCGGCATGCCGCCGCCCATCATGCCGCCCGGGCCACCCATGCCCCCTGGCATCATGCCGCCGAGTCCCATCTTCTGGGCCAGACCGCCCATCATGCCACGCATCAGGCCACCGCCTTTGCCCTTGCCGCCCATCGCTTTCATCATGTCGGCCATGCCGCGGTGCATCTTCAGGAGCTTGTTGATCTCGGCCGCATCGGTGCCGGAGCCTGCGGCGATGCGCTTCTTGCGCGAGTGCTTCAGAATATCGGGGTTGGCGCGCTCGGCCTTGGTCATCGACGAGATGATGGCGAGCTGGCGGCCGAACATCTTGTCGTCGAGACCGGCGGCAGCCATCTGGTCCTTCATCTTGCCCATGCCCGGCATCATGCCCATGATGCCGCCCATGCCGCCCATCTTCGACATCTGCTGAAGCTGGCCGGCAAGATCGTTCAGGTCGAACTTGCCCGACTGCATCTTCTTGGCCATCGCCGCCGCCTGCTCGGCGTCGATGTTTTCGGCAGCCTTTTCGACGAGGCTGATGATGTCGCCCATGCCGAGAATGCGGTCGGCGATGCGCTTGGGATGGAATTCCTCCAACCCGTCCATTTTCTCGCCGGTGCCGATCAGCTTGATCGGCTTGCCGGTGACGGCGCGCATGGAAAGTGCCGCACCACCACGGCCGTCGCCATCCATACGGGTCAGCACCAGGCCGGTGATGCCGACGCGCTCATCGAAGCTTTTTGCCAGATTGACGGCATCCTGGCCCGTCAGCGAATCGGCGACCAAAAGGATTTCGTGCGGCGACGAGACCTTCTTGATGTCGGCCATCTCGACCATCAGCGGCTCGTCTATATGGGTGCGGCCGGCGGTGTCGAGGATGACAACGTCATGGCCGCCGAGCTTTGCCGCCTGCACGGCGCGGCGGGCGATGTCGACCGGCGTCTGGCCCTCGACGATCGGCAGCGTGGCGACCTTGACCTGCTCGCCGAGCTGACGGAGCTGCTCCTGCGCGGCGGGACGCCGCGTGTCGAGCGAGGCCATCAGGACCTTCTTGTTCTGACGCTCAGTAAGACGCTTGGCGATCTTAGCCGATGTCGTGGTCTTGCCGGAACCCTGCAGGCCGACCATCATGATGACGACCGGAGCCGGTGCATTGAGGTCGATGGCGACGCCCTCGGCGCCCAGCATCCCGACCAGCTCGTCATGGACGATCTTGACGACCATCTGCCCGGGCTTGATCGACTTCAGCACGGCGGCGCCGACGGCCTTCTCGCGCACCTTGTCGGTGAAGGAACGCACCACTTCCAGCGCAACGTCGGCCTCAAGCAGCGCACGGCGCACCTCGCGCAGCGCCGCCGAGACATCGGCCTCGGACAGGGCGCCGCGGCCGGTGAGGCCGTTCAGGATCGAACCAAGACGTTCCTGTAGCGATTCAAACATTCTTCTTCCTTTTCCCTGGCACCCGGATGATGCCCGAGAGGTAATGCGTTCGCGCCCAGTATCCAACCCAAGCTGTCCAGGCAAAAGCCCAAAGCCAAAAAGCACCCGGGGGCGCACAGCGCTGCCGGATGTTGGCCTCCAGGATCGATTTACAGCACGTCGCCTCAAACAGGCTTCGGCGTCCCGGTCGGCTTGCTCGGAGGGATACTCGTCGCGGAATTCGCGGGCTGTAGACAGGAAATCGGCCGCGGAGTCAAGGTGCGGGGCCGAATACGCTGAACCGGGCCGGTTTGGTTTATGGCAGCACCACCAGCGTGATGCGCATCAGCTTGGGCCGCCGGGGTGCCAAAAATCCGGGTCGACCTTCAGCGGCGAGCGCGGGTGCAGCAGCAGCAGAACGGTCAACAGGCTGCAGACGATGCCGATCGCCGCGATGAGGACGGCATCAAGCGTCGTCCAGCCGGGGCCTTCGAGCGGCTTGGCGTTGAACAGGGCGAAGGAATTGTAGCTTTGCTGGTGCGAAATCAGCAGGAAGCCGGTCAGATTGTTGCCGAGGTGGGCGCCGAAGGCCGCGCCGAGATTGCCCGTGGCATAGACCACAAGCGTCAGGAGCAGCGCAAAAGCGGCGATCGAGGCCAGCACGCAGGCGTTGATGGCGGTCGTCGAGCCTGGGTTCCAATGCATCGCAGTGAACAGAAGTCCTGGCAGCAGCGCCCAGATGAAGGGGTTTTGAAAGCGGTTGGCCAGGCCCCTGAGGAGATAGCCGCGAAACAGCACCTCTTCGGACGAGGTCTGCAGCAGGGTCAGCGCGGCGATCGGGATCAGGAACAGCAGCCAGGACGACAGGCCGATCGCACCGCGCGCAATGTCGGGCTGCAAGAGATAGAGCAGTATCTCGGAGAGCAGCGATGTGACCAGCACCGCGGCCAATCCCCTAAAAAATCCCGAGCGCGAAACGCGGCGGCTGGTGCCGATCAGCGCCATCAGCGGCTCGCGATGGACCCAGCGCATGGCAGCCCACAGGCCGAGCCAGATTCCGGCAAAGGAGGCGAGCGCGGCAAGGATCCCGGTGGGCGAGGCCATGAAATTCTGCACCGCCCCTCCTTCCATCGGGGCGCCGGACGATGCTTGCCAGACGACGAAGAAATAGGTGCCGCCGAACAGCACGGCGACGGTCGTCGCGACCCAGAACAGGACGACGATCGCCGTTCCGAGCAGGAGCCGCGGCAGGGTCGTCTTGGCGTTGGGAGTATGCCGATAGCGCTCGAAGGCGGCAGGGTCTATCACGCGGGCTCACGGGCTGGTGCTTCGGGTCGCATGATCTATTCGATCGGGTCGTGCCGCGCAATCGTCACGGCAATCGGCGTTGGCGCCGCCCCTCACCTGCCTGCCGGCATCCTCTCCCCGTGAACGGGGAGAGGGGTGCTCTCCCAACGATTTCGCTAATCGCCAGCATTGCAGAAGAGGGCGCTTCTCCCCGTCACTATACGGGGAGAAGCGCCCGGCAGGGCGATAAGGGGCGGCGCCGACTTCGACAGTTCCGTCATTCGTCCAAGGCGATTGCCCTGTTCGGCACCGTCAGCGCTCGACGTACATGATGCGTCGGGTGCCGGGGTCGACCAGTGCCGGCTGACCGTTCACATAGACATAGCGGTAGTCATAGTCCGGAATCTCGCGCAACTCGACGGAATCGGGCAAGGTCGCGCCGGTAACCACCTCGCCCTCGAGATAAACCGGGTCGACCCGGTTGGTCTCGATGTAGGTTCGGACTTCGGCCGGCGGCCGCCTGATCGGCTCCATCGGCTCGCCAGCGACGATCGCTCCGGTATAGATGTCGGGATCGTCGACATCGGCGGGGGCTTCGACGATGGTAATGTCTGCGTCGGCCGGGCGCCGGGTCAGGACGACCTCGTTGCCGCCGAAATCGGCCGTCACATAGTCGGAATAGATCCAGCCTTGGCCATTGGCCTCGGCTATGGTGCACCATTTGCTGTTTTGGATGCAGCCATCGAGCGTTGCCGACTGGCCGGCGGCGAGCACGCCGATCACCGGGTATTGCGGCCCTGGGCCGGCGCGAATGTTAAGATCGGCGACCGCCGAAACGGCGGTATCGGCCAAGGCTGTGCCGGACATGGCGACAAGCGCTCCGGCGACAGCAGGAAACAGTATGCGCTTCATGGTTTCGCTCCGTGTTGATGGTCCCTCGCGAACGAAAACGAAACAAGACCTCATGCGTTCCGGCTAAAACGCCTCGGCCGGCTCACGTTTTGTTCCGGTTTCTTTCACGACTCCGGTCAGGAGTTCATGGACGAAGGCCAGCTTCTGTGCCGTCAGCTCCGAGATGACGAAGGGATAGAGGTCCGGCAAGCCCATGCAGCGGTTGATCGAGTTGGACGCTTCCGACAGCACCAGCCAGCGGGCCAGGATCTTTTCGAACGGTTCGGGAACGGCGGCAGGTTCCGACGGCGCCGGCTGGAGCTCGCCGCCGGTGTCGCCCCGCGACAGGTCGTTGGCCTCCATGGTTTCCAGCCGGCCGAGCGGGAAATTCAGCGCATGCACCATCTCCAGCGTATCGGTGATGTGCAGATGGTGTGCCCATGTCTCGGCCCAGTCCTCCCAGGGATGGGACGTGGCATAGGCGGAAATGTGGTCCTGCTGCCAGTCGGGCGGCGCGCCATTGGCATGGTAGGCCTTCAGCGCCTGCTCGTAATCGGCGCGCTCGTCGCCGAACAATGTGCGGAAGGCGGCAAGCCGTTGCGGGTCGTCGCGGATCAGGCGGTCCCAGTAATAGTGGCCGAGTTCATGGCGGAAATGGCCGAGCAAAGTGCGATAGTTCTCGCCCATCTCGACGCGCCGTCGTTCGCGCTCGGCCGAATCCGCCTCGGCGACATTGAGTGTGATCAGGCCGTTGTCATGGCCGGTCAGGATGCGCGCGCCACCCGGACCGCCGATCGGATCGGCAAGGAAGTCGAAGGCGAGGCCGGCCTCGTCGCCGGCGTTCCGCTTGGGCGCGACCGGCAGTCCGGCGGCTAGCAGCGAATAGATGGCCCGCTTCTTTGCCGCTTCGACGCGGATCCAGCGACGGCGGTTGCCATCGACCGAAAGGTCCGGGATCAGCTGGTTCAGCGCGCACGCGCCGCAGAAGGCATGGCCAGGTTCCGCCATCCAGTTGCAGGCGCACTCGTCGGCATTGGTGCACTGGAAAACGCCGCCGGCGCCAGACAGCACGAAGCGCGCATGCCCGGGATCGTAGAGCACGGAGCTGGCGCAGTTCAGGCACTGGGCGTTCTCGAAATAGAGGCGGTGGCCGCAATGCGGGCAATCGAAGAGCTTCATCCCAATCTCGAATCACCAGGTCTCAAATTATGTGGCCCGGATATAGTGCGCAGCGGCATATCGCCCAAACGCCTGTCGGCGGCCGGCGTTCCTGCTGTTGCTATTTTGCCGCAAGCTGGGCGGCGACCGTTCTCGCCACCGCCTCGCCCGATAGCCTGGCGCCGCCGCAGGTCTGCATCAGCGAACCGGCCAGATGCTCGCCGGCGAAGAAGATTTTTTCCGCCACCGGCTGCATCAGCGTGGCGCGCGCCTGCGAACGGCCGGGTCGGGCCGCCGCATAGGCGCCGCGCACGAACCGCTCGCCGCCCCAATTGGTCATCATGGCGCGCCCGACATGTTTTCTGACGTCGCCGCCGAAGATGGCGCACAGCCGATCGACGACGAAGTCGACGCCTGCCGCCTCGCCCGCCGCCGACATCTCCCAAGCGAAATCGCCGCCGACGAAGCCGACCATCAGGTCGAGGTCGAAGGGAAAGCAAAGGAAGTAGATGTCGTGCCTGGCCAGCCGCTCGATCAGCAGGTCGTCGAACGGCGCCAGCCCGAGCCTTGTGCCCCTGATCTCAACCGGCAGCTTGGTCAGCATGCCCATCGGCAGGTCGAAGAAGGCAGCGAAATGCCTGTCTGGCAGCGCCGGCGCGAATTCGATCTCCTCGAAGGCGAGCACCGCCGGCGAGGCGGTGACGATGACCGCCTTGGCGCGGATGATGCCGCGATCGGTGACGCAGGCGACGCCGGGCACGTCCCAGAGGATTTTCCGCACCGGCGTCGACAGCTCGACCGGCACGTCGGCGCCGAAACGGGCGACCAGCGCGCCGAACCCCTCCTTGGTGAAGTAGTTCGGATCGAGATCGGCGGCAGCCTGAAAGTCGCGGATCGATATCTCGTCCTCGTCGGCGCCAAAGTCCATCGGCCCGGCAAAGGTGGCGGCGGCGCGCGGCGCATGGCCTTTGGCGAGCAGGGCCGAAAGACGGTCGTCGTCACCAACCTTGACCTCATGCGCCGCCAGCAGCTCGAACAGCCTGATATCGGCCGCCTTCATCGCGGCCTCTTCGTCCTCGCTCGCCTTTCGGTTGCGATAGTAGAGATGATCGACATTCATGTCGTGATGATGGAGCGTCCAGCGAGCGGCTTGCGCCTCGGGAAAGTAGGGATTGCGGTCGGCCGCGTGCAGCCAGGCGCAGCCGATGTCGAAAGGAACACCGAAATGCTGGTCGCTGGTCCAGGCGCGGCCGCCGATACGGTTCATCGCTTCGACCAGCTTGAAGGAAAGGCCGGCCGCACGCAGGGTCCTGGCGGCGGAAAGTCCCGCCGAACCGGCGCCGATGACCACGACGTCAACGTCTTCCATGAATATTCTAGCCCCCCGCCACAATAATTACTTGATCGTAAGCAAGTTGTCCGGCATTCGCCAGCGCTGCGGCGAGGATGCGTAAACGAGTTCTTAGCGCATCGGCTCGAAAATCGGTGCCGATTTTCGGAAAGCACGATGCGCAGATTGTAAAGTGTTGGAGCGTACTGCGTCCAAGTGGGCGCAAATCGCTCCAACGGTGACAAGCGGGCGTTTCGCTGGCAAATTCGTATTTGGGACAAGATCCAGGCAACCAGGAGAGCAACATGGCATTTTTTGCCAAGGCAAAGATTTTAGCGGCGGCGGCATCGATGATGCTTGCGGCGGCAACAGCGGCACAGGCCGCCCAATGCGGCAAAACGGGCGCGGGCTTCGAAGCGTGGAAGGCGGAGTTCGCGCAGGAAGCAAGGGCCAGCGGTGTAGGCTCGAAGGGTCTGGCCGCTCTGGCTAGTGCGACCTACGCAAAAAGGACGATCGCCGCCGACCGCGCTATCCACAAGGCTTTCGGTGGCTCGGTGGATGCTTTCATGAAGCGCCGTGGCGCGTCCACGATCATTTCCAAGGGCCGTTCACTGAAGAAGTCGAACGCGGCGCTGTTCGACAAGATCGAACGGACCTACGGCGTGACGCCGGGTGTGTTGCTCGCCATCTGGGGGATGGAGACCGGCTTCGGTTCCTTCTTGGGCAAGCAGAATACGGTCTCTGCCATTGTAACGCTCGCCTATGATTGCCGCCGCCCGGAGTTCTTCTACCCGCATGCTGTTGCAGCCCTGAAACTGGTTGATCGCGGCGCGTTGAGCGCCTCGTCGGTCGGCGCCATGCATGGCGAGATTGGCCATACGCAGTTCCTGCCCGGAAATGTCTTGAAATACGGGGTCGGCAGCGGAAATCTGCGCGACAAGGCCACTGCGTTGGCTTCCACCGCCAACTTCCTCAAGGCTCATGGTTGGCAGGCGGGTGCCAGCGCACAGGCGAATCTCGGTGCAATTGCCGGCTGGAATGACGCGAGCAACTATCAACAGGCCATCGCCCGCATCGCCACGGCGATCGACGGCGAGTGATACAAGTCTCTATTCGACGGAAAGCCCGGCGATGCGCCGGGCTTTTTTGTCGATGGTCTGAGTACGACTGCCGCCGCTCGGCCCCGCCTTGGGAACGAAGGCATGAAGCAGAGAAGCTAGTTCGGCGAACCGAGCGCCTTGTCCATCGCTTCCCTGACCTCGGCCGGCCACGTGTTCACCGCCGGCCACGCATCCGGCTCGGGCTTGTCGCCGCGGCGGGCGAAATAGAGCTTGTGGTTGGCCGGATCGATCGCCATGAAGCCGTCGTCGCCGCCGCAATCATGCGGGATGCAGCCGCTGGCGTGGAAGACGCCCGAGGTGGTTTTCTCGGTGCCGCCGCCGACCAGCAGGCTGGTCGCCATGTCGGGCATCTCCTTGCCGAGCAGCGACGCGGCTTGCCTGTAGACGGCCTCGTTATGGAAGGCATCGACGATGCTGTCGTATTTCGCCGGGTCGACATCTTTCCAGCCTGTACCCGGCTCCGGCATGTAGGCGAGGTTGCCCGAGGTCGACAACCCGCCGGTCGGCGACCATTGCAGCGCCGGCTTCGATTCGCCCGGCAAGAGATTGGGCACGAAATAGATGGCGCCGTCGGATAGCGCGGCCGGCGGTGCGCCGCATTCGTCCTGCTCGACGGTGGTCGTTTGGATCGTGCCGCCTTCCGGCTTCCACACGATCACCTTGGCCGGACCGCATTGATTGCCGCCGTCGCCGACATCGACCAGCGCCACCGTGACGCCGCCGACCTCGACAATCCTGTCGAAGAAGACATCGTAATTGCGCGCCAGCTGCTTGCCGTCATAGGCCAGCACCTTCTCGCCATAGTCTTCCTGCTGGGTGATGGTCAGCTGCCCATTCTCGAACGGGACCGGTGCTTGGCCGTCATCCTCGGCCAGGGCCGCATTGCTCGACGCGCCCAGGTCGGCGGCCCCGCCGGACGCATCGTCAGCCGGCACGAGCACCGTGTCGGTCTGTGCATGCGCGCCAGCCACCGGCATCAGAGTCCACGCCAGCGCCCAGGCGCCGGCAAGCAGCGAACGTGTCATGCCTGTCCCTCCGTTCAGCCGCCACGAGCCCGGCCTGTCGTTCAGGCCCAGGGCCGCAGCTCGGCGTTCTTCTTCTCGAACGAGGCGATGGCGTCGGCCTTCTCCATGGTCAAGCCGATATCGTCGAGCCCGTTCAAGAGGCAGTGCCGCTTGAAGTCGTCGAGGTCGAACTTGACCACGCCGCCGTCCGGTCCGCTGATTTCCTTGGCTTCGAGGTCGATCGACAGCGTTGCGTTGGACCCGCGCGAGGCGTCGTCCATCAGCTTGTCCAGATCCTCCGGGCTGACGGTGATCGGCAGGATGCCGTTCTTGAAGCAGTTGTTGTAGAAAATGTCGGCGAACGAGGTCGAGATGACGCAGCGTATGCCGAAGTCGAGCAGCGCCCACGGCGCATGCTCGCGCGACGAGCCGCAGCCGAAATTGTCGCCGGCGACCAAGATCTGCGCCTTGCGGTAGGCCGGCTTGTTGAGCACGAAGTCGGGGTTTTCCGAGCCGTCGTCCGTGTAGCGCATTTCGGCAAACAGTCCGCTGCCGAGCCCGGTGCGCTTGATCGTCTTGAGATAATCCTTGGGAATGATCATGTCGGTGTCGACATTGACGATCGGCATCGGCGCGGCAACGCCGGTGAGCTTGGTGAATTTTTCCATAGGTCTTGCCCGTCTTCTTTTCGCTGCGGGGATGTATTGGCGCCCGGTTTACACAAAGCTGCAGGCAAATAAAAGGCGGCTGTTTTCGCAAGCTTTGGTCCTAGAGCACGGACCGCTTCAAAGTTGCCGCCCTATGGTGCACCTTGGCCGGCATGACAACACGTCCCAAAGTACTCTACGCCACCGAACCGAACCTCGACGCAGCCGAGTTCCGCCGCGTGCTGGTGGAATCCGGCCTCGGCGTCACTCGGCCCATCGATGACGACGTCCGTCTGAAGGCGATGCTTGCCAATGCAGATCTGGTGTTGACGGCGCGCCTCGATGCGCCTGGCAAGCCGCTGATTGGCCTCGCCCGAGGCATCACCGACTTCTCGTGGGTGTGCTATATTTCCGAGCTCGCCGTCTGCAAATCGGCGCAAGGGCTCGGCATCGGCAAGGGCCTGCTCGACGAAGCGCGGCGGCAGCTCGGGCCATCCGTCGCCCTGTCACTGATCTCCGTGCCCGACGCCGTCGGCTTCTACGAACGGATCGGCATGACGCGGATGGCGGACGCGTTCTGGTTTGGCCGCGAGCGCTGACGGCTGGCCTTGCGGTGCGGAACCTTTTGGTGCCGAGGGACAGCACCCAGGACAGCACCCCCCTCTGTCCGCCAGCCTCAGATCACATTCAACTCCCTGAAAGCCCGCCCCTCGGCAACGCGCTCATACCCAAACGCCGAGCAGTCCACCGTGCGGTAGCCGCCATGCACGATCAGCTCGGCCAGCGCCTTGCCGACCGCCGGCGCCTGCTGCAGGCCGTGGCCGGAAAAACCGTTGGCGAACAGGAAATTCCCGACCTGCGGATGCGGGCCGATCACCGCGTTCTGGTCGAGCGTGTTGTAGTCGTAATGACCGGCCCAGGCGCGCGTCGGCTTGATCGCCTCGAAGGCCGGAATGCGGGTCGCCAGCACCGGCCAGATTACCTCTTCGAACAGCGGCCAGTCGGGTTCGAAATCGCTGGGATCGGCGGGGTCGTCGCCCTCTTCCGGTTCGGCCCCGCCGGTGATGTAGACCGAGCCTTCCGGCCGGACATAGATGCCTGAGGGATCGACCAGCAGCGGCATGTCGTCATATTTCTCGCGCGCCTCGAAGATGAAGACATTGCGCTTGCGCGGTTCCACCGGCAGCACCAGTCCGGCCATTGCCGAGACTTTTCCGGCATTCGGCCCGGCGGCGTTGACGACGATGCCGGCATCGAGCCTTTCGCCATTGTCGAGGCTGACGCCGGTGACACGGTCGCCCTGCCGTTCGATGCCGGTCACGTCGGCGGTGATGAAATCGATCTTTTTGTCGCGCAGCGCCTTGCGGAACAGCATCAGCATGGCATGCGCGTCGAACCAGCCCTCGCCGCTGCGGCCATAGGCGCCGGCGGTGATGCCCTCGGCCGACAGCCATGCAAACCGGCGGACGAGCGCCTCCGCATCCTCAAGCACGATGTCGGCGCCCTCGGCCAACTGCGTCTGGTGGTTGGCCTCAAGGATCGGCAACCCGTTCTCGCCGGCAAGGATGAGGTAGCCGCCTTCGCGAAAGCCGATATCGGCGTCGGCCCCGAACTCTGCCGTCAGCCGCCGGAACAGTTTCAACGTGAACTGCGACAGCCGGATGTTTTCCGGAATCGAAAACTGCTGGCGGATCGAAGCGCAGGACAGTGTCGTCGCCGCATGGGCGAACTGCGGGTCGCGCTCGACCAGCGCGATCGAGCCTGAAAACCCTTCCGCGCGCAGATAATAGGCGATCGAGGAGCCGACGATGGCTCCGCCGATGATGACGACGTCGTAGCGCACTTTTCGCTTCTCCAGTTCCAAAGCATGATCCCGAAAGCCGGTTTTCGGGTTCAGGCTCCAATTCATGCAGCCGGCAAGATGATCTCGAAGCGCGCGCCGCGCTCGGAGTCAACCAGGCGGATCGTGCCATCATGCGCTTTCAGGAGGGCCAGAACGATGCCGAGGCCCATACCGGTGCCGCCGCAATCGCGGCGTGTGGTGAAGAATGGCTCGAAAATGCGCGCCCGGTTGCTGGCCGAAATGCCGGCGCCGTCGTCGCTCACTTGGATCGTCGCCCTGCCGCCTGCGCTCGCCGCCGTGATCGAGACCAGCGTCGCGCCATGCCGCGCCGAATTGTCGATGAGATTGGCCAGCACGATCGCCGCGTTCTCGGCCGAGATGCGCAGGCCGGTCTCGCCGCCGGCCTCAATACGAAGCGCCAGCCTGTCCCCGGTCGGCAACAGCGCCAGGGCCGCACTGAGCGATGTGCTTTCGCCGCTGGGCGCAAGATTTTCGGCGCGCGCCAGGTCGAGCAGACGGCGCACCAGCAGATTGAGCCGCCCGGCGTCGGTGACGATATTGTCTGAAAACCGCCGCCGCTCGGCCTCATGCATCGCGCTACCCGAATCGCGCAGCAGTTCGGCCGCCCCCTGGATCGCCGTCAGCGGCGATTTGAGCTCGTGCGAGACATGGGTGGCGAAGGTCTGGATGCTGTCGGAGCGCGCATGCAGCTTTTCGGCCATCTCGAGGAAAGCGTCGGACAGCGCTGCCATCTCGCGCGTGCCATGATGGTCGAGCGGCCTGATCGCTGCTCGATCACCGGCGGCGATCCGCTTTGTCCGCTCCATCAGCGCGTAGATCGGCCGGCTGACGGTGCGCAGGAAGATCAGGCCGATGAGCAGCGTGCCGCCGAGGATGGCGATCGCCGCCAGCACCACCTTGCCGCGCTCGCCATAAAGATGCTTGACGATGTTGTTCGGCGTCCGCGACAGATAGACGACGCCGGCGACCTTGCCGTCGACGGCGACCGGCATGGCGACGAAGACGCGGACTCTCGTTCCGCGGCTGACCGAATAGAGCGAAGGTGAAGGCTGGTTCGGAACCCTCTGCCGGAGCGCGCTGGCATAGCGGCCGGCAAGGGCTGCGCGAACCTCGCCGACGGCGCCGAGCGACAGGCCGACCTCTTCGCGTCCGGCGATGACGACGCCTTTGGGGTCGAGCAGCCGGAAGCCGGCAAGCGTGGTTTTCTGCGTCTCGGCAAGAATACCCGACAGCCGCGCGCCGATCGCCGTGAAGGCGGGATCGACGGTGGCGGCCGTCGCCGCGGGCCGTGTCGCCAGAACCCTGTCGGACGCAAGATCGAGACGCGGCTCGATCGGCCGGTAGGGAGAGTCCGGATTGTCGCTGTCGGCAGGCACGGCCGCGCCGAGCTTTTCAGCCGCGATGCCCGCGGCGCGGACCTCTTGCGCATGGATGGCGGCAAGGGCGGCGCCTTGCGCGATCAGCTCGGCCTCGGTCTGGCGGATCAGCTGGTTTTCGTAGAGCCTGAAGAAGAACAGGCCGACCAGCGGCAGCGCCATCACCATGATCAGGATGGCGACAACGATGGTGGCGAGGCGCGGGCGCCATTTCTGCGCGGTCACGCGCCGCACCGGCCGAGCCGGAAGCCGACGCCATGCACGGTCTCGATCGCGTCCGTGCAGCCGGCCGCCGCCAGCTTGGCGCGGATGTTGCGGATATGGCTGTCGACGGTGCGGTCGGCGACATGGATGTTGCCGGCATAGGCATTGGCCATCACCATCTCGCGCCCAAGCACATGCGCCGGGCGCGCCAGAAACCCTTTCAGGATGGCGAATTCGATCGAGGTCAGCACCAGCGGCCTGCCGTCGAAGCTGGCGGTGTGGCTGGCCGGCAGCAAAGCCAGCCTGCCATGCGAGAATTGCTTGTCGTCGGCCGGTTCCGCCTTTGCCGGGCGGGCGCGCCGCAGGATGACGTTGACGCGGGCGACCAGCTCGCGCGGGCTGAACGGTTTGGTGACATAGTCGTCGCCACCCATTTCGAGCCCCAGGATGCGGTCGATTTCTTCATCACGCGCCGACAGGAACAGCACCGGCACATCCGATGTGTGCCGCAGCCGCCGGCAGACCTCCAGCCCGTCCATCTCCGGCATGCCGATGTCGAGCACGACAAGGTCGGGCGCGCGGCGTTCGATCGCCCGCAAGGCGGCGGCGCCGTCGGCTACCGCATCCGTTTTCATGCCGGCCTTTTCGAGCGCGAAACAGATGATCTCGCGGATGTGCGGATCATCGTCGGCGATCAGGATGTGATGCGGCATCGATCAGCGGCCCGGCACGAAGGGTTCGGAGCCCTGAGGAACCACGAACGGGATAGACGTGTCGAGAGTGCGAAGGAGCCGCCAGTCGCGAAAGCTCCAGGCGCGCCAGTTTTCCTGGGCCGCGCGGTAGCGGGCCTCGTCCTGTCCCAGCAAACGGGCGAGTTCGCGGTAGGGGGAAAAGCTGGCCGCATTCGTCCTGGCCCGCTGCTCGAGGAAGCGATCGAGTGCCGGCCGGGCGCTGGGACCGAGCGAACGCAGGTACCAGAAATCGAGCTCGGTTCCGTGGCCGGTCATTTCGAATGAGTGCTCGACATTGTAGTTGGCGATCAGGGCGGCAAAATTGATGAACGAGCAGGCATAAAGCGTCGCCGATAGCGTCAGAAGATTGGCGGAAAGCAGCCATTCATTGGATTTTCCGAGCGCGATGCGGGCGATGATCAGGGCAAGGCCCGCCGCCACCAGCCCCATCCAGACGAAGGCGGCGACGCGCCAGTAGGTCAGCGCATAGATGCCGACATAGAGTTCAAGCCGCAGGATCGACGAGATGACCAGCACGATGTTCTGCGCCACCCAGACATAGACCAGCCGGCGGATGAACGGATCGCTGGAAGTGGCACTTCCCGGCCTGAGCGCCGCCAGCACGAAACCGGCGGCGAGCAGCGCCGTGACGATCAGCGGATAGGCGCCGCGATGCGCATAGGCGGCGTAGGTCAGCCCGTCGGGCAGGGCGATGCCGCCCCACAGATAGGTGGCGTCGAGCGCGGTCTGCATCGCGAACAGGATGTTGAAGATGACCAGCGCGCGAAGGATGGCGGCCTTGCCGAAGATGATGTCCTCGATCGCCCTGGCGGGGTTTGTCGTCGTCGTCACCGCGCTGACAGGGACAGGTGTCACCCGACGCGCAATGCGGCGCAAGAAGCGCGGCAGGCGCGGGCGCAAAAAAGCCCAGACGCCGGCAAGCACGACCAGCCAGAAGGCCAGCCGCGGCAGCTGGATGAGGTCGAGCAGTGCGTGGAGATCGATCAGCGACAGCCAGTATTCGATAACCGGATTGGCGGCGCCGAACAGCGCCAGAAACACTGCGCCCAGGGTCAGCGGCATGATCCAGACGGCGATCGCCGCGAAGCCGATGCGCCGCCGGCCAAGCCGCCGCGCCGCCTTGCGCCAGCGGACGAAATCGTGGACGAACCGAAACGGCGCTGCGAGCAGAAACAGCGCGACCTGGCCGGCAATGCGGGCAAATCCGCGCCGCAGCCGCCCGACCAGCGAAAGCGTAAAGACGGCCAGCGCCGCAAGCCCGATCGCGACGGACAGCGCGCTGACATTTTCAAGGAACGGCAGTAGCCCGACAAGCAGGGCAACGGGTTTGAACCAGGCCCGGCCGGCGCCGAGCGCCGACGGCTGGAGCGCCGCGGCCGCGGCGGCCAGCGTCATGCCGAACAGGAAGAGCGTGATGCCGACCGGCTGCCCATAGAAGAAGAAATCGGCCAGCGCGGCAAGCAGGACGGCAACGCCGAAGCGCGCGCAAGTGCCCGGCGCGGCGGTAAGCAGCGATGTCATGATCGGGTTTTCTCAGCGGCTTTGATCCGGCCGGGGGGCGGAGATTTGCGGATGAAGGGAAAGAGAGTCGCCGAACGCGGCGGATCGATGAGCCAGCAATCGTCATCGCGGAGGGGCAGGGACCAACGGGGCTTTTCGCGCTCTTGCATGCGCCCTTTTCGCCGGCCGAAATGCAGGCAGCGAGGCGGGTCCGAGGAGATTTTCCGCAATGTTGTGCAGTTTTTGTGCAGGGTCAGGAATCACTTCAGCTTTGAATCCGCCCCGTCACCCCTTCCGGGGGCTTGCGCTGCCCCTCACCTGCCTGTCAGCATCCTCTCCCCGTATAGTGACGGGGAGAGGGGTGCTCTCATCGCCGGTTTCGCCAATCACCAGCGTTGCAAGAATGGCTTCGAGGCTGCGCCAGCCCCTTCTCCCCGTCCCTATACGGGGAGAAGGGGCTGGCAGGGCGATGAGGGGCGGCGCCAACTTCGATGATTGGCTTGCGTCCAATGCAAGCTATGACTGCCCGAAGCGATTGCCCTGTGTGCTTGCTTCGATCGCCTCCAGAAGGCATAGATCAGGCATGACTGAACCCTGCCGCCCGCGCCGCTCGGTGCTTTACGTCCCGGCCTCGAACGACAAGGCGCTGGCCAAGATCTCGTCGCTGGCCTGCGATGCCGTCATCATCGATCTCGAAGATGCCGTCGCCCCGGCCGACAAGGTTTTTGCGCGCGAAAAACTGGCTGATATTTTCGCTCACCGCGCAAACCTGCGCTGCGAAATGGTCGTGCGCATCAACCCGCTCTCCAGCGAATGGGGCGCCAAGGACTTGCTGGCGGCGGCAAGCTGCGAGCCCGACGCCATCCTGCTGCCCAAGGTCGACACGCCGCGCGACGTCCTGGAAGCCGGCGACGTCCTCGACGACAATTTTTCACCCGACGCGGTGAAGCTGTGGGCGATGATCGAGACGCCCAAGGCGCTGCTCAACATCGGCCCGATTGCCGAGCTTGGCCGCGATCCGGCCTCGCGGCTGGTCTGTTTCGTTGCCGGAACGAACGACCTGGTCAAGGACACCGGCATTCTCGCTACGCCCGACCGGCGCTATCTCACGCCATGGCTGATGCAGATGGTGCTCGCAGCACGCGCCGGTGGCCTCGACCTGCTCGACGGTGTCTTCAACGATTTTCGTGATCTGGACGCTTTTGCGCGCGAATGCACGGAAGCAGCCGCCATGGGGTTCGACGGCAAATCGCTGATCCACCCGGCCCAGATCGATGCCGCAAACCGCGCCTTTGCACCATCTGCCGAAGCCGTGGCCGAGGCGCGTGCGGTCAAGGAGGCCTTCGCGCTTGCCGAAAATGCCGGCAGGCAAGTCATTGCGCTGAACGGAAAAATGCTCGAGCGGCTGCATCTGGCGCAGGCCGAGAAACTGCTGGCGAAGGCGGCCGCCAGCGCGGCATGATTGGCAACTTATCACAGGAATGAAAAATGAAACTCTACCGCTTTCTGTCCGGCCCGGACGATTCCAGCTTCTGCCACAAGGTGACGGCAGCGCTGAACAAGGGCTGGCACCTGTTCGGCTCGCCAACCTATTCCTACGACAAGCAGACCAAGGTCATGCGCTGCGGCCAGGCCGTGGTGAAGGATGTCGAGGGCCAGGAATACGGCCCTGGCACCAAGCTCAGCGATTGGTGACATCGCATCGAGCATAAACATCTTCCAGATGTCGGCGGGCCAGCACCCCCCTCTGTCCTGCCGGACATCTCCCCCTCAAGGGGGGAGATCGGATGTCGCATCGGCTTTCGCCAATCTTCAGAGTTGCAGGGTGTGCGGTGCGGGCCAAAGCTGCCAGTCTCCCCCTTGAGGGGGAGATGTCCGGCAGGACAGAGGGGGGCCGCGAAGGAATGAGACGTCGATCCCTTTACTCGGCCGCCTCTTCGATCCGCTCCATATCATCGTCCGACAGGCCGAAATGGTGGCCGATCTCGTGGATCAGCACATGGGTGACGATATCGCCCAGCGTCTCCTCGTTCTCGGCCCAGTAGTCGAGGATGGCGCGGCGGTAGAGCGTGACGCGGTTCGGCCCCTCGCCGGTCTGCGGATTCCAGCGCTCGGCGATGCCGCGCCCCTCGAACAGGCCGAGCAGGTCGAAAGGCGTTTCCAGCGACAGGTCGTCCATGATTTCGTCGGTCGGGAATTCGGCGATCTGGATGACGATCTCGCCGGTCAGCTTGCGAAACTCCTCCGGCAGATGGGCGTAAGCTTCTAGCGCCAGGAACTCCATTTCCTCCATCGACGGCGAAAGCTCGTCGTGCCAGGTACGGGTTTTGTAGATGCGGGCCATGCTTTGTCCTTCTGATCCCGGCATATAGGCTTTCGCGCCGGACTCGGCAATTAGCCGGGTTGCCGCCTTTCCCTGACAGGAATAAATTCCCCATGACTCCGCTTGACTCTTCGGCCGCCCTCTGGAATCTATTAGAACATAACAGGAACAATTGTGAGTGGAAGCTGACCGTCATGGCGACAAGCGCCGTGGCGCGGGAGACTGTTTTTGCCCTGCGCCGCCAGATCGCGAAGATCGAGGGAACGCTGCCCGAGCGCCTGCAGGCGCCGGCCGCAGCCCCCGTTGATGCGCCCCGGAATCCAACAGCTGATGTCACGCCCCAGGATCCAACAGCTGATGTCACGCCCAAAAATCTGACAATCGTCCGCCGCGGCCTCGCCGTGGCGCCGCCCGATGCGTTTCTGCGCACCGGCGCCGAAGATCTCGATACTGCGCTCGGCGGCGGCCTGCCGAAGGCGGCGCTGAGCGAGATCCATGGCGCCGCGACCCGCGATGCCGGGGCCGTCGCCGGCTTCGCCCTGTCGCTCGTCAGCCTGATCCTCAAACAGGGGCCGCGACTGCCGGTCCTGTGGATCGGCACCGCGGAAATCTTCCGCGAGGCCGGCTTCCCCTATGCCACAGGACTTCATCGCCTTTTCGGCATCGAGCCGGAGCAATTGCTGTTTTCCGAGGCGCCAAGGCTCCTCGATGCGCTGTGGACCGCCGAGGAGGCCGCCCGGATGACGGCGCTCGCCGCCGTCATCCTCGAAATCCGCGGCAGTCCGCAGCGGCTGGACCTCACCGCGACGCGGCGGCTGCACGCCCGGGCACAGAGCGCCGGCCGGCCGGTGTTTTTGCTGCGCCAGGCCGGCGAACCCGAGCCGACGGCGGCACCCGTCCGCCTCGTCCTGTCGGCGGCGCCGTCGGCACCACGCCAGACGATCGCCGGGCCGCTCGCCGGCTCGATCGGCCGTCCCGCCTTCACCGTCAGCATCGGCAAGAGCCGCACCGCCTTGCCAGGACAATTCACACTGGAGTGGAACCCCGATGAACGCAGTTTCGAGGAAAGAAGGGCCGGGGAAAGACGGCAAGAACGGGCAGCGAATCCTGTCCCTGTGGTTTCCGCATCTCGCCGCGGAAAGGATCCTGCGCCAGCGTCTGGGGCGGTCCTGGCGTTCGCGGCCGTCGGATCACCTGCCGCTGGTGATCAGCCATCGCCAGGCGAACGCGCAGCGCATCGCCGCCCTCGACGAGCGGGCTGAGGCGCTTCATCTGAAGCGCGGCATGGGCATAGCCGACGCGCGCGCCATGCATCCGTCGATCGACGTCGTGGAAGCCGATCCCGAGGGCGACCGCCGCCTGCTCGAAAGCCTCGCCGACTGGTGCGACCGCTACACCCCGCTGGTGGCGATCGACGCAGCCGATGGCCTGTTCCTCGACGTCACCGGCTGCACCCATCTTTTCGGCGGCGAACGGGCGATGCTGGACGACATCCTGTCGCGCTTTTTCCATCAGGGTTTCGATGTCCGCGCCGGCCTTGCCGCCACACCAGGTGCAGCCTGGGCGGCAGCGCGGTTTTCTGGTGATCGCATCGTCCCCGGTGGCGAGGAGGAGGCGCTTCTCGCACCCTTGCCGCTGACGGCGCTGCGCATCGAGCCTGACATCCGCGCCAGCCTGGAAAGCGTCGGCCTGCGCACGGCGGGCGCCGTCATGGCAGCACCGCGCGCGCCGCTCGCCCGCCGCTTCGGCAGATCGCTGCTTTTGCGCCTCGACCAGGCAGTCGGCCGCCTCGACGAGGCGGTGTCGCCGCGCCTGCCGGTGGCGCCGCTTTCGGTCGAACGCTATCTCGCAGAACCCATCATGCTGACTGACGAAATAGAGCGGCTGGTGAAAATGCTGGCGACGACATTGAAGGCGGACCTCGAGCGCCGCGGCGAGGGCGCAAGAAGGCTGGCGCTGCTGCTTTTCCGCGTCGACGGCGCCGTCAGCCGCATCGCCGTCGGCACCTCGCGGCCGTTGCGCGAGCCGCTGCTGATCCAGAAATTGTTCCACGAGAGGCTTGCCGCGCTCGAACAGGACATCGATGCCGGCTATGGCTTCGATCTCGTGCGCCTCTCGGTGCTGTCGGCCGCGGCCTCCGACATGCAGCAGGCGGATCTGACCGGCGAGACGCGCGATGACGGCGCCGACATCGCCCTTTTCGCCGACCGCATCCGCGCCCGGCTCGGTGACAGCGCGGTTTTGAAACCGGTTGCCGTCGAGAGTCATCTGCCCGAGCGCGCCGTCGCCACGCATTCCTATGCGGAGGCGCCGCAAAGGGTCTCTGCGCCGAAGAAGCCGGACAAGACGCCGGGCAAGATGAAAGACACTAGGCCTGTCTTGCGGCCGGAACGGCCGATCCGGCTGTTCCGCTCGCCCGAGCCGATCGAGGTGCCGGCCACCGAAATGCCTGAAGGACCGCCGCTGAACTTCCGCTGGCGGCGCGCGCTCTACCGGGTGGCGCGCGCCGAAGGGCCGGAACGCATCGCCGCGGAATGGTGGCGGGAGGCAGCGGGGCAGGAAGCGACCCGGGATTATTTCCGCATCGAGGATAGCGACGGCCGCCGTTACTGGCTTTATCGCCAGGGGCTCTACGGCGCCTCGCAGGCGGCGCCGCGCTGGTTCATGCACGGGGTCTTCGCATGAATGCGCTGGCGGTCGTTCCCTACGCCGAATTCGGCATCCAGTCGAATTTCTCGTTCCTGCGCGGCGCCTCGAAACCGGAGGAGCTGGTGGTCGCGGCAAAGTTTTTGGGCTTTTCGTCGATCGGGCTTGCCGACCGCAACACGGTGGCTGGCGTCGTGCGCGCCTGGCAACAGGCCAAGGTGGAAGGTCTTTCCTGTCATCCCGGCTGCCGCCTGGTTTTTTGTGATGGCACGCCCGACGTTCTCGCCTATCCGCAGGACCGCAAGGGCTGGGGCCATCTGTGCCGCATGCTGACGCAGGCCAATATGCGCGACGACAGCGAAAAGGGCGCACCGCTGCTCTATCGCGACGACCTTTTCGAATGGGGCGATCGCATGTCGCTGGCGATCCTGCCGGATTTGTCGGCGCCGGCGCAGGATCTCAGGCTGATCAGCCGCCTGAAAGATCGCTTCGGCAAGACCCTGCGGCTTGCCGTTTCGCCGGATTATCACGGCAACGACCGCTACCGTGTCGAGCAGGCGGCTGCCATGGCCGAGGCATCAGGCATTCCGCTGATGGCGACCAACGACGTTCTTTACCATACGTCCGAACGGCGCCGGTTGCAGGACGTGCTGACGGCGATCCGCCTCAACGTGCCTGTTGCCGAAGCCGGGCTGGAACTGGCGGCCAATGCCGAGCGCCATTTGAAGCCGCCAATGGAGATGGCGCGGCTGTTCCGGCGGCATCCGCAGGCACTGGCGCAAACGCAGCACTTTGCCGGCGAATTGAGCTTCTCTCTCAGTGACCTCCAATACAACTATCCCGACGAACCGACGGAATCGGGCCTCGGGCCCCAGGCCGAACTGGAAAGGCTGGCTCTGGAGGGAGCCGCGATACGCTACCCCTCGGGCGTTCCCGCCGATGTGACCAGGCGCATCCGCGAAGAACTCGCTTTGATCGAGCGCCTGAATTACGCGCGCTATTTCCTGACAGTCTACGACATCGTCAAATTTGCCCGCAGCCAGGGCATACTCTGCCAGGGACGTGGCTCCGCGGCCAACTCGGTGGTCTGCTATTGCATCGGCATCACCGAAGTGGGGCCTGAGCGGATCGATTCGCTTTTCGAGCGTTTCATTTCCGAGGAAAGAAACGAGCCGCCCGACATCGATGTCGACTTCGAGCATGAAAGGCGCGAGGAGGTCATCCAGTATATCTACTCGAAATACAGCGCCAAGCGCACCGCGCTTGCCGCGGCCGTCGTCAGCTACCGGGGCCGGTCGGCGATGCGCGAAGTGGCCAAGGCGATGGGCCTGTCGGACGATGTCAGGAGCGCGCTGTCCAGCTCGATCTGGGGCTGGTCGACCTCGGAGCTCGGCGAAAAGGAGACCAGGGCCGGCGGCCTCGATCAGACCGATCCGTCGACAAGGCAGGTGATCGAATGCGCCAACGAGATCATGGGCTTTCCCCGTCATCTGTCGCAGCATGTCGGCGGCTTCGTCATCACCAGGGACCGGCTCGACGAGATCGTGCCCATCATCAAGACGGCGATGGACGAACGCAAGATGGTCGAGTGGGACAAGGACGATCTCGACGCGGTGAAAATCCTGAAAGTCGACGTGCTGGCGCTCGGCATGCTGACCTGCCTGCAGCGCGCCTTCACGCTGCTTGAGGATCATTATCCCGATGCGCGGGATGATTTTGGCCGGCCCTATGTGCTGGCCACCCTCCCTGCCGAGGACAAACATGTCTACGACATGATCTGCCGCGCCGACACGATCGGCGTCTTCCAGATCGAATCGCGCGCCCAGATGTCGATGCTGCCGCGGCTCAGGCCGAAAACATTCTATGACCTCGTCATCGAGGTGGCGATCGTGCGGCCCGGCCCGATCCAGGGCGACATGGTCCACCCCTATCTGCGCCGCCGGCAAGGCAAGGAAAAGCCCGAATATCCCAAGCCGGAACTGGAAGAGATACTCGGCAGGACGCTGGGCGTGCCGCTGTTCCAGGAACAGGCGATGAAGATCGCCATCGTCGCCGGCGGCTTCAGGCCGGGCGAGGCCGATGAACTGCGCCGCGCCATGGCCACCTTCAAGCGCACCGGCACGATCGGCAATTATCGCAGGCGGATGGTCGACGGCATGATTTTGCGGGGTTACGAAAAGGACTTCGCCGAGCGCTGCTTCAAGCAGATCGAGGGTTTTGGCGAATATGGCTTTCCCGAAAGCCATGCCGCCTCCTTCGCCCTGCTGGTCTATGCCTCCTGCTGGTTCAAGACCTTCTATCCCGACGTGTTCTGCGCCGCGATCCTGAATTCCCAGCCGATGGGATTTTATCAGCCGGCTCAGCTTGTCCGCGACGCGCGCGACCATGGCGTTGAAATCCGCGAGGTCGACGTCAATTTTTCCGGTTGGGATTGCGCGCTGGAAGAAGTGCCTTTCGATCCAACCCGCATTCTCGACCGCCATGCCCAGATGCGCGGCGTCATCCGGACCAATCATGCCGTCCGGCTGGGTTTTCGCCAGGTCAAGGGCCTGTCGAAGGAGCGCATGGAGGTGTTTGTCGCCAGACGCGGCGACCGCTACGCATCCGTTCGCGATGTCTGGCTGCGCTCGGGCCTCTACGTCAACGAGATCGAGAAGCTGGCGCAAGCCGACGCTTTCCGTTCGCTCGGCCTCGACCGCCGCGACGCCCTGTGGGCGGTCCGCGCGCTCGACGGCAGGAGTGCCACGGAGACCCTGCCGCTGTTCGACCGACCTGAGATCCGCTTGCGCGATCTCGAGCCCGAGACCAGGCTGCCGACAATGCCGCTCGGCGAGCACGTCGTCCACGACTACCGCTCGCTCGGCCTGTCGCTGAAGGCGCATCCGCTTGCCTTTCTGCGCCAGCGGCTCGACCGTTCCGGCGTCACCCCCAATGCGCGCCTCGGCCAGGTTCGGGACGGCAAGCGCGTTTCGGTCGCCGGCCTTGTCCTGGTGCGGCAGCGGCCGGGTAACGCCAAAGCGATTTTCCTGACGCTGGAAGACGAGCAGGCGGTCGCCAACGTCATTTTTTGGGAAAGAACCTTCAACCGCTACCGGCCCATTGTCATGGGCGCGCGGCTGGTCCGCGTCACCGGCAAACTGCAGTCGGAATCGGACGTCATCCACATCGTCGCCGAGAAGGTCGAGGACCTGACACCCTGGCTGTCCGTGCTTTTGCAGGAGAAGCCCGATGTCCCTGTCGTGCAAAACGACCGGCAGGACATCGCGGGGAAGGCAGAAAGGGTCATGCCCAAGGGGCGCAATTTTCAATAGGGGATGTGTCGGCGGGACAGCGAAGGATCACCACGCTTCAGGACGGCCCACCCAACCGCGGCGGCGGCAATCCGTCGTCGAAGGGGAGCGAGCGTGCCTCCGAAGGCAGCATGATCGGAATGCCGTCACGCACCGGATAGGCAAGCCGCGCGACCCTCGAGATGAGCTCGCCGCGCTCCGGATCCCAGCTAAGCGGACCCTTGGTCAGCGGACAGGCCAGCAATTCCAGCAGCTTGGGATCGACATTGACCTTCTTTCCCTCACGCCCGTCCACCATTTTTGCCAGTCCTCTCGTTCGTCCTCAGTCTTCGTGCGTTGACGCTGCCCCTCACCTGCCTGCCGGCATCCTCTCCCCGTATAGTGACGGGGAGAGGGACGCTCTCATCGATGGTTTCGCCAATCACCCGCGTTGCAGAACGTCCGCCAAGGCTGCCGAAAGCCCCTTCTCCCCGTCCCTATACGGGGAGAAGTGCCCGGCAGGGCGATGAGGGGCGGCGCCGACTTCCGCAATTGGCTTAGTCCCAGCGTTCCTTTTACTTTGCCTACTGCAAACTCGAGCCGAAATCCTCGTTTTCGCGTGCCAGCGCCATTTCGGTGATGGCGATCAGCGTTTCGGCGCGTGTCTTCAGGTCCGCCGCTTCGAGCAGCGCCTGTTTCTCGGCCGGCCCGTAGGGAGCCATCATCGACAGCGCATTGACCAGCATGGCGTTTTCGGCGCGGCTGACGCTTTCCCAGTCGGCTTCAAGATCGTTGGCCTGCAAATAGGCGCGAAATGCCTTGAGCAGCGCCGGCCGGTCGATCTCGGCCTCCGCCTGATCTTCGTCGAGATCGGTGAGAAAGGGCGCAAACCGGCACTGGCGGAAGGGCGTCTTGACCGCAAGCTCCTGCACGATGCGGAACCGGCACACGCCTTGCAGCGAAATCAGGTAGCGGCCGTCGCCGCTCTCGGAAAGCGCGATGATGCGTCCGGCGCAGCCGACATTGCAAAGCGCCGGCTCGCCGTCGGCACGCCGCGCGCCGTCGAGGCTGGGCTGTATGACGCCGATCAGCCGCGGTCCGGCGATCGCCTCGTCCACCATCTCCAGATAGCGCGGCTCGAAAATGTTGAGCGGCATGCGGCCGCCCGGCAGCAGCAAGGCGCCTTCAAGCGGGAAGATCGGCACCGTCGGCGGGAAATCCGTATCGAGCCGGTAATGCGCGTTTCCCGCCTGCACGTCAAACCTCCGCTCGCTCCCTCAAGAAGCGCATCAAGCCCGCCCATCCCTTAGCAACCTGGCGCAAAATCGTCACCAGGCGAAGAACGGATCGGTCAGGCCTCCTAATCTGGCGCAGCCGTCGCCGACCGCAAGACCGTCACGCAAAAACAGCTTGAGGCTGCGCTCAGGAAAACAGCAGCGACGACAATTTGCGCCGCGCCGCCAGCGTTGCCTCGTCGGTCATGCCCCATGCCTCGAAGAACTGCAGCAACTGCGTCTTGGCGCCGTCGTCGTTCCACGAGCGATCGGCCTTGACGATCGCCAGCAGATTGTCGGCTGCGGCCATGCGCTCGCCGTTGGCGTTCTGGATCATAGCAAGCTCGAAACGTGCCTGATGATCCCCGGGGTTCTCAGCCAGGCGTCGCTCGAGCTCGGCCGGATTGCCAAGTGCTGCCGCCTGCGCAGCAAGCGCCATCTTGGCGCGCAGCGCGGCGAGCGGCGGCGCATCCTTCTTGGCCTCCGGCGCCCGCGCCAGCACGGCTTCGGCGCCCTCGGCATCGCCGGCCTCGAACAGCAGATCGCCCAGCCCGGCAATGGCCTCGATCGTCTCCGGCGCCTGTTCCAGGATCGCGTCGTAAATATCCGCTGCGGTCTGCACATCGCCGGCGGCGCGCGCCTCCGCGGCCGCGGCAAGCGCCTCGGCCACCTGCGGCGCACCATTCTTGTTGCCGCCGACCTTCTGGATGAACGCGGCGATCTGGCTCTCGGGAATAGCGCCCATGAAGCCGTCGACCGGCTGGCCGTCCCTGAACGCGATGACCGCCGGTATCGACTGGATGCCGAGCTGTCCGGCGATCGAAGGATGGTCGTCGATGTTCATCTTGACCAGCTTGACCTTGCCGCCGGCGGCGGTGACCGCCTTTTCCAGCAGCGGCGTCAGCTGCTTGCAGGGCCCGCACCATGGCGCCCAGAAATCGACCAGCACCGGCTGACGGCGCGATTCCTGGATGACGTCGGCGGCAAATGCTGCGGTCGTCGTCTCCTTGATGACGTCGACGGCGACAGGCGGGTCGCCAAGCGCGACTTTCGCGGGGCTGGCGTCAGTGCCGCCATACTGCACACTGGTGGCATACTGTCCGCCATTGCCGCCAAATGGGCCGCCAAATTGATTGTTGTCGCTCATCTCGTGCCCTTTCGGTCGCCGCCCGGCCGCCAGCCCGGCGCAACATCCTTAATTCTCACTCAGAAGTCGGTTTATCGTCATCCATGTGGCGATCATGCCGTGACTTTCAAGATAACAGCATCATGCCCGGTTGCCTCGACGAATTTGACCAGGTCGGCGGCGGCGATCGATGTCGTCGCCTCGTTGGTTAGCGGATGGGCGTTGATGACGGCATGGCGCATCAACTCCTGGTCGAGAACGACCTTGACCCGCAACTGCCTATCGTTGATCAAGCCGAACACGGTGACCGCACCCGGAACGACGCCGAGAAGCTCCATCAGCATCTCCGGCTTGCCGAAGGAAACGCGCCCGGCGGCGCCGATGATTTGGTGGATCTGCTTGAGATCGACCACCGCCTCCTCATCGACGCTGACCAGGAAGAAATTGTCCTTCCTGTCCTTGAGGAACAGGTTCTTGGTGTGCCCGCCGGCGATTTCCCCGCGCAGCGCCTGCGAATCGGCGACCGTGAACAGCGGCGGATGGCGCAGGGTCGAGACCTCGATCCCGAGATCGGCGAGAAAGGCGAAAAGCTCGGCTTCGGTTTTCGGCATGTCGTTTCTTGTCGGACCTTCTGTTGTTGCGGTTTGGCTTGTTGTCGCGGTTCGGATCATGCCGTTTACGGCCAATGACGCCGCCGAGACAAGACCGTTGCGCAGCAAGGCTGCCGATTGCGTTCCTGTCCGGGCCAGGGAAGGCTCGTTTACGTCGCCGGGTGCGGCCCAAAAAACCTGCGATTTCCCTGTTGCAATCGCCGCGCCCTTCAGCCATATAGGCTCGGCTTGCGGCCCAAAAGCCGCGCGAGCGGGTGTAGCTCAGGGGTAGAGCACAACCTTGCCAAGGTTGGGGTCGAGCGTTCGAATCGCTTCACCCGCTCCAGTTTCCCGGAAGGGGAATCAAGCATCGAAAAGCCGCGGTTCGCCGCGGCTTTTTCGCGTTTGGGCTGCACGGCACCAGCCAGCCGACGCCGAATAAAATTGCAAATCATGTGTGCGCGGCGGCGCATCGTAGCATCGAGATTCTTGGTCAGTTGGCGGGCTCCTTCATCTGTTCGGCCGATGCTGTGGGTCAAGAAAAGGCCGACATTCGAGTCCGATCCTAAGGGATCCCCTGGAACGGTCCTGCCCCTACAGACGGTCCAGAGAGCACCACCGGCCTCAGGGCCGGTGGTGCATTGTTGCGTGGGCGCCAAACCAAACCGTGACCGCCTTGGTGTTCGGCGCCGGGTCCCCCAGCCATGTCCTGTGCATCGACTATCGGGCGCCCGCGCCTCTGCGAAAATCCGACGGCGACATGCCGGCCAGCTTGCGGAACGACTTGTTGAAGGCGCTGAGCGAGCCGAAGCCGGAGTCCATGGCGACGCGCAGCACGTTGGCGTCCTGGTGCATCAGCAGCGCCTGGGCGTAGCTGAGCCGCAACAAATTGACATACTCGTTGAGCGTCATGCCGGTCGACTTCTTGAAAACGCTCATGGCGTATTTGGGATGGATGTCGGCCGCCGCCGCGATGTCGACGCAGTCGATGTCGTAGAGGAAATTCTCGGCGATGAAGTCGCACATGCGCCCGACATTGCGCAGCGATTGCTGGTCGAAGGGGCTGCCTGCTTCCTGCTCGATCGGCGTTTCGGGTACCAGCCGGTAGGGTTCGAAGCGCACCCGCTCCAGCCGCAGCAAGAGTTCGTTGACGGCGTGCTCGGCCTTGCCCGCATCGCCCGAGCGGACGTAGCGGTTCCAGCGCTCGAAATTGTCGCTGTCGGACCGGTCGGTGGCATTGGTCACCAATGTCGCGCCGGTCATCAGCCGGTTGCGGACGTCGGCGGGCAGGTGCAGCCGGAAGAAGTGCACCAGCGGCAGATGCGCGCCGGCATAGACGGCATCGTCCGACGCATCGTCCATCTGGTGCGGCAGGCCGCCCCAGAACAGGCACATGTCGCCGGCCGAAAGCGCGATCTCGTGCTCGTCCATGCGGTAGTGCACGGCGCCGCGGACGATGAAATTCACCTCGACCTGGGCATGCCAATGCGGCTTCAGCATCACCAGGGGCTGGGTGTGAAACATCTGCAGCAGCAGCGGCAGACCCTCCACGCTGCTGGCGCCGGGCTGGTAAAACGGCCTTTCCAGCATCTTACTTTCCGCCCATTCTTTATTCCCTTTGTCGCGGACAAGCGTTCGCCAGCGCCTAGTCTAGCCATGCTCGCGAAGAGAGAGCAAATGAAATGGGAGGATTTCAATGCGCATCACACTGACCTGCGCCGCGTTCGCGCTTGCCCTGGGCTCAGCCCCGGCCTTTGCGCAATCCGGCGAAATCACGATCTGGAGCTGGAACGTCGCCGCTTCGTCGCTGAAGGCCACCATAGAAGGTTTTAACAAGCAGTTCCCCGACATCAAGGTCACGGTCCAGGATCTCGGCAACCAGCCGACCTATGACAAGTCGATCGCCGGCTGCGCCGCCGGCGGAGAGGGGCTGCCGGACATCGTGACGATCGAGAACGGTGAGGCCGAGAACTACTGGAGCCAGTTCCCGGACTGCTTCGTCGACCTCCATACGCTCGGCTATACCGCCGAAGACCAGGCAAAATTCCCCGATTTCAAGCGCACCGAGCTCGAAGTGGAAGACAAGGCCTATGCGATGCCGTGGGATTCCGGCCCGGTGGCGATGTACTATCGCCGCGACTTCTATGAGAAGGCCGGCGTCGACCCGACCTCGATCAAGACCTGGGACGATTTCATTGCCGCCGGCAAGAAGATCCAGGAGGCCAATCCCGGCGTGACCATGACCAACGCCGATTTCAACGGCGACTCCGAATTCTTCCGCATGATCGCCAACGAGCAGGGCTGCGCCTATTTCGCCGCCGACGGGCAGTCGATCACCGTCAACCAGCCGGGCTGCGTGGCGTCGATGACCAAGATCAAGGAGATGAAGGACGCCGGCATCATCACCTCGGCCGATTGGGGCACCAAGATCACCAACAACACCGCCGACAAGGTCGCCAGCCAGATGTATGGCGGCTGGTACGAGGGCACCATACGCACCGAGTCGCCCGACGGCAGCGGCAAATGGGGCGTCTACCTGATGCCGAGCCTCACCGCCGACGGCCCGCGCGCCGCCAATCTCGGCGGTTCCTCGCTCGCCATCACCTCGGTGTCGAACAACAAGGAAGCCGCCTACGCCTACCTGAAATATTCGCTCGCGACCAATGAGGGCCAGATAGCGATGCTGATGGGTTTTGGCCTGGTGCCGTCGCTGATCTCGGCGCTCGACGACCCCTATGTCTCCGAAGGCCAGCCCTATTGGGGCGGCCAGGCGGTGTGGAAGGACATTCTTGGCACCTTGCCGAAAGTCGTCCCCAGCCGCGGCACGCCGTTCCAGAGCGACGCGGAAATCATCGTCCGCGCAGTGCAGACCAAATATCTCGGCGGCGGCTACCCCGACGCCAAGGCGGCGCTCGACGATGCCGCAAGCCAGATCGCCTCGGCGACCGGCCTGCCGGTCGAAGAGTGATCTGAACGCGACTCCCCTTCTCCCCTTGTAGGAGAAGGTGGCCTCGCGAAGCGAGGTCGGATGAGGGGTGTTCCAGGGAACACCAACGTCTCATTCCGTCCAGCACCCCTCATCCGTCTTGGCGCTGCGCGCCAATCCACCTTCTCCCACAAGGGGAGAAGGCAAGGCAGGCCGGTGAACCTAGAAACGGGAAGCGAAGGAGGCAACGATGCGCTATCAGAACGCCACGGCGTACCGCTTCCTCGCGCCGTATCTGCTGATCTTCTCGATCTTCTGGCTGTGGCCGATCATCAACTCCTTCCTGATCTCCTTCCAGGCGACGCGCACCGTGCCGTGGCGGTTCGCGCCGACCTTCAACTGGGGCCGGCTGATCGGCGACCCGGCCTTTTTCAACGCCTTGAAGAACACGCTGCTCATCCTCGTCATCCAGGTGCCGGTGATGATCACTTTGGCGATCGTCATGGCGGTGCTGCTCAATTCGCCGCTGCTCAAGGCCCGTGGCCTGTTCCGCTTCGCCTTTTTCGCCCCGGTCGTGGTCGGCGAAGTCGCCTATTCGGCGGTGTTCCGGCTGATGTTCAATCTCGACTACGGCATCATCAACAAGCTGCTGAACAGCGTCGGCCTGCCGCGTATCGACTGGTTTTCCAACGTCACCCCGGCGATGGCGGTGATCATGATCGCGGTGACCTGGCGCTGGGCCGGCTACAACGCCATCATCCTGCTCGCCGGCTTGCAGTCCATCCCCCAGGATGTCTATGAGGCGGCGACGCTGGACCGCGTCAGCAAGCTCAAGCAGTTCTTCTACATCACCCTGCCGCTGCTCAAGCCGATCATCGTGTTCTGCGCCGTGCTGTCGATCATCGGCACCATGCAGCTGTTCACCGAACCGTTCCTGATCACCGAGCGCGGCGGGCCGGGCGGCGGCACCGAAACGCTCGGGCTGCTGCTTTACCGCCAGGGTTTCAGGTCGCTCAATTTCGGCTACGCCTCGGCCATCGCCTACACCATGGCCGGGCTGGCGATCGCCATCTCGCTGGTGCAACTGTGGCTGACGAGGGAGCCGAAATGAGCTCACGTTCCGCTTCGAGCCGTTCCTCCTCCAGCCGCTCCTCCTCCAGATTGGGACGCAGCATCGCGCTGCATCTCTTCCTGACGCCGCTGGCGCTGATCTGGCTGTTTCCGCTGTGGATGATGGTGATCTTCTCGACCATGCCCGACAGGGGCATTTTCAGCCCCAGCATCGAGCTTTTGCCGCACGGCAGCTTCCTCGACAACGTCAACAACCTGCAGCGCGACACCAATTTCATCGGCGCCATCGGCATCTCGGTCTCGGTGGCGGTGACCTATACGTTCCTGTCGGTGCTGCTCACCTCGATGGCCGGCTGGGCGCTGGCGCGCTACCAGTTCTTCGGCAAGGGCGTTGTCGTCGCCATCATCCTCGGCACCATCACGCTGCCCTATGCTGTCGTGCTGATCCCGCAATTCATCATGGTGGCGCGCGATTTCAAGCTCGCCAACACCTGGGTGGCGCTGATCGTGCCGCCGCTGTTCAATTCGCTCGGCGTGCTGTTCATGCGGCAGAGCTTCTCGATGATGCCGGGCGATCTGTTCGATGCCGCTCGCGTCGAGGGGGTCAAGGAATGGCGGATCTTCCTGTTCGTAGCGCTGCCGCTGGCGCGGCCGATGCTGGCGGCGCTCGCCATCATCCTGTTCCTTGCCTCCTGGAACAATTATCTCTGGCCGCTGCTGATCAATTCCAAGCCCGGCGCGATGACGGCGCCGGTGGCGCTCGGCACGCTGATCGGCCTCACCAAAGTGTCGTGGGGCGGCATCATGGCGGGCGCCGTGATGCTCACCGTGCCGATGCTCGTCGTGTTCGTGCTCTTGCAGCGCCATTTCGTCGCCGGCATTGCCGCCGGCGCCATCAAATAGGATCAGCATGGGAGCGGTCACACTCAAAAATGTCGTCAAGCGCTTCGGCGTCTTCGAGATCGTTCACGGCGCGAACATCGACGTCGAGGACGGCGAATTCGTCGTCTTCGTCGGCCCCTCCGGCTGCGGCAAGTCCACGCTGCTCAGGATGATCGCCGGGCTCGAGGACATCAGCGGCGGCGAGATCGCCATCGGCGGCAAGGTAGTGAACAATGTGGAGCCGGCCGACCGCGGCATCGCCATGGTGTTCCAGTCCTACGCGCTCTATCCGCACATGAGCGTCGAGCAGAATCTGAGTTTTGGGCTCAGGATGAACGGCAACCCGAAAGCTGACACCGAGCGGCGGGTGAAGCGGGCCGCCGAGATCCTGCGCATCGCCGAGCTGATGAAGCGGCGCCCGCGGCAATTGTCGGGCGGCCAGCGCCAGCGCGTCGCCATCGGCCGCGCCATCGTGCGCGAGCCGCAAGTGTTCCTGTTCGACGAGCCGCTGAGCAATCTCGACGCCGAGCTCAGGGTGCAGATGCGGGTCGAGATCTCGCGCCTGCACAAGGAGCTCGGCGTTACCATGATCTATGTGACGCATGACCAGACCGAAGCGATGACGCTGGCCGACAGGATTGTCGTGCTCAACGCCGGCAATATCGAGCAGATCGGCGCGCCGCTCGATCTCTATGACGACCCCGCCAACCGCTTCGTCGCCGGTTTCGTCGGCTCGCCGAAGATGAATTTTCTGGCGGCACAAGTGGTCGGCAACGACGGCAATGCAACGCTCCTCGAACTCGCCAACCATGGCGGCGCTCGGCTGCAGAAACCGCTGTCGGGCGCCCCGCCTGCGGTCGGCGCCGAGGTCGTGCTCGGTGTGCGGCCGGAGCATTTCTTCGAGGCCGGCGAAGGCGATTGCGACATCGCCGTCAAGGCCGATGTCGCCGAGCACCTCGGATCGGTGAGCTACATTTATGCCAATGCCGGACCAGAGGAACTGATCATGGAGCGCGAGGCGTCGCGGCAGCGGGCGACTGGCGACCACATGGTGGTGTCGATCAAGGCTGGCCAATCGCTTCTCTTCGACAAGTCAGGTGCTCGCATTCGCTAGTGCCCAAAAGCATGCCCTCGGGCGTGAACCGCGCAGCGGTTTGGGACAACGCCATGCACACCAAGACACGCAATTTTTCTTTCACCAACTCGCGACGCCGAGGCGACCCCAAGGAGATCCAGGAATGACGTCCGAACCACAAAAAATCCGCTGGGGCATTCTCGGGCCCGGCACCATCGCCAAGGCCTTTGCCGGCGGCGTCGCCCATTCGCGCACCGGCACATTGGTCGCCATTGGTGCGCGCAATCCCGGCAAATCAGGCCTCGCTGAAAACTTCCCCGGTGCCCGCATCCTCGACGGCTACGAGGCTCTGCTCACCGATCCGGACGTCGACGCAGTCTACATTTCGACGCCGCATCCCAGCCATGCCGAATGGGCGATCAAGGCGGCCGAGGCCGGAAAACATGTGCTTTGCGAAAAGCCGATGGGGCTCACCGCTTTCGAGGCCGACGCGATGATCCATGCAGCGCGCAGGGCCGGCACCTTTCTCGGCGAGGCCTTCATGTACCGGCTGCATCCGCAGACGGCAAAGCTGGTCGACCTCGTCAGGTCCGGCGCAATCGGCGAGGTACGCATGGTGAAATCGAGCTTCGGCTTCGCCATGCCTGGCTTCATGCCGGAGCACCGGCTTTATGCCAACGATCTCGCCGGCGGCGGCATTCTCGACGTCGGCGGCTACCCCGTTTCGATGGCGCGGCTGATTGCCGGGGCCGCATCGGGAAAGCCTTTCGCCGAGTCGGACAAGGTGGCGGGTGCGGCGCATCTCGGCCAGTCCGGCGTCGACGAATGGGCGTCGGCGCTGCTGCATTTTCCCAACGGCATCGTCGCCGAAGTCTCCTGCGGGATTTCGCTCGCCCAGGACAATGTCCTGCGCATCCTTGGTACCAAAGGCCGCATCGAGGTCGCGGATTTCTGGTATGCGAGCGGCAGGGAAGGCGGCACCGGCGAGATCCGCATCATCCGTTCAGGCGGTGAGGAGGTGGTCGAGGTCAGGGAAGACCGCTGGCTCTACGCTTTCGAGGTCGACGCCGCCGGCGAGGCGATCCTGGCCGGAAAGCAGGAGTTTGCCTGGCCGGGCATGGGCTGGGCCGACAGTCTCGGCAATCTGCGTGTGCTCGACAAATGGCGTGCCGCCATCGGGCTCGAATACGAGATCGAAAAACCCGAAAAACGCGTCGACACCATTTCTGGCCGGCGGCTGCGCTCCGGCGGCACCATCATTGCGAAGCGCGAAATTCCGGGCCTGCCGCGGCGGGCCTCGTGCCTGGCGCTCGGCTTCGAGGATTTTCGCACCTTCTCCTCCGGCATGATCCTGCTCGATGCCTATTTCGAAGCCGGCGGCAACGTCTTCGACACGGCCTTCATCTATGGCAGCGGCTACACCGAAACGCTGCTCGGCCAATGGTTGAAGAACCGCGGCGTGCGTGAGCACTCGGTGGTCATCGGCAAGGGCGCGCACACCCCGCTCTGCTATCCCGATGTGATCGGCAGGCAGCTCACCCAGTCGCTCGACCGGCTGCAGACCGATCATGTCGATGTCTATTTCATGCACCGCGACGATCCCGACGTGCCGGTCGACGAATTCGTCGACGCGATGGATCAAGAGGTCAGGACTGGCCGCATTCGCGGTCCGTTCGGCGGCTCGAACTGGACGAAGGAACGAATGGACGAGGCGATTGCCTATGCCGAACGGACCGGCAAGCAGAAGCCTGGCGCGCTTTCGAACAATTTTTCGCTGGCCGAGATGCTGGTGCCGATCTGGCCGGGTTGCGTCACCTCGTCCAGCGACGAATGGAAGGCCTGGCTGACCGCCCGGCAGATGCCCAATTTCGCCTGGTCGAGCCAGGGAAGGGGTTTCTTCACCGGCCGCGCCGGGCGCGACCAGCGTGACAATGAAGAGCTGGTCCGGGTCTGGTACTCGGAGAAAAATTTCGGCCGTCGCGACCGGGCGATCGAGCTCGCCAACAGGCTGGGCAAGAGCCCGATCCATGTCGCGCTCGCCTACGTCCTGGCCCAGCCGTTCCCGTCCGTCCCGCTGATCGGACCGCGCACGCTCGACGAACTGGAGGACAGTCTGCAGGCCCTCGACATTGCGCTTTCGCCCGACGACATCGCGTGGCTGGATGGCGGTTCGGATCAGCATCGACGCACGGGCTGAGGGGGCATCGCTGCCCTTTCCTTCTCCCACAGGGGGAGAAGGGGAGTCGCGCGTCCCGTAACTCTCCGACTTGCGGTCGAACGGCGACCACGGCTCTAATCATCGGGATCGTTCGCACTGCGCTTACATTGTTGTTTAAATTTGCTTTTCTATTTCTTGAAAAGCTTGTTTCTTTCCTACATACTTCGCAAACTGGCCGCGCAAATACGGTAGAGGTCGAGTCCACGAACGGCAGGGATGAGTCATGACCGAAGCAGACGGCCAAGGACGGCCGACCTCGGGCGACGAAGCCGATGGACGCGATCATGTCAGGCGCATCCCCGACATCATTTCGCTGGTGAAGGACTCTTACGGTGAATTGCGCCCGGCGGAGCGGCGCGTCGCCGATGTCGTGCTCGACGACGTCAAATTCGCGGTCGACGCCTCCAATGCCGTGCTCGCCCAGCGCGCCCAGGTCAGCGAACCCACGGTAACCCGGTTCTGCCGCGCCATCGGCTGCGAAGGGGTTCGCGATTTCAAGCTGAAGCTGGCGCAGAGCCTGGTCGTCGGCGCGCTCTATCTGAGCAAGCCGCCGCCGGTGAGCAGCGACAATGGCATGCCGTTCTGGAATGCCGTGTTCGGCGAGGCCCGCCGGGCGCTGCAGGAGGCCGAACGGCAGCTTGATCCGGCGCAGCTGGTGAAAGCCGCCGAGCTCATCGCCAATGCGCGCCAGGTCACGGTGTTCGGCCTCGGCGGCAGCTCGTCGGCGCTGGCGCAGGAAACCCAGTACCGGCTGTTCCGCTACGGCATCACCGTCGTCGCCCAATGCGACCCCTATCTGATGCGGATGACCGCCTCGACCCTGAAGCCCGGCGACCTGGTGATCGCCATTTCGGCGACCGGACGCACCCGCGAAGTGATCGAGGCCGTCGAGCTCGCCAAGCATTACCGCGCCAACGCGATTGGCGTGACCGCGCCCGACACCGAGCTTGCCCGCGCCTGCGACGTCAGGCTGACGGTGGCGGTGCCCGAATATCCCGACACGCTGAAGCCGACCGCCTCGCGCTTCGCCTTTCTGGCCGCGATCGACCTGATGGCGGTGGCGGCCGCCTACAAGCTCGACGGCTCGGCCCGCGAAACGGTCCGCCGCATCAAATACAACGCCCAGATCCACAGGACGGGCAAGGAGATGGAGCCGCTGGGAGATTGAGGCCTGGTTAAGGGGCGTTTGCGCTACCCCTCACCCCTGCCCTCTCCCCGTGAAAAACGGGGAGAGGGGGTCGCCAGCGCTGGAGCTTGTCCCTTCTCCCGTTGTTCACGGGGAGAAGGTGCCGGCAGGCGGATGAGGGGCAGCGCCGAGTTCGACAATTGACGACCCAATCCGGATTCGCCGACTCGAAGGAGAAGAAAATGCTCGACATGGCACCCTCAAAACAGGCGGCCAGCTGGCTTTCCTCTCTCTCCCCCGCGCTCGAGGCGGGCGACGCCGCGGCCGCGACCGATCTGTTCGTCGAGGATTGCTACTGGCGTGACCTGCTGACCTTCACCTGGAACATCAAGACGATGGAAGGCCGCGCGGCGATCCGCGACATGCTGGATGCCACTCTGGCGGCGACCAGGCCGACTGCCTGGCAGCTCACTGGCGAAGCAAGCTCGCACGAAGGCACGATAGAAGCCTGGTTCAGCTTCGAGACGTCATCGTCGTGGGGCCAGGGCATCATGCGCTTGGCAGACGGCAGATGCCGGACGCTATTCACGGCGATGAGCGACCTCAAGGGTTTTGAGGAGCGCAAGGGACCGGCGCGGCCGCTGGGTGTCCGCCACCAGGCCGATCCGGACCGCGAGACCTGGGCCGAGGCGAGGGCGCGCGAGGCGCGTGATCTCGGTGCCATTGAGCAGCCCTATTGCCTGGTCATCGGCGGCGGCCAGGGCGGCATCATGCTGGGCGCACGGCTGCGGCAGCTCGGCGTGCCGGCCATCGTCATCGAGAAGAATGCGCAGGCCGGCGATTCTTGGCGCAACCGCTATCGCTCGCTCGTGCTGCACGATCCGGTCTGGTACGACCATCTGCCCTACATCCCGTTTCCGGAAAACTGGCCGGTGTTCACGCCCAAGGACAAGATGGGCGACTGGCTGGAAATGTACACGCGCGTCATGGAGCTCAATTACTGGACCTCCACCAGATGCGTCAGCGCCAGCTACGACGAAGCCGAAAAAATCTGGACGGTCGAGGTCGATCGCGCCGGCGAGCGCATCACGCTGATGCCAAAACACATCGTCTTTGCGACCGGCGCCTATGGCCCGCCGCGGCAGATCGACCTCCCGGGCGCCGCTGCGTTCCAGGGCGAGATCCTGCATTCCAGCCAGTATTTTAGCGGCGAGAAATTCCGCGGCAGGCGCGTCGCGGTCATCGGCGCGGCAAGCTCGGGGCACGATGTCGCCGTCGACCTCTGGGAGAGCGGCGCTGCGGTGACGATGATCCAGCGCTCGCCGACGACGGTGGTGAAGTCAGACACGCTGATGGAGGTCGGCTTCGAGATCTTTTCGGAAAAGGCGCTGGCCCGCGGCATCACCACCGAAAAGGCCGACATGATCGTCGCCTCGACGCCGTTCGCGCTGCTGCCGCAAACCCAGCGCGCGCTGTACGACATCATCAAGGCGCGCGACGCGGCCTTCTACGACCGCTTGCGCGGCGCCGGATTCGCCATCGATTTCGGCGACGACGAGACCGGGCTGCTGATGAAGGCCTACCGCACCGGCTCGGGTTACTATATCGACGTCGGCGCGTCCGATCTGATCATCGACGGCGCGATCGGCATCCGCAGCGGCGTCGAGATCAAGTCGCTGACGCCAACCGGAATCCTGTTCGACGACGGCAGCGAACTGGCGGCCGACGCGATCATCTCCTGCACCGGCTACCAGTCGATGAACGAGACCGTGGCGGCGATCGTCTCACGCGACGTCGCCGACGAGGTCGGGCCGTGCTGGGGGATTGGCTCGGGCGTGAAAGGCGACCCGGGACCATGGCAAGGCGAATTGCGCAACATGTGGAAGCCGACGGCGCAGGAAGCGCTGTGGTTCCACGGCGGCAATCTGGCGCTGTCGCGCTTTTACTCGAAATATGTGGCGCTTCAGATCAAGGCGCGGATGGAAGGGATGGCGACGCCGGTCTATGGGTAGCAGCGCTCCTCTCCTTCTCCCCTTGTGGGAGAAGGTAGATTGGCGCGCAGCGCCAAGACGGATGAGGGTGTTGGACGGAGTGAGGCGTTGGTGTTCTCTGGAGCACCCCTCATCCGACCGAGCTTCGCTCGGCCACCTTCTCCCACAAGGGGAGAAGGAAGAGCCGCCCAGCCTTCACCCACGCCCGAAATGCCGGCTCACCACATCGACATGCGTCTCATGCGCATGCGCTTCGTAGCGGTCGGTATCGCCAAAATCGTTAGCCGCTTCGTTCGGCCACCAGGTGCCGCCGATCACGATGCCGTCCGAGACCAGCCGCTGCTCGGCGACCAGCGACGCGCCGACCGCGTCGACAAAGGTAAAACGGCCCGGACGCAGCCGCAGCACTGCGATGTCGCCGACTGCACCGATCTTAAGCGTGCCAAGCTCGGGCCTTGCGATCGCCTCGGCCGGCCGTTGGGTCGCCGCGCGCAGCACCTCGACCAGCGGCATGCCGAGCGCCAGCAATTTCGACATGCACACCAGAATGTCGAAGGCCGGACCGTCGACGCAGTAGAGATGCACGTCGCTGCTGATCACGTCAGGCGCCAGCCCTTCGCTGAGCATCGCCCTGGCAACCGAGAAATCGAACGAGCCCATGCCGTGGCCGATGTCGAAGATGACGCCGCGCTCGCGCGCCAGCCGCATGTCGGGCCGGACCGCGCCCGAGGCGAAGACCGGCGCGTTGGGAAACGGCCGGAAGCAGTGGGTGAGAATGTCGCCCTTGCGCAGCCGCGGCAGGACTTCCGAACGGCCTGGCGGCGGCTCGTCGATATGCGCCATCAGCGGCAGGCCGGCCTGGTCGGCAGCCTCGAGCGCCAGATCGACCGGCGCGATGCCGCTGCTGCCGCCGGCATGGCGACCCGAGCGTACTTTTACGCCGACGACCACGTCTGCGTGCTCGCGCACCGCCGCCACCGTCTCGCGCGGTTCGCAGAGCCGCAGATCGCTGCACTCGCCAACCGAAACGGTCTGCGAGAAGCCAAAAATGCCGGCAAAGGAAATGTTGACATAGGCCAGGATGCGGAGCTTCGAGCGCTCGATGACGTGGCGGCGAAAGCCGAGGAGGTTGCCGGCGCCAGCGCTTCCGGCGTCGATGAAGGTTGTGGTGCCGCTTTTTGCAGCGAGGCGGTCGGCATCGACGCCAAGCGAGGTGCCGCCCCAATAGACGTGGCTGTGCAGGTCGATGAGGCCGGGCGCGACGATGGACCCCGTCGCATCGATGACGCGCGCGGCGCGCTCGAAGGGAATGTCGGGATCGATCGCGGCGATGCGGCCGTTGGCGATGGCCAGATCGCGTTGCGCATCGAGGCCGGATGCCGGATCGATGAGGCGGCCGCCCTTCAGCAGGAGATCAAATTGCATCGCGTCCGGCTCCTGTCTGTTCTCGTTCAACCCGGCCTGTCCGCGCAATTCTCATACAGGCCATGTCAGAAAGCAACATTTTTTCGGACTTCATGTTGCTTTATTACAGGAGCGTCGCAAGCGTAAGCGTAGCGCCAGAAATTGCCGATCTCCCCCCAAGTGGGGGAGATGCCAAGTTTTGGCAAAGAGGGCAGGACAGAGGGGGCGCTGTCCCGCCGACTTTCCGCAAGGTTCTGCCCGGCAGCAGCATTTTGGAAGGAGGGAAGCGGTGCCATGCTCCGCCAAGCCACTCACCGGTCGATCCGCGTCGACAGGATGATCGACGACGATGTCCGCTCGACCCCGTCCATCGCGCCGATCTCATCGAGAAGCGTGTCGAGGTCCTTGATCGACGGCGCGTCGACGACGACGATCATGTCGAAATTGCCGCTCACCGAATGCAGCGTCCGCACCGGCGGCAGCGCCTGCAGGCTGCGCACCACCTTGTCGGCAAGCTTGGGCGTGACGGTGAGCAGGACATGCGCCCGCACCAGTCCCTGTTCGTAGTCGGGTGAAAGTCGGACGCCATAGCCGGTGATGATGCCGCGCTGTTCCAGCCGCTCGATCCGGCTCTGCACCGTCGTCCTCGACACGCCGAGCCGCCGCGCCAGTTCGGCCGTCGAGGCGCGCGCATTCGCGCGCAGCAGGGAGAGCAGGGCCTGTTCGGCGTTGCTAAGCACTTTCGACGAACCTCATCGGCATACTGTCCAATTTGGCACTTCGTTTTGAACAGTTCAACACTTCCTTTCGACAGGCAAGCTGCGATTCTCTCCGCTCTGTGAAAGGCAAGGCGAGGGAACTGTCATGAAGGACATCATAATTGTCGGTGCCGGCAAGATCGGCTCGACCATCGCCGAGATGCTGGCTTCCACCGGCGACTATCACATAACCCTCGTCGACCGCTTGGCCGCACAGCTCGGCGCGGCCGAACTGCCTGAAACGGTCGAGACGCTGGAACTCGACATCGAAGCCGCCGGCACGCTCGAATCGGCCCTGGCCGGCAAGTTCGCGGTGCTCAGCGCCGCGCCCTTCCACCTGACCACGCGCATCGCCGAAGCGGCGGCCAGCGCCGGTGTGCATTATCTCGACCTGACCGAGGACGTCGTCGCGACCCGGCGCGTCAGGCAATTGGCGCGTACCGCCGACAGCGCCTTCATCCCGCAATGCGGGCTGGCGCCGGGCTTCATCTCGATCGTCGCCAATGATCTCGCCAGCCGCTTCGACACGCTGGAAAGCGTGCGCATGCGGGTCGGCGCGCTGCCGCAGTACCCGTCGAATGCGCTGAACTACAATCTGACATGGAGCACGGACGGCGTCATCAACGAATATTGCGAGCCTTGCGAGGCGATCGTAGAAGGCGAACTGATCGAGGTACCGCCGCTGGAGGAGCGCGAGGAATTCTCGCTCGACGGCGTCACCTACGAGGCGTTCAACACCTCGGGCGGGCTCGGCACGCTGGCCGAAACCCTGAAGGGCAAGGTGCGCACGCTGAACTATCGTACCATCCGCTACCCCGGCCATGCCGCGATCATGAAGGCGTTGCTCAACGATCTCGGCCTGCGCCACCGCCGCGACGTGCTGAAAGACATTTTTGAGAGCGCCCTGCCGGCGACGCTGCAGGACGTCGTCATCGTCTTCGTCACCGTCAGCGGCCGCAAGAACGGCCGCCTGCTGCAGGAAACGTACGCCAACAAGATCTACGCCAAGCGCGTCGGCGACAAGGTGCGCAGCGCCATCCAGATCACCACCGCCTCCGCCATCTGCGCTGTGCTCGACATGCTGGCCGACGGCAGCTTGCCCGCGCAGGGTTTTATCAAGCAGGAAGACATCGCGCTCGACGCGTTCCTCGCCAACCGCTTCGGCCGCGCCTATGCGCAGCACGAGATGGTTAGCCGGCTTGCCGGGTGAGCTGTGTAATCTCCCCCTCAAGGGGGGAGATCACCCGCTCAGCCACCCCGCCTCTCAGACATGCAACACCCGCCCAAGCGCCTTCAGCGCCGCCTCCTGAAAACCCTCGCCCTGTGTCGGATGGGCATGGATGGTGCCGGCGATATCCTCCAGCCGCGCGCCCATTTCCAGCGCCAGGCCAAACGCCGTCGACAGTTCCGACACGCCCTGGCCGACCGCCTGGATGCCGAGCACCAAATGATTGTCGGCGCGGGCGACAACTCGGACGAAGCCATCCTCACTCATCTTGGTCATCGCGCGGCCGTTGGCGGCGAACGGAAACAGCCCGACCTTGATCTCGCCGCCGAGCCTCTTGGCCTCCTCCGGCGACAGGCCGGCGGTGATCAGCTCCGGATCGGTGAAGCAGATGGCGGGAATTGAGCGCTTGTCCCAGCTGCGCTTGTGGCCGGCGACGATCTCGGCGACCATTTCGCCTTGCGCCATCGCCCGGTGCGCCAGCATCGGCTCGCCGGTGACGTCGCCAATGGCAAAGATGCCGCGCATCGAGGTGCGGCACTGGTCGTCGATGCGGATGAATTTGCCCGCCATGTCGAGGTCGATCTGCTCCAGCCCCCAGTCTTCGACAACCGGCTTGCGCCCGACGGTGACCAGGATCCTGTCGGCGGGGATTTTGGCATTCTTGCCGGTCGTCGTTTCGACCAGCAAGGCATCGCCCTTGCCCGACAGGCCCTTGGCCTTGGCGTTCACGAGCACCTCGATGCCGAGCTCGGTGAGCCGCTTCACCACCGGCCGGGTCAGCTCGGCATCATATTGCGCCAGCACGCGCGGCAAGGACTCGACCACGCTCACCTTGGCGCCCAGCTTGGCGAAGGCGATGCCGAGCTCGAGCCCGATATAGCCGCCACCGACGACGGCAAGCCTTTCCGGCACTTCGCTCAGCTCCAGCGCTTCGGTGGACGAGATTACCGGCCCACCGAACGGCAGTGACGGCAGCTCGACCGCCGCCGAGCCGGTCGCGATCACCACCATCTCGGCGCGGACGACCTGCATGCCAGTCTCGGTCTGGACCTCGACGGTCTTGCCGTCACGGAATTTCGCCCAGCCATGCACGGTCTTGACCCCGGCCTTCTTGAGCAGGCCGGCAACGCCGCTGTTAAGCCGGCTAACTATACCGTCCTTCCAGGCGATGGTCGCTTCGAGATCAATCGACGGTGTGGCGATTGAAATGCCGAGCGGGCTCTTGCCGCTCGCCATGTGCGAGATTTTTTCGAACTCCTCGGCCGCATGGATCAGCGCCTTGGACGGAATGCAGCCGACATTGAGGCAGGTACCGCCCGGCTTGCCGAACTCGACGATAACCGTGTCGATGCCGAGCTGGCCGGCGCGAATGGCGCAGACATAGCCGCCCGGACCGGCGCCGATGACGAGCAGCTTGCAGGATATTTCCTTCATCATGGCACCCTGGTTGGTCGAGCCGGCGGGAGATGTCCGGCAGGACAGAGGGGGGCGCGAAGGATCGCTACTGCTCTCATTCTGCGCCCCTGCGATCCCCTGTTCATCATCTCAATCCACAAAAATCAGCGCCGGGGTCTCCAGCAGCGTCTTGATCCGCTGGATAAACACCGCGGCGTCCCAGCCGTCGATGACGCGGTGATCGAAGCTGGAGGACAGGTTCATCACCTTGCGCGGCATGAACTGGGTGCCGTCCCACACCGGCCGCACCATCATCTTGTTGACGCCGAGGATCGCCACTTCCGGATGATTGATCACCGGCGTCGTCGCCACGCCGCCCATGGCGCCGAGCGAGGTGATGGTGATCGTCGATCCCGACAGTTCGTCGCGCGCCGCCGTGCCTGACCTGGCCGCCTCGGCGAGCCTGAAAACCTCGGCGGCGCAGTCCCAGATGTCGCGTGCCTCGGCGTGCTTGACCACCGGCACCACCAGCCCCGAAGGCGTCTGCGCGGCAATGCCGATATGGACGCCGCCATGCTGGTGGACGATGCCGGCCTCGTCGTCGAACAGCGCGTTGATTTTGGGCTGGTCGGCGATCGCCTTGACCATCGCCCGCATCAGGAACGGCAGCAGCGTCAGCTTCGGCCGCTCCACGCCGCCGAGCTTCTCCTTGTTGAGCGCCGCGCGCAAATCCTCCAATGCCGTGACGTCGATCTCCTCGACATAGGTTATGTGCGGGATGCGCGACTTGGCCAGCGCCATCTTCTCGGCGATCTTGCGCCTGAGCCCGATGATCTTGATGTCCTCGACGGCCTCGTTGCGGGCGAGGCCGGAGACCTTCGCAAGCTGCGGTCCGCGCGCCAGGAAGGCGTGGATGTCCTCGTGGAGAATGCGGCCGGCCGGGCCGCTTCCCCTGACCTGTCGGAGATCGACGCCGGCCTCCTTTGCCCTGAGGCGGACGGCCGGCGACGCCAGCGGCCTTTCACCTTCGGGACGCGGCGCGGCGACGGGCGCAGGACCCCCACCCCTAACCCCTCCCCACAAGGGGGAGGGAGACTTCCGTTGGCGCTGACCTCGGCAAATTGCCTGCCTTCCGGCGCGCGCCAACGGGAAAGTAAAGGCGCGCGGCAGCGTTCCCTCCCCCTTGTGGGGAGGGTTAGGGTGGGGGTCCATCGTAAAGCGAAAGCCCCGACTTTCCACCGAGATAGACCTGCCGTAAACGAGAGAGAAAGAAGCTGCCGCAATGCCGGCGCCCCTCGCGATTGCCGTGAACACCGGCATTAACCAAATGGACGGCACCATTGGGTTAGGCTAGTTTCCCACTCGTCTCAGCAACAGCTTACCTTCAGAATGTCCAAACCGCGCCACTTTCCGCTCATCAAAAAATTTGTCGCGGCGTTTGCGCTGCTGCTGCTGGTTGCCGGCTGCGCGACGACGCCGACGGAGACCATGCTGGCGGTGCCGGCGCCGGCGCAGAAATATGCGGCTGTCGTCGTCGACGGCAGCAGCGGCAGGACGCTGTTCGAGGCCAATTCGACGGCGCCGCGCTATCCGGCGTCGCTGACCAAGATGATGACGCTCTACCTGCTGTTCGAGGCGCTGGAGCAGGGCCGCGTCAGCAAGACGACGCTGATCCCGGTCTCGGCCAACGCCGCCAGGCAGCCGCCGACCAAGCTGCGCTTCAGGCGCGGCGAGACGATCGACGTCGATTCGGCGATCCGGGCGATCACCGTCAAATCGGCCAATGACGTGGCGGTCGCCGTCGCCGAATATCTCGGCGGCAGCGAACAGGCGTTTGCCGCGATGATGACGGCCAAAGCGCGCCAGATCGGCATGCGCAGCACCGTCTTCCGCAACGCCTCGGGCCTGCCGGACGCCGGCCAGCTGACGACGGCGCGCGACATGGCGGTGCTCGGCACGGCGCTGCGCGCCCGTTTCCCGCAGCATTTCCACTATTTCTCGGAAAGCGACTTCATGTTCCGGGGCAGGCTGGTGCGCGGCCACAACGACATGCTCGGCCGCGTCCGCGGCGTCAACGGCATCAAGACAGGCTATATCAGAGCCTCTGGCTTCAACATCGTCACCTCCTACGATGCCGACGGCCGCCGGCTCATCCTCGTGGTGATGGGCGCCGACAGCGCGCGCCAGCGCAACGACCATGTCGAAGCGCTGATCCAGCGCAACCTGTCGCCGGCATCGAACACGACGATGCGGCTGCTGTACGCCGGGGAGCAGTGAGGGGCGGACGAAGAGCCAGGGCTCTTCGAATGACGAACACCCTGAGCCTGCGAGGCCGCGCAGCGATCGGATGCGGCGCGGACCGATGGCCAAGCGGGACAACTTTCCAGCGCCTGCCACTTGCCCGTTGAAGCCTGCGCCTGCTTCCGCTAAGAAGCCGTGGCTGGCCGGTTCACCGGCTGGTTCGTTTTCCGGATCGTCGATCCTGAAGGCACCCGTAGCTCAGCTGGATAGAGCGCTGCCCTCCGAAGGCAGAGGTCACAGGTTCGAATCCTGTCGGGTGCGCCAATAAATTCAAATGCTTAAGTAAGATCGACCCAGAGTTCCCACAGACGATTCCCACAGTGAGGGGCCGGGTTCTTCAAGGCCCTAGTCTTGAAAACTGGCGTGGGTGCAAGTCCACATGGGCTCAAATCCACCCCATTCGCCATTCCCAACGGCATGGGACGACAGTTGCTGCTGCACCCTTTTTTGGGACATCCGAAACCCGTTCGCACGCCATACGCATATCGGAGCGAATGCCCCTGACGATAAAATCGGTCCCGGGGCCGAACCGGCCGGTCCGACCCAAAGTGAAACGCGGCACCGGAAAGTTAGCTTTCAGTCAAAGTTATCGCTGTAAGATGAACATTGATCTTTTGCCGAGCGCCCATTCATGATCGCTGAGCGGATCATATCGTGCGAACTTTTGTTGGAATATGATCGAACTTTTCAAGCCCTTCTTGCAGCGCTGTGTCTCGGTCGATCTGGAAGTGGATCCAGCAACGGCTACAGTCTTCGCTTTTGCAGCGGTCCGCGATGATTCTTCTATCTCCATCGTGGCAAAGAAACGCGATGTGGTTGCAGCCCTCGATCGTCTGGAAGCAGAGTTATCTGAGACCCAACATCTGATCGGCCATAACATCATCCGGCATGACCTGCCTCATCTGGCCGCCATGCGGCGTCGTCTAGCGAATATTGTTCGATCGCCGATCGATACCTTGTGGATCAATCCTCTCGCGTTTCCGCGTAATCCCTATCATCACCTGGTCAAGCACTACCACGATGGCCGCTTGCAAGCGGCCATGTCAACGATCCGGAAATGGATGCGCGGCTGGTGTTCCAGGTGCTGCGCAATCAGCTTGCAGCTTTGACACAGCAGAATGCCGACCAGCCCGATGCCGTGGCAGCCTTCCATTTCCTTACCACGAGAATGGAAAACCCAGGTGGGTTCGACGCAGTGTTCCAGGAGGTTCGCGGAGCTCCTGCACCGGGTCCTCTTGCGGCGAGAGAAGCGATTTCCCGGCTGCTGGCGGGGCGTGCCTGCGAGAGGCGGGTCGAGCAGACGCTGAGCCGCCTTTCGAACCCGCAGCTCGGATGGCCCATGGCCTATGCTTTGTCCTGGATCCTGGTCGCGGGCGGGGATTCCGTCATGCCGCCCTGGGTGCGGGCGCAATTCCGCGAGGCTGCACTGATCGTGCGGCACCTGCGCGATACCAATTGCGAAAGCCCGGATTGCGCCTGGTGCAGCGAGAAAAACGACCCGGTCCGCGCGCTGTCGCGCTGGTTCGGGTTCAATGCCTTCCGCGCGGAGCCGGTGGACGATATAGGCCGCCCCCTGCAGGAGCGAATCGTCGATGAGGCGATGCGCGGGGCGAGCGTCCTCGGGATTCTGCCGACCGGCACCGGCAAATCGGTCTGCTACCAAATTCCCGCCCTGTCGAAATTCGACAAGACTGGGGCGCTGACAGTAGTGATCTCTCCGCTGGTCGCGCTGATGGCCGATCAGGTGCAGGGCATGGCGCGGGCGGGCATTTCCTCGGCCGTAACCGTCAACGGAATGCTATCGATGCCCGAGCGGCAGGATGCGCTGGACCGTGTGCGTATGGGCGAGGCGGCAATGCTGCTGATCTCGCCCGAGCAATTGCGCAGCAACTCGGTCCGCTCGGTTCTGGCACAGCGTGAAATCGGACTCTGGGTACTGGACGAGGCGCATTGCGTGTCGAAATGGGGCCACGATTTCCGGCCCGACTACCGCTATGTCAGCCGCTTTATCAAGGAATCCTTCCCCGATGAGGCGTCTGCTCCGGTGCTCTGCCTGACCGCCACCGCCAAGCCCGAAGTGGTGCGCGACATCTGCAACCATTTCCAGGCACGTCTGAAGCGCGAACTGATGCTGCTGGACGGCGGCGCGGTGCGCACCAATCTCAGTTTCGAGGTACGGCCGACGCAGCGCGGCACCAAGCTGACCGACATCCTCGATGTAATCGAGTCCAAACTCCCACAGGATGAAGCCTCGGGTGCAGTGGTCTATTGCGCCACCCGCAGCGAGACGCAACGCGTCGCCGATTTCCTCAAGCAGCAGGGTCTGTCGGCGGAACGGTTCCACGCTGGTCTGATGCCCGAGGAAAAGCGCGACATTCAGGAACGCTTCCGCATCGGCGAGTTGCGGATCATCGCAGCGACCAACGCTTTCGGCATGGGGATCGACAAGCCCGATATCCGGCTGGTGGTGCATGGCGACATTCCGGGGTCATTGGAAAACTACCTACAGGAAGCTGGGCGGGCTGGCCGCGACCGCGCCCATGCCAATTGCGTCCTGCTGTTCGCCACCGAGGATGTCGAGCGGCAGTTCTCGCTTTCGGCCCGCTCGCGCCTGGCTCGGCACGAAATTGGTGCAATCCTCAAGGCCCTGCGGCGGTTGGACGAGCGAATGAAGAAAACCGGCACCGTAGTCGCCACCTCGGGCGAAGTCGTGCGAGCCGAACGCGATCAGGAGTTCGAGCGCGACAGTGCCACCGACGACACGAGGGTGAAGACCGCGGTGTCCTGGCTGGAAGAAGCCACACTGCTGAGCCGCGAGGAGAACCGGGTTCAAGTCTTCCCCTCGTTCCTCAGGGTCCGCAATCTGGAAGAAGTCGAGGCGATCCTGGCCAGGGCCGCCATCACCGGGACCCGTCGCAAGCAGCTTCTTGATATCACTCGCCACCTGATGAATGCGCCCGCCGATCAGGGCATTTCCACCGATGAGCTGGCCGGGGTCAGCGGATTGACAGGGGGTATGCTTAACAAGGCCATGGCCGATCTCGAGGCGCTTGGGATCTCCCGCAACGACATCGTGGTCACAGTCTTTGTTCATGTCGCCGTCAAGGGTCATTCGCAGCATCGCCTGGTGCAGACCGCACAGCTTGAAACCGCCTTGATCGCCCTGATGCGTGAGGCCGCCCCTGATGCCGAAGGTGCCGAAGGCATTCCCTTGCATCTGGCCGAAACCTGTCAGGCGCTCCGCAATCGGGGGCACAGCGCTGTGCGACCCGACATCGTGGAAAAGCTGCTGCGTAGCCTGGGTCGTGACGGGCGCGATCAGGATGGTGGCAAGGGCAATCTTCGGCTGCGCAAGGCTTCGCGCAACACATTGATGGTGACGCTGCAGCGGACTTGGCAGGCCCTTGAACAGACCGCTAGCTTGAGGCGGCAGGGAAGCGAACTGTTGCTGGGGCATCTTCTGGACAAGCTACCGAAGGGCAACCACGGCAAGGATATCCAGGTCGAAACCACTATGGGCGATCTGCTCGCCACCCTGACGGGAGACGCACTCCTACGCGGCAGTGGTATTCAGGACGTGACCAAGCTGATGGACCGTGCACTTCTGTGGCTGCACGAGCAGGAGGTGGTGACGCTGGGCAGGGGGCTGACGATCTTCAGGCAGGCGATGACTGTCCATCTGACCCCCTCGGGCGGCTTGTTCACAGTGAAGGATTTTTTACCGCTCGAGGAACATTACGCCGAGCAAACGATCCAAACCCATGTAATGGCGGCCTATGCCGAAAAAGGCCTTGCTGCGATGGATCAGGCGGAGCGGCTGTCCGAGGACTACTTCGTGCTCGAGCGCGACGCCTTCCTGCGCCGCTGGATGCCGGGAAAGGGCTTCGAGCTCCGGCGCCAGACGACAGGGGCCTCATGGAACAAGATCGTTGAGGCGCTGAACAATCCGGTTCAGCAAAAGATCGTCAAGGACGACGACGAAAAGTCCAGTGTGTTGGTCCTGGCCGGTCCGGGTTCAGGTAAGACCAGGGTTTTGGTGCATCGCATCGCCTACCTGATTCGAGTCCGGCGCGAGGAGCCCCGTGGCATCCTCGTTCTGACTTACAACCGTCATGCCGCGGCCGAGATACGCATCCGGCTGCGGCACCTGATCGGCGATGACGCGAATGCAGTGACCATTTCCACATGCCACGCCCTCGCGATGCGGCTGGTGGGAGCAAGCTTTGCCGGAACTGCGAATGAGACGAAGCACGACTTCGACGGGATCGTCATGGAGGCAGTGCGCCTGTTGAACGGCGAAGGGCTGAGCAGGCTCGAGGCGGAGGCGCAACGGGAAACGGTGATCCAGGGCTATCGCTGGATTCTGGTGGACGAGTACCAGGATATCGGCCCTGAGGAATACGCACTGATCTCCGCCATTGCGGGCCGTTCACTGGGCGACAAGGAGCTTCAACTCAGCCTTTTTGCGGTGGGTGATGACGACCAGAACATCTACGCCTTCGCTGGGGCGTCCATCCGCTTCATCCGCCAGTTCGAAACCGACTATGGTGCAAGACCGGAATTCCTGATCGAGAACTACCGCGCGACCGGACATATCATCGCCGCAGCCAACGCAGTCATTGTGCCAGCCGCTGACCGCATGAAGACCGGTCACGACATTGCTATCGATCGCAAGCGCAGCAAGACGCCGCCTGGTGGTGAGATGGCGGCGCTCGATCCCGTGGCACAAGGGCGGGTGCAGGTGCTGGACTGTCCATCCGGTGATGTGGCGCAGGCGATGGCCGCGGTGGATGAACTGGTCCGGCTGTCGCGCCTTGATTCGGAGTGGAGCTGGTCGCGTGCCGCGATTATCGCGCGCGAATGGCGGCGGCTGGCGCCTGTGCGGGCCTATGCCGAAGCGCTTGGCATTCCGGTGGAGATGGCGAATGAGAGCCTGCCCAGCATTTGGCGCCTGCGCGAGATGCAGCAGTTTATCGACACTCTGCGCCGCGATGGTACCCGTCTGCTGGGCGTCCGTGATCTGGTGGACGTGCTGAACGCGATACAGTCAAACCGCTGGACGGATCTGATCGCCGAAGGCATCGCCACGCTTGCGAAAGAGCTGGCCAACAAAACCATGCCTGTTCCGGACGTACTGGAGTGGTTCGCCGAATGGGCCCATGATGCTCGTAGCGAGCAGCGCGCCCTGCTGCTGCTGACGGCACATCGATCGAAAGGACTTGAGTTCAATGATGTCGTCATCCTGAATGGCGGCTGGGACAGGCCCTCCAAAGGCGAGGACCCCGATGCGCCGCGCCGCCTGTTCTATGTCGCCATGACGCGAGCGCGACGCAGCCTCGCCATCATCGCCAACGGGCAGCACCCGTTCGTCAAGCAGGATAAAGAGCATGTGCTGCGTCGAGCTGCGCCGGACGTCGCAGACAGCGTTGCCCTTCCGACGGCACTGTACCAGGTGCCAGACCTAAAGACCGTAGACCTGTCATGGGCAGGGCGTCTCAGGCCGGACCATCCCTCCCTCGCCGCCATCTCGACGGCAAAAGTGGGAGACCCGATCCACATCGTGCGCGATGGCCCGTCCTGGATGATGCAGGATGAGAAGGCGCAAGCACTCGGACGCATGGCCAAAAGCTGGTCGCCTCCCCAAGGCCTTAGCTTCGTGCGCGGCGAGGTCGGCGCCATCGTGCGCTGGCGCAAATCCGACAGTCAGGAAGAGTTCAGGGTGCACCTTCACCGCGATGTCTGGGAAGTGGCGGTGCCAGAGCTTGTATTCGGCTGATAGTTTGCCTTTAGGTACGGCGTACTTCCTTGAGGCTGTAGCTACTGACCGGGACTGCAAAGGGGGAATCTTGAGAAGCCAGACGGATTGTCCGTTCTGCTCAATCGATGCGGCTCACATCGTCTTTGCAGACGAATTCATCTTTGCGTTTTGGGACGGCTACCCTGTTTCTGCAGGTCACCTCCTGATTGTGCCGCGGCGCCACGTGGCCGAATGGGGCGACCTGGAGGAACAGGAAAGGGCGGCGGTCACTGGTGCCATTGACCGTGCGATGGGCCTAATCCGGTCGCGGCATGGTGCCGACGGGTTCAACGTTGGCTTCAATCACGGGCCGGCGGCCGGGCAGACAGTGTTTCATTTCCACCTGCATGTGATCCCCAGGCGAACAGGCGACGTGGCGGATCCCCGAGGCGGTGTTCGGCATGTCATCCCGACCAAAGCGAACTATCTCGCCGAACGGGAAACATCTTCGCTTTCGGCATCGCCGACTACGTCGCCTACGGACTCGCCAGCAGCGACCATCGACCAGCGGCGGCTTGTTACAGGTGGCGACGATCCGCTCTTACCGCACCTGATCACCCAGATGGATCAAGCAGATCGATGTGAAATCGCGGTCGCTTTTTTGCTGGACAGCGGTGCGCGACTTGTTCTCAACCACCTTGAAGATCTTCTCGCTCGCGGCGGCACTGCGCGTGTATTGGTCGGCGACTATCTAGATGTGACGGACCCCGTCGCTCTGCGCAGGCTTGCGGACCTTGATGGGAACCTAGATCTCCGAGTTTACCAGTCAGGAAACGAACGGGGCTTTCACCTCAAATCTTATACATTCCTCTCCGGCGCTGAGGGCGTCTCCTTCGTTGGAAGCTCGAACATTTCCGAGCCGGCACTGACGACGTCGATCGAGTGGAATTATAAAGTCATCTCTAGCCCCGATGTCGTCGGTTTCGGCCAGATTCGCCAGGCCTTTGACATCCTATTCCACGCTCCCGCCACCGCTGCAGTTACGCCGGCCTGGGTTGACGCTTACGAACGCCGGCGTGTTACTGATCCCTACCGCAATCCCGATGGCACAGGGGCGGAAGTCGAATATGAGGCACCGCAACCTAAACCCCAACCGCACGCTATCCAACAACGCGCGCTGATCGCCCTGGAACAAAGCCGCGAGGATGGTTTCTCGGCTGGCCTTGTGGTCCTCGCTACCGGTCTCGGTAAAACATGGCTCGCCGCGTTTGACAGCGACCGCGTAGAGTTTCAGCGCATCCTTTTCGTGGCTCACCGCGAGGAGATCCTGTTTCAGGCAATTGAGACTTTCCGGAACGTCCGCCCCACTGCGCGGATCGGTAGACTTGCTGGCGACACACGAGAAACCGACGCCGATTTTGTCTTCGCTTCTGTCCAAACGCTGGGACGAATCGCCCACCTATCTCGCTTTGCGCCGGACGAATTTGACTACATCGTGATCGACGAATCCATCACGCCGCCGCCAGCACTTACCGGCGCGTGATCGATCATTTTCGGCCGAAGTTTTTACTCGGCCTCACGGCCACACCAGAACGCACGGATGGGGCAGATCTGCTGGCTCTTTGCCAGGAGAACCTCGTCTACGAGGCAGGCATCCATATTGGCATTGAGACTGGCCGCCTCTGTCCGTTCCATTATTTTGGCGTCCCGGACGATGTGGACTATTCCAACATCCCGTGGCGAAGCGCGAAATTCGACCCCGAAGCCCTCGAGGCTGCCGTCGCGACCGAGGCACGCGCCCGAAACGCATTGGAACAATTCCGAGCCAAAGGCGGAAGTCGATGTATTGGCTTCTGTTGCTCGCAGCGGCATGCCGACTTTATGGCCGCCTTCTTTGTCCGGGAAGGTCTACGGGCTGTCGCGGTTCACGCTGGCCCAACCAGCGCACCCCGAACGACGTCGCTCAAGCGACTCGCAGACGGCGAACTTGATGTGATCTTTGCCGTCGACATGTTCAACGAGGGTGTGGACGTGCCGGCGATCGACACGGTGATGATGCTTCGCCCGACCGAGTCGACAGTCATCTGGATGCAGCAACTAGGACGTGGCCTGCGTGTCGCAGATGACAAGGAGCGTCTGACTGTCATTGACTACATCGGCAACCATCGCGCCTTCCTCATGAAGCTTCGTGCCCTTGCGGCCCTCATGAATCGTGAGGCTGAGAGCAAGGGCAGGCTTCGCGAGATGTTGGAGGAGATTCTACGGGCAACAATTGCACTGCCGTCTGGGTGCGAAATCACCTACGATCTCGCTGCCGTGGATATCCTGCAGAACTTACTCCGCCCTGCTGCGACAGAAACGGCGTTGGAATCCTACTATCGCGATTTCGAGGAGCGGCATGGCGTGAGGCCTAATGCGGTTGAGGTATTCCATGCTGGTCTCAACCCGCGGAGCAATAGCGAGGGTTCCTGGCTGGGTTTTGTTGAGCGGATGGGCGGTCTCTCTGCTGACGAAAGAGCAGCCCTCACCGAAGCGCGAGATTTTTTCGTTGCGATCGAGAAGACCGAGACAACCCGTAGCTACAAAATTGCACTGCTGCTCGCACTGTTCGACAAAAATGAGGTCACTACAGAGATCGGGATCGACGATCTATCACGCCGCGTCGCAGCGTTGGTCCGTCGAATTCACAAGCTGGATCAGGACTTCTCTGTCGATCTTGACGACCTGGCCGCTGTTCGGCGGCTGCTCGTTCGCAATCCAATCGAGGCATTCGTGAATGCAAAGGGGACCGGAGGCGTCGCCTATTTCCGCTTCGAGAACGATTTATTCAGGTTTGCATTTGATCCACCGGTCGGGCCCGGCTTCGGTGAATTGCTTCGCGAAGTTGCTGATTGGCGCCTCGCCCAGTATCTCACGCGAAGCGGTCGACCGAATGACGTTGTCTGCCGCGTGTTGCGCAATACCAATGGCAGGCCGATTTTGTTCCTGCCGAGCACGGATCATACAAAACTCGCTGAAGGACCGATCGAGGTAGAAGCGGATGGTCGCCGCTTGGAGGCAACAGTTGCGAAGATTGCCATCAACGTGGTCCGTGATCAGGGTTCGGATGTAAATCTGCTTCCGGAAATTCTGACTGGTTGGTTTGGTCCAGAGGTAGGCCAACCTGGTCGCAGCGACCGGGTACGTCTCAGCTTGCGCGGCGACATTATGGTGATGGAGCCGATAGGAACGGTTGGCCAAGCAGGAGACGGCTTGCGCGCATGGGAGCGTTATTCCCGCGAAGCAATAGGTCCCGCATTCGGCTTGACCTTCGACCAGGCCACCTGGAATGCCGGCTTCGTTCCGAAGCCTGGGCATCTATTTTTGCTGGTCACGCTGGCCAAGGAAGGCATGAGCGACGAACATCAATACGCCGATCACTTTCTGTCGGACGAAGAGTTCTCGTGGCAGAGTCAGAACACTACTACGCAAGATTCGAAGAGAGGCCAAATGATACGCAACCATCACGCGCTGGGCCTGCACGTTCATCTGTTGGTACGTCCCACGAAAAAGATCGGGGCGCAGCCCACGCCATTTACCTACTGCGGCGAAGTTGATTTTGCTGGCTGGGAGGGCGAAGCTCCCATCACCGTGCGATGGAAGCTTCGGGAAGGGGTTCCACCGTCACTACGCGCTCAGCTCAAAGTTCCGTCGTAACCCGAAGCAAGTCCAGGGGATGGAGGAGTACGGCTACAGGAAGTCCGACGGCGCGCGCTATAGCGCGTTCGTGCACGGTGCCGAGGGGAAGGCGTTTTCCTGCCTGAAGGACGACCGCTTGCGCAATGTCACGAAACGGCTCGCGACAGAAAACGTGACAGTGCTCGAACTTGCCGCCACGGCCCATTGGCTGGCGGAGTTCGAAAAGGTCGATGACTGGAAAGCTGAGATACGCCGCCGCAAGGGCTCGAAAACCGACAATGGGCGATTGGAGGAGGCAACGAAACTTCTTGCGGAAGTCGGGCTTCCGCCAGCTGTCGAAGCCTCGTGAACTGTAGCCTTCCGCTAAGTGGGCGGCTTCTCCATCCTTTCGCTTGAGGCTGAACGACCTCGAATTCCGGGCTTTTGTGGCCGCGAGCCAATGCCTTTGATCGAAACACCCCAAAGCTTCGTCGTTGCAGAGGAATGCCGCAAGGTTGCCTGGCAGAACGGCTTCCGCCGCACCTTGGGCGAAGTTGAGGGATGGGCCGGCTTTGGTTCCACCACCGCCAAAGGAACCATCCGTCTCGCCGCCGCGGGGCAGAACGGTCCGTGGTGCCTGGCCCTCGATCATGCCGGCGTGGTCGAGGAACTCCAAGAGAATCGCGCCGACATGCCAGGACCCAGCCTGGCCCGCTACGCATTCGCGCGGCTTTCCGAACTCTACCCGGTCCTGGAAAAAGGTCTATCATCTAGGCGTGTCCTTGCCGGACGCACCGCTCGAGGCCTTTCGTGACGCGACCCGCGACTTGCCCAGGACGACCGAAGCCGAGAGACTGGTCATTCAGCGCATCGGCCAGGACATCTTCCGCGACCGGCTGTTGGCCTACTGGCAAGGTCGTTGTCCGCTGACGGGCATCACCGACACGGCCCTGATGCGGGCCTCGCACATCATCCCGTGGAAGGATTGCCAGACAGACGCCGAGCGGCTGGACGTGCACAACGGCCTGCTGCTCTCGGCGCTGTGGGACGCCGCATTCGACCAGGGTCTCGTGACCTTCAATAACGAGGGCAGTCCTGAGTTCTCGCCTGAATTGAGCGAGGTAGCGCGCGCCGAGCTGCGCTGGCTGGATCCTCTTCAGCTGACGGAAAAACACGAGCAACGCCTTGCCTGGCACCGGGCGTATCAGTTCAGACGAGGCTCGTGACAGGCCGCGATTAGGCGCGCTTCTCTGTCTAAGTCTACATCACGACTGACCGGTCACCGTAGCAACCAGGATTAGCGTCCTAGCAAGCCAAGAGGCGGGCGGCCACCTGCGATCAACGAGTTCGGGATAGTCTGGAACCCAATCGGCTTGGAATGCCTTGTTCGTCGATAAATCTCGAAAGGAGACCCCATGCCCGCACCTGAGGAAATGGATGTCGTCCTCGAAAAGCTGCCTTTGAGGATCGGCGCCTATGTACCCGACGACTTGCTGGAAGACTGGTTCGCGCCGGGAACGGGCATGAACCCGGTCAGCCCGGCAGCGCTGACGGCCGCCAAGACTTACGGATGGCGCTTCGAATGCGAGTTCAAGCATTATCCCGAACGGATGGAGGGCGTGTTCTGGAAATGGGTGCCGGCGATCTGATCCGCACAATTTGCATCGGCCCCTTGGCTCTTCAGTGATCGAGGTTGCCCCGCGATCGCTCTCCCTGACCGCGTCAGCCTATCGGCGTCTTTCCGGTTCCGCCGCATTCGGGGCAGGTGCGGCCGTCGATCATGCCTGTCCCGGCGCAGCGGCGACAGATAATCACGCCGGCGCCGGGAATGCCTGCCGCGTCGGGATTGGCTTCGCCAAATTGCCCGGGTTTGCCTTGCAACTGCTTTCCTAGCCGGGCGGCAGCCTCGTCGACTTCAAGCGGCGTGCTGCTGTCATCAGGTTCGCCGGATATGGTTTCGTTGCGCGGCCGGTCGTTCGTGCCGGTGGTTCTTCTGAGCCATTGCAGTACTCTTTTTGCGGTGGCGCAGCTCTCAACTTTGCGGTTCGAACGCCTCAACTCCGCAGAGGTTCCGGTTGGCAATCGTCCGCCGGCGGGGCGGGTGGAAGCGGCAAACGGTCGGCGAGTTCATCGCTCAAGCATCGGCGATCGCTTCAATGGCTTCACAGCCTTTCCATCAGCCCAGCCGCTCCGACCGCAGTTTCACATCGTCGCTCAGCTGCCGCACGATATCGGCGGTCTTGCGGATGTCGGCTTCGTCGAGAGCGACGCCCATGGTCGAGGCGATCGCCAGGAGCTGGGCGTTGAGCTCGCCGTAGCGCGCGGCGCCTTTGCGCGTCAGCTGCACAAGCTTCGAGCGCCGGTGTTTTGGATTGTCGATGAATTCGACCAGCCCCTCGGCCGCAAGCTCATCCGCCAGCCGCTGCATGCGCTGACGGCTGGTGGGCCGCATCTGGGCGATCTGCGGCACGGTGAGCGGACCAAGCAGCGCGAGGCTTCGCATGAAGCCGAACGCACCGCCGCCCCAACTGGTGATGAGCCCTGTCTTCTGGCCGAGAGCGCGTATTCTGAAGAAGCACTGGGCCACTTCGAGCATCAGCTCGGTGATCGCCTCGGCCTTGCCGTCAACGATGGGGTCCGTCCGCGTCGTTCGGTCAGTCCGGTGTCGTGCCGACGCCATCGCTTTCTTTCCCCTTTTCCGTGCCAATTTCTGCGATTGACACCACAGTTGTCAACTTCTAGAATGACACCTTGGTTGTCATCATTAGGCGGCATGGGGCTTCGTAGCCCTAGGCATCTGCGGGAGCAGGCATGGCAATGGACCCGGCTGGGCAAACCGACACCGAAACCGCAGGCGTCATCGCGAGACCGCCTCTGCTCTTTCTTGCTGCTCTGCTGATCGGCTTCGTCCTTGATCGCCTGCTGCGCTTGTCGTTCCCGATTCCCAGGAATGACCTGGTCACCTGGATCATCGGCGGCTCGCTGATCGTGATCGGTTTTGTGGTTTTCGCCGCGGGCATTCGCAACTTCACCCGCGCGACGACGCCGGTGCCGACGAATGAGCCGACGCGCGTGCTGGTGACGACCGGCATCCACGGCTGGACGCGCAATCCGATCTATCTCGGCATGTTCCTCATCTATGGCGGCATCGGGGTGGCCGCGCAGAATATCTGGATCCTTGTCCTCACGCTGCCGCTTGCGATCCTGATCCGCTACGGCGTCGTCGCGCGTGAGGAGGCCTATCTCGAACGGCGTTTCGGCGATGTGTATCGCGGCTACCGGCGAAGCGTGCGGCGGTGGCTCTGAGCGTCGCAAGAATGCCGACAGTTGCGCACGTCAGGAAACCGCAACGAGATGACCGTTGCCAAGATCCCTCAGGGCCAGTTTCGGCGGCTCTTCGCCGATTTTTCGGGTCGGGCTCGGAATCTCCTGATCGAGACGCGCGAAACGCGGCCGGCGTCTTGCCGGATCGGGCACCGGCACGGCTTCGATCAAGCGCTTCGTGTAGGGATGGCGCGGGTTCGAAAAGACCTGGTCGCGGGTGCCCATTTCGACGATCTGGCCGAGATACATGACGGCGACACGATCGGAAATGTTCTCGACCACCGCCATGTCGTGCGAGATGAACAGATAGGCGATGCCGAATTCGCGCTGCAGTTCCTTCAACAGGTCGAGCACGCGGGCCTGCACCGACACGTCGAGCGCCGAAACGCTTTCGTCGGCGATGATCAGCTTGGGCCTGAGCGCCAGCGCGCGGGCGATGCAGATGCGCTGGCGCTGGCCGCCCGAGAATTCGTGCGGATAGAGCTCCATCTGATCGGCCGAGAGACCGACGCGTTCAAACAGCGCCGCCACAAGCTGGCTACGCTCTTCCTTCGAAGCGATGCCATGGATCAACAGCGGCTCGGCAACGAGGTCGCCGACGCGCATGCGCGGGTCGAGCGAGGCATAGGGATCCTGAAAAATCATCTGCACGTCGCGGCGAACCGCCTTGCGCTGGTCGCGGCCAAGGCCCGCCAGATTGCGCCCGCCGATGACGATATCGCCGTGGTAGGGCACAAGCCCGGCCAGCGCCTTGGCGGTGGTCGACTTGCCGCAGCCGGATTCGCCGACCAGCGCCAGCGTCTCGTGCGGCGCGATCGAAAAGCTGACGCCTTCGACGGCGTGGACACGGCGGTTCACTTGGCCGAAGAAGCCACCGCGCAGGTCGAAATGGACATGCAGATCGTTAACCACCGCCACGCTTCTGGGCATTTCCGCTTCGACGGATTTTTGTTCGGCGGATTTTTGGCGGCCGACGCCGGTACCAATGCGCGGCACGGCGGCGAGCAGTTCACGCGTATAGTCGGCTTGCGGGCGGGCAAAGATATCGGCGGCTGTTCCCTGCTCGACCATGCGGCCGTGCCGCATGATGACGACGCGATCGGCCATTTCGGCAACCACGCCCATGTCGTGGGTGATGAGGATGACGCTGGTGCCGTGTTCGCGCTGCAGATCGCGCAACAGTTCCAGCACCTCGCCTTGCACGGTGACGTCGAGCGCCGTCGTCGGCTCGTCGGCGATCAGCACATCCGGTTTCAGCGCCAGCGCCATGGCGATCATCACGCGCTGGCGCATACCGCCGGACAGTTCGTGCGGAAACTGTCTTAGCCGGCTTTCGGCTTCCGAGATGCGGACGGCCTTCAGCGCCTCGACGGCGCGCCGGCGGGCCTCGGCACGCGACAGGCCGGTATGGGCCTCGATGGACTCGACCAGCTGCCGGCCGATCGACAGCACCGGATTGAGCGAGGTCATCGGCTCCTGGAAGATCATCGCGATGCGGTCGCCGCGAATACGGCGCATCCGACGCTCATCGAGCACCGCCAGATCGATGTCACCTCGATCGATATCGTGAAGCCGGATCGTGCCGGATTCTATGCGGGCTGCAGGCTGCGGCAGCAACTGCATGATCGCCAGCGCGGTCATCGATTTGCCGGAACCGGATTCGCCGGCAATGCAAAGCGTCTCGCCGCGCGCAAGCGAGAACGACAGGTCTGATACCACCGGCCGCTCGCCGTCTTCGCCGCGCACGCTGACGGAGAGGTCGGAGATTTCCAGCACCGGACCAGCCGTGACCGAAACGGCCGGGGCGGCAACCCCGGTCCGCTTGCTGGTTGCGCCTTTGCTCATTCGAAGACGCAGCGCGGGAAGTAGAACGACACCACCCAGTTCGGCATGTCGACGATCTCGCTGATCCTGAGATCGCCGCAGACCGAAACCAGCATATAGGCCTCGACCGGGTCCATTGCGTAGCGGCCGGCAAGCAGGTCGATCATCTGGGAGACCGCTTCCCTGGCGCCCGTCATCAGGTCCGGTCCGATGCCGGTCGTCACCTCATAGCCCTTGGCATCGAGATGGCGCGTCACCGGGCCAGGCGTGGTGAAGCGCGGTGTCTTCAACCGCGCATTTTTAACCAGGTCGAGCTTGAGCACGACATCCATCGGGCTTTCAATCGCCGTGCCGCACACTTCGCCGTCGCCCTGCGCGGCATGCGTATCGCCGACCGAAAACAGCGCACCGGCGACCTCCACCGGCAGATAGAGCGTGATGCCCGCCGCGAGATCGCGGATGTCGAGATTGCCACCGACGCGCCTTGGCGGCACCACCGAGTGGAGACCCATTTCAGCCGGCGCGTTGCCGATGGTGCCGGCAAAGGGTTTTAGCGGCACCCGCGCATGCTTGCCGAACAGCGCCGGCTCGAGCGAGGCGGCGTCGTATGTCCAAATGTTCAGCGCCGGCTCCGGAAAATCGTCGGCGAGCAGCCCGAACCCCGGAATGTTCGCCGTCCAGCCGAAGCCGGACGGCTTGAACATCTCAATTGTGATCTTCAGCGCGTCGCCCGGCTCAGCCCCGTCGACATAGATGGGCCCGGTGACGGGATTCACCTTGGCGAAGTCGAGCAAAGCGACGTCGTCCACAGTGCTGTCCAGCGTCAACTGGCCTCCGGACGAGTCCAGGCACTGAAACTCGATCGTCGAACCGGGCGCCACCCGCTCAGTCGGGACAAAGGAATTGTCCCAGCCGAAATGGTGATGGCGCCCGTGGATGGTGTAGTCGCAGTTATTGCACATCGGTCACATACACATTGTCGTAGTTGATCGGGATATGGACAGGGTCGACATAGAGATTGTCGGCGCCGCCCATCCGGGGCGATTTCATGGTGAAGCGCTGCTCGTTGAAGACTGGCACCCAGGGCGCGTCTTCCATGATCTTGCCGTAGATCGCGCTCCACATCCTGGCACGTTCGCCTGATTTGGCCGGATCGACGATCGAGTCAGCCTCCGCCGCCTTGGCGTCGAGATCCTTGTTGCAGTACCACGACCAGTTCCAGCCGCCCGGAACCGCGCCGGCGCAGCTGAGGATCGGCCCGTAGAAATTCGACGGATCGGGGAAATCGGCGATCCAGGCCATGCCGCCGGACCAGATCATCGGCGCGCCGGCCTTGTCGCCGCCGGCCGCGATGACATTGGCCTGCGCCAGCGACTGGATGCTGGCCTTGATGCCGACTGCCGCCAGGTCCTGCTGGATCGCCTGGGCAATGCGCGGGTTGGGATCGGTGTTCATGGCGAACAGCTGGGTGTCGAAACCATCGGGATGACCGGCCTCGGCAAGCAAAGCCTTGGCCTTGGCCACGTCATAGGGATAGCCCTTGAATTCCTTGTCGTAGCCGGGCATCGACGGCGGCAGCGGCTGGTTGGCCGGCACCGCACGGTTGTTGATCAGCTGGACGATACGGTCCTTGTTGATCGCCATGTTGACCGCTTGCCGCACCTTCACATTGTCGAAAGGCGCCATGGTGGTGTTCATGGTGATGTAGCCGGTGTGCAACTGGCCGCCCTCGACGACACGGGCCTTCTGCTCGGGATCGGCCATCACCTCCTGGAACTTGGCCGGCGGAATAACGTCGCCGAGCACGTCGATCTCGCCCTTCTGCAGCCGCAGCAGCGCCACGATCGGCTCCTGCCCGATCTCGAAGCTGACCTTGTCGAGATGCGGCAGGCCCTTGTGCCAGTAATCCGGGTTGCGCTCGAAGACGACGCGCTGGCCGAGCGTCCATTCGGCGAACTTGAAAGCCCCGGTGCCGACCGGATGCTTGCCAAAATCCGCGCCGTATTTCTCGACCTCCTCTTTCGGCACGACATGCGAGAAGTTGATGGCCATGACATGCAGGAAGGTGGCGTCGGGCCGGGTCAGTTCGAACTTGATGGTGTAGGGGTCGACGACGGTGACGCCCGCCAGGCTTTCCGCCTTGCCTGCAGCGACATCCTCATGGCCCTTGATCGAGCCAAAGAAGCCGGCGCCCGGGCTCTGCGTCTTCGGATTGGTGACGCGATCGAGCGAATATTTCACGTCGTCGGCAGTCATCTCGCGGCCATTGTGGAACTTCACCCCTTGGCGCAGCTTGAAGGTGAAGGTCTTGCCGTCGGGCGCAATCTCGTAGCTCTCGGCGAGGTCGGGCCGCAGATTGGTGGTGCCCGGCTCGTAGTCCATCAGCCCGTCGAACAGGCTCTTGATCATCGACCAGTTCTGCCAGTCATAGCCGATGGCCGGATCGAGCGTGGCGACGTCGTCCTTGTAGGTGATGGTGATCGCGCCGCCCGGCTTGGCGTTCGGATCGACGACGTCTTCGGCGCGGGCGCTTGTCATGCCGAGCATCAGCGCGAGCGCCGATACCGCAACGGTGGAGGTCAAGAATTTCTTCATCTCATGTTCCCTTTCTCTGGTTGTTACCGGTCTTTTTTGCCTTCATCTGAGCTTGATGCGCGGGTCGATGAACGGTGCGACGGTGTCGGCCAGGAGATTGCCGAGCACGATGGCGAAGGCCGAAACCAGGGTGACGCCCATGATGATCGGAATGTCGACGCGCTGGATGGCCTGCCAGGCAAGCTGGCCGATGCCGGGCCAGCCGAACACGCTTTCGACCACTACGATGCCGCCCATGAAGATGCCGATGTCGATGCCGATCATGGCGATGACCGGCAGGATGGCGTTGGGCAGTGCATGGCGGAAGATGATGGCGCCGCGCGCAAGGCCCTTGGCGCGGGCGGTCCGCATATAATCCTGGCGCAGCACGTCGATCATCGACGAGCGCATCATGCGGGCGTACCAGCCGGCGCCGAGTATTCCCATGGTCAGGGACGGCAGCACCAGATGGCGCCAGGTGCCGTAGCCGCCGATCGGAAACCAGCCGAGCTGCACGGCGAATACGTAAAGGAGCAGCAGGCCGACGACGAACTGCGGCGCCGAGACGCCGACAAAGGACGCGACCATCAGCGTCTGGTCGGTGGCGGTGCCGCGCCTGACGGCGGCAACAAGGCCCATCGTCAGGCCGATCGCCAGCTCGCAAAGGATGGCGCCGACCATCAAAAGCAGGCTTGCCGGCAGCCGCGAGACGATGAGCTCCGTGACCTCGGAACGCTGGATGTAGGAGCGGCCGAGATCGCCGCTGAGCAGGCTGATCAGATAGTGCCAGTACTGGATGAAGAAGGGCTGATCGAGGCCGAGCTGCCGGCGGATGTTCTCGACCGTTTCGGGCGTGGCACTGCGGCCGGCGATCTGGCGGACGGGGTCGGCGGGCAGCAGGTAGAGCAGTGCAAAGGTGATCAATGAGACGCCGAGCAGGATGAGCACGGACTGGATAACGCGGCGGCCGAGATAGGCGATCATGCCCGGCCCCTTTGCGTCGGATCGAGGATGTCGCGCAGCGCATCGCCGATGAGGTTGAAGGCCAGCGCCAGCGCCAGGATCGCCGCACCCGGAAAGAAGACCAGCCAGGGTGCTGCCTGGAAATAAGTCTGGTTCTCGAAAATGATGTTGCCCCAGGATGCGGTCGGCGGCTGCACGCCGATGCCGAGATAACTGAGCGTTGCTTCGAGCAGCACCGTGGTCGAGATGCCGAGCGTGCCCCAGACGATGATCGTCGGCAGCAGATGCGGCAGGATATGGCGAAACAGGATGCGTGGCGCGCTGGCCCCGATGGTGCGCTCGGCGTCGATGAACTCGCGCTCGGCGAGCGAGCTGGTCTCGGTGTAGATAACCCGCGCGGTCTGCACCCAGTTCACCAGTGCGATCACCATGGCGACGATCCACAGGCTCGGCTGGAGCACCGCCGCCAGGCAGATGGCGAGCAGCAGCGCCGGAAAGGCCATCATCAGATCGGTGAAGCGCATCAGCGCGCCACCGATCCAGCCGCGGAAATAGCCCGCGGTGACGCCAACCAGCGTGCCGATCAGAAGCGCCACGCCGTTGGCGACGATGCCGATGATCAGCGAGGTGCGTGCGCCGAAAAGGATGCGGGTCAGCAGATCGCGGCCGAGCAGATCCGTGCCCAGCCAGAAGCTGGCATTCGGCGGCAAGGGCGCGCCTTCAAGCGTCAGCCCGTCGAACATCTGCTCGTTCGGATCGTAGCCCGTCAGCCACGGCGCCAGGACGGCGCCGGCCACGACGACGGCAACGATCACCAGGCCGATCAATGCCAGGGGACGCTTGACCAGGCGCCGCCAGACGCCGGCGCGCGGCCTGGCCGGCATGCGCCCGGTTGCCGGAAGGTCAGGCGCGATGGGACTGGTCATCGCCGCCTTCTTCCGTCATCGCCACGATCCTGCGCGCGGCCTCCTCGACACTGATCCGCCAGCTCATCGCCAGCGACCGCAGCTGCGCGTAGGCGCGGCCGTCCTCGGCGCCTTTCGACAAGGCCTCCACCGCGCGCACGATGGTCTGGCGCTCCGCGACGCGCAGGCGAAGCGACGATATCTCGCTTGCCAAAAGCTTGCGCGCCTCGAAACTCTGCCGCGCGATCAAAAGGGCGCTGTAGACGCCGGCATTGCCGACCGGCTTCAGCAACTGGGCGTCGGCCTTGTGCGACAGCGCCCACTCGATGCGGCCCGGCGCTTCGGAGCCGATCAGCGCGACCAGCGGCATCGGCGCCTCGCCGGGCGCCCAGGGGAATTGTTCGTCGAAGCCGAGATCGGCATCGAAGAAGACGAAATCCGCCGCCAGCGCCTCGGCCGGCAGTTCCGGCCAGCAGCCGACCGTCTCGAGGCCGATGGCCGACAGTTGCCGCGTGATCGCCTGCACCGTCGGATGCGGACGATGCAGGACAAAGGCCTTGGCGCCGCCGAGATTCGGGATGCGCGGGACCTTGCTCACGAGACCACCCTCAGGCGTGGGCGGCCGAATGTCTCGGTCCGGTCATAGCGGGACAGATAGGGATCGGGCGCGACACCCTTGGTCACCGTGACGGCATTGAACGCGGTGCCCTCGATGCGCCCGATCTGCACCGGCAAGGTGGCGTGCTGGGTTTGCGGATCGATGGAGATGTCGCCGAGCGGGGTTCGAAACGAGGTTCCGGCAAAGGCCTGGGAAAGGTCCGGCCATTGTGCGCCGGGATTGCGGGCGAGGATTACGGCAAGCGTCCGCACCGAGGCATAGGCCGCTGCCTCGAAGGACGAGGCTGGCATGATGGAGGGCGCCGAATCGCCCTGGCGATCCGCTGCCGAGATGTCGTGAAAGTACGGCCCGACGGAAAGGTGGCCATTGCCCGCCCCGTTGAGCGCCGGCAACTCGCATTCGGTGAGATTGCAGGACAAGATCGGGCAGCGCTCCGGCCTGAAATGCGGGTCGCGTTCGGCGAGCTCGGCATAAGCCGCGATGAAGGCATAGGACGAGGAGCCGATCAGGTTGTTCAAGATGAAATCCGGCCGGGTCGCCTGGATCTCGGCGATCAGCCTGGAGACATCGACCTCGCCGAGCGGCAGATAGCGCTCGCCCAAAACCTTGCCGCCGGCGTCTGCGATCAGGTCGCGGGCGACACGGTTGGTCTCCCAGCCCCAGATGTAGTTCGAGCCGAGCAGGAAACCGTTGGCGCCGAAGCGCGGCACGACATGGGCCAGCAGCGGAACGAGATGCTGGTTCGGGCAAGCATGCATGTAGACGACATGCTCGTTCGCTTCGAAGCCCTCATAGGGACAGGCATACCAGAGCGTGCCGCCGGCGCGCTCGAGGATCGGGATGACCTCCTTGCGGCTCCATGACGTGATGCAGCCAATGATGTGGCGCGCGCCGCTGTTGGCGAGAATGTCGGCGCAGCCCGTCGCGTAGCCATCGATGTTGCCTTGCGGGTCGCGCTCGACCGGAACGAATTCGATCGGGATGGCGGGATCGGCGTTGACATCGGCGATGGCCGTCATCGCACCCGAACGGCAGGATTCGGACAGCAGGCGGTAGTTGCCCGACCGCGAGTAAAGGATGCCGATTTCAATACGCCGTCCCAAGCAAATCCCCAAAATAACAATGCCCCGCAGCCGCCGCCGCGGAAGGCGAGGCATACGAGGCATTTTTGCCGCCCGGCGGTCGGAGCCGGTATTTTCCCCAATAGCGTATTCGGTACGGCGGGTCAGTCAAGCGGGAAAAGTGAAGGCCGGCCCAACGATGCTGCTGTAGAAGGGGGAGCGCCGTTCGGGCTTCACCAATTGTCGATGTTGGCGCTGCCCCTCATCGCCCTGCCGGGCACTTCTCCCCGTATAGTGACGGGGAGAAGGACGCCGTCACCGAGGATTTCGCCAATCGGCAGCGGTGCAGGAAATCCCCTTCTCCCCGTCACTATACGGGGAGAAGGTGCCGGCAGGCGGATGAGGGGCAGCGCAAACCTGAGGCGATTGCCCGGGACTCGCTACTCGCCGTAGACGTCGAAGGCAAAATACCTGTCGTTGATTTCCTTGTATTTGCCGTTGGCGCGCAGCGCGTCGATCGCCGCGTCGAGCTTTTGGGTCAGTTCCTTGTTGCCCTTCTGCAGCGCGATGCCGACGCCGGGGCCGTGGATGGCCGGGTCGGGGGCCAGGGTGCCGAGCAGCTTGCAGCAGGCGCCCTCGGGCTTGTTTAGCCATTCGGTCAGCAGGATCGAGCCGTCCATCACCGCGTCGAGGCGGCCGTTGACCATGTCGGTGCGGGCGTCGTCGCCGGTCGGATACGGTCTTATGGTCGAGCCGGCGTATTTCTGCTCGGCGAAATTCTGGTGGATCGTCGCGCTCTGCACGCCGAGCGCCTTGCCTTTGAGGTCCTCGGGCGAGGTGCCGGTGACGGTCGAATCCTTCGGCACCGCGATGGCCGGCGGCGTCTGGTAGTATTTGTGGGTGAAGTCGACCTTCTCGGCGCGTTCCGGCGTGATGGTGATGTTGATGATGGCATCGAACTTGCCGGCCTGCAGCGCCGGGATCGAGCCGTCGAAATCCTGCACGACGAACTCGCACTCGGTCTTCATCTCGGCGCACAGCGCCTTGCCGAGATCGATGTCGAAGCCGCCCAGCGTGCCGTCGGCATTGGCATAGTTGAAAGGCGGATAGGCGCCCTCGGTGCCAAGCCTGAGTTTCTTGTCCTGGGCAGAGGCAGCGCCGGTGGCGAGCGTCATGGCGACGGAAGCGGCAGCCAAGAAACGACCGAAAAGGCGCATGATCCAGATCCCCGTTGATGGGAGCCGAGTCTACGGGGTTTTGTTGGCGCGGCGGAGACGGAAACGACATGCGCGGCGGCGATCACGGCGCGGCAAGGCCGATTGGGGCTTCGGCAGTCAGCCGGCTGCTCGTGCCCGCTCGGTGGCGGCTCGGTCGACTGTCGACCCGTCCGCGGAAAGGGCAACGCCAAATTTCTCGCTGGCCTGTTCGGGCGTATAGTACCCCAGCCTGACATCCCGCAGCACCAGTTCCGGATCGCGCTTCAGGGGATCACCATAGCCGCCGCCGCCCGGCGTGCCGACGCGCACGCGGTCGCCGGCCTTCAGCGCGATATCCTGCTCCTTGGAGAGGTGCGGCGGCACATGTTGCTTGCCGTCGCGAAAAACGGTCACCGTGTTGACCGCGCCGTCCTTGCCGCCGAGCGCGCCTTGCGGGCCGAAACGGCCATGGTCCATGACGAAGGAGGCGCGGGCGTCGCCGCGCAGGATCTCGACCTCATAGGCGAGGCCAAAACCGCCGCGATGCCTGCCGGCGCCGCCCGAGCCTTCGCGCAGGGCATAATGGCGGTAGAGCACCGGAAACGCCTGTTCCATGATCTCGACCGGCGGCGATTTTGAAATGCCGATGGTCGAGCAGCCATTGGTCAGGCCGTCGTGACCGGCATTGCCGCCATAGCCGCCGCCGGAGATCTGGTACATGACATAGTCGCGGCCGCGGGCCGGGTCGTTGCCGCCGAGCGCGAAATTGCCGCTGGAGCCGGCCGGGGCCGCCGTCACCTTGTCCGGCAGCGCCTGCACCATCGCCGCGAACACCGCCTCGGCAATGCGCTGCGAAACCTCGGCAGCGCAGCCCGACACCGGGCGCGGATATTTGGCGTCGAGGAAAGTGCCTTCCGGCCGCTTGACGATCAGCGGCTCGAAGGCACCGGCGCTGATCGGCACATGAGGGAAAATATGGCGCATAGCGAGATAGACCGAGGACAAGGTCGTCGCCAGAACGCTGTTCATCGGCCCGGCGCAAGGTTTTGACGAGCCTGAAAAATCGAAGCTGAGCGTGTCGCCGTGTTTCTCCACCGCAAGCGCGATGGTCAGGGGTTCGTTGACCACTCCGTCGGAATCGACGAAAGCCTGCGAGCGATAGATGCCGTCGGGAATGACTGATATGTTGGCGCGCATCTGTTCGGCGGCGCGGCGGCGCAGTTCGGCGATCGCCTCCACGACCGTTTCACTTCCGTAACGATCCAGGATTCCATTGAGACGGTCCTGGCCGATCAGCAGTGCCGCCGCCTGCGCACGGATGTCGCCGATGCGCTGGTCGGCAACCCGGATGTTCGAGCAGATGATGGCGTAGATCTCGCGATCGAGCACGCCCTGCTTGAACAGTTTCACCGGCGGCAGCCGCAGGCCTTCCTGCTCGACCGCCGTTGCCGAGGCGGAAAAGCCGCCCGGCACCGAGCCGCCGATGTCGGGCCAGTGACCGGTGTTCGACAGCCAGCAGAAAATCTTTCCGTCTCTGTAGACCGGCATGGCGAAGCGCACATCCATCAGATGGGTGCCGCCGAGATAGGGGTCGTTGACGATGTAGATATCGCCTGGCTCGGGCGGCAGGCAGCGGCCGTCGGCGATCATCTCGATCACCGTTTTGGTCGAATACTGCATGACGCCGACGAACACCGGCAGGCCCTGGCTGCCTTGCGCGATCAGCGAACCATCGACGGCCGAATAGATGCCGTCGGAGCGATCGTTGGCCTCGGCAATGACAGGCGAGAAGGCAGCGCGCGAAAAGGTCAGGTCCATCTCGTCGCAGACCTGCTGCAGCGCTGCCTGGATGACCGAAAGCGTAATGGCGTCGAGCTTTTGCATCTCAGGCCCTCCACTCAATGCCAATGTCGATGATGATGTTGCCGTCGGCGTCCGATCGCGCCCGGTCGCCGGGCTCAAGCACGGTGGTGGCGTCCATCTGTTCGAGGATCGCCGGCCCTTCTATGACGGCGTCGAGCGGCAGCTTTTCCCTGCTGTAGACAGGCGTGTCGTGCCAGTGTCCGCCATACCAGACCGGCCGGATCTCGCGGCGCGCCTCATCAAGCGTTTTGGTGCGGCCAGCCGGGTCGATCAGCCGCGACAGGTCGATCGCCGGCCGCACGCCGGTGACCGAGGTGTTGAGGTTGACCAGATTGGCGCGGATTTCCGGCAATTCGACCTTGAAGCGGGCGAAATAGGCTTTTTCGAACAGCTGCTGCAGGACGGCGCGCGTCACCGAAGACGACGGCAGCGGCACGTTGATGATATGGGTCTGGCCAACGAACTGCATGTCGGCGGAATGGCTGACGCGGATCGTCTCCGGCTTTACCGCTTCCTTGCCGATCAGCTCCTCGCCTTCGTTTCGGTGCCGTTCCAATATCGCGTGAAGCTGGATTTCATCAAGACCGGCCACCGGCTGGTTGACGGTGTTGACAAAGTCATGCCTGAGATCGGCGACGACGCAGCCGAGCGCATTGGTGATGCCCGGCCGCGCCGGCACCAGCACTTTTGGCAGGCCGAGCTCGCGCGCCAAAGCTGTCGCATGCAGCGGCCCGGCGCCGCCGAAGGCGAACAGCGCGAAATCGCGCGGGTCGTGGCCGCGCGACACCGAAACCATGCGGATGGCGCCGGCCATCTTGATGTTGCCGAGCCGCAGCACCGCGCCCGCCGCCTCGACGCCGGACAGGCCGGCGGGGCGGCCGATCCTGTCCTCGAAGATGCCGGTGACGTGTTCTGATGTGACCGGGTTCTCGACGGCAAGCAGTTTTTTCGGCGCCAGCCGGCCGAGCACCAGATTGGCGTCGGTGATGGTCGGCTCGCGGCCGCCGCGGCCGTAGCAGATCGGCCCGGGATTGGCGCCGGCGCTTTCCGGGCCGATCTGGATCAGGCCTGCCGCATCGACGCGGGCGATCGAGCCGCCGCCGGCGCCGACCGTGTGCACCGCCACCATCGGCACATGGATCGGCATTGCATATTCGATCTCGATCTCGTTCGACACCGCCGGTTCGGCATTGCGGATCAGCGCCACGTCGGTCGAGGTGCCGCCCATGTCGTAGGTGACCAGATTTTCGAAGCCGGCGCGTTTTCCGGTATAGGCGGCGGCGATGACGCCGGAGGCCGGGCCGGACATCACGGTCTTGGCCGATTCACGGGTGACAAAGCGGGCCGAGATCATGCCGCCATTGCCGTTCATGATCAGGAAGTCGCGGGCGTAGCCTTTTGATGCCAATTCCTTGCGCAGCCGCTCGACATAGCGCTCGAGGATCGGCTGCACCGAGGCGTTGACCGAAGCGGTGACGCCGCGCTCGAATTCGCGCGCTTCCGACAGCAGCGCATGGCCTGTCGTGATGTAGCTGTTCGGCCAAAGCGCGGCGGCGATCTCGGCGGCGCGCCGTTCATGCGCCGGATTGGCGTAGGAATGCAAAAAGTGGATGACGAGTGATTCGCAGCCGGCCGCGATCAGTTGTGAGACCGCCGCGCGCATCTCGGCTTCGTCGAGCGGAATGCGCACCGCGCCCGAGGCTTCGACGCGCTCCGACACTTCGAGCCGCAGGTTGCGCGGAATGATCGGGACGAAGCTGCCGGTCATGCCATAGGCCTGCGGCCGCGTCCGCCGGCCAAGCTCGATGACATCGCGAAAGCCGCGCGTGGTGATCATGCCGGTCCTGGCCAGCCGGCGCTCGACCACTGCGTTGGTGGTGGTGGTCGTGCCGTGCACGATGAGGTCGATGCCGCGGATGGGAAAACCGGTGGCGTCGAGCGCCGAAACGACGCCGAAGGCCTGATTGTCGATGGTGGTCGGGGTCTTGGCGATATGCACCTTGCCACCGTGACGCCCGTCGATCAGAAGCAGGTCGGTAAAGGTTCCGCCGACATCGATGCCGGCGACGACGCTGCCCGAGGAATCCAGCGTCTGCGCCGAAAAATTCTCTTCCATTGTCGAAACCCGAAATGTCAGGACTACAGATATGTCTCAGTTTGGAAAGGTGTTTCAGCCTGGCGTCTTGACGCAAATATCATTTGTATACTAATAAATTCCGGACACAAGAGCTTACCGCTTGGCAGTGTGCGAACGGCACGCCGGAACCTGATCGGTTCGGGCGCGCAGGAGAAAGTTTGGCGTCAGCGCCCTCGGGTTGGCCAGAAGGTTAGGCCAGAAGGTTAGGTTTGATGAACACCACATCCGCGCTCAACACCGCCGGCGCCCGGCCGCTGCAGTTCCCGATTCCGGCCAATGTCTATGCCGAAACCGTCGTCTCGGTGAAGCACTATACCGACCGGCTGTTTTCGTTCCGCATCACCCGGCCGCAGTCGCTGCGTTTCCGCTCCGGCGAATTCGTCATGATCGGCCTGCCCAATGCCGAGAAGCCGGTGTTCCGCGCCTATTCGATCGCCAGCCCGGCCTGGGACGACGAGCTGGAATTCTTCTCGATCAAGGTGCCGGACGGCCCGCTGACGTCTGAGCTGCAAAAAATCGAGATCGGCGACACCGTCATCATGCGGCAAAAATCGACCGGCACGCTGGTGGTCGACGCGTTGACCCCGGCCAAGCGCCTGTTCATGATCTCGACCGGCACCGGCATCGCGCCCTTCGCCAGCCTGCTGCGCGATCCCGACACTTTTGAGAAATTCGAGCAGGTCGTGCTGACCCACACCTGCCGCGACAATGCCGAACTGACCTACGGCCAGGAGCTGGTTGCAGAGCTGGAGAACGACCCGCTGATCGGCGAGCTGACCGGCGGCCGCGTCACGCTCTACAATTCGACGACGCGCGAAACCTCCGAGCGCATGGGCCGCATCACCGCGCTGATCGGCTCGGGAAAATTCTATGCCGATCTCGGCATCGACAAGCTCGATCCGGAGACCGACCGCATCATGATCTGCGGCTCGATGCACATGCTCAGGGATGTCAAGGAACTGGCCGAAAGCCTCGGCTTCGAGGAAGGCTCGCTGCATCATCCGGCAAGCTTCGTCGTTGAACGCGCGTTTGTCGGGTAGGGTCTCGACACAGTTCGGTCGAGCGCCACGACGGTGCTGAACCTTTGACGCCGGCGGGACAGCGCCCCCCTCTGTCCTGCCGGACATCTCCCCCACTTGGGGGGAGATCGGCTGTGATCCCGGCTTTCGCCAATTGTCTAAGTTGCAGGATTGAGCGGAGCGGCCAAGCTGCCAATCTCCCCCCTCGTGGGGGAGATGTCCGGCAGGACAGAGGGGGGCGCCAAGGATCGCTGCGGATCAGCATTTTATCCTGAGCCGCCGCGCTGTTGGGATTTTTCCGCTATGACCGCCTGAAGGACTCGTGAAGCGCTGCTTCACGGTCTATCTTCGGCACAAGTCGTCGAACAAAGGGCAGGAGATGAGCAGCACAATTCGCGAGGCCGAGCTCGGACCTTCCAAGATCACGCCGCTGCCGGCGCGTGCCGCCGCCAATGCGCCGGCGCCGCAAGCGCACGGCATTGCCCGCAACCCCGGCATGAAGCTCGATCTCGGCTTCATGGAATCGATGCGCAGCGTCAACCGCTCGGCGCTGGAACGGCGTGTCGCCAGCCTGACCAAGCGGCGCTCGATCAAGGCCGACAACCAGGCCGCCTGGCTGCTGCGCGCCGTCGCCTGCATGGACCTGACGACGCTGAACTCGAACGACACCGACGAGCGCGTGCGGCGGCTGTGCGCCAAGGCGGTCAATCCGTTCCGCCGCGACATCGTCGAAGGGCTTGGTATTACTGGCGAGAAGATCCGCCCGGCGGCAGTCTGCGTCTATCATCCCTTCGTCGCCACCGCCGTCGATGCGCTGCGCGGCAGCGGCATCCATGTCGCCGCCGTTTCCACCGCCTTCCCGCACGGCCTCACGCCACTGTCGACGCGGCTGCAGGAGATCGAAGCGTCGGTGAGCGACGGCGCCGACGAGATCGACGTGGTCATTCCGCGCGGCCTGGTCTTTGCCGCGAAATGGCAGGAACTCTATAGCGAAATCGTCTCGATGCGCGCCGCCTGCGGCGAGGCGCATCTGAAGGTCATTCTCGGCACCGGCGACCTCGCCACGCTGCGCAACGTCATGCTCGCCTCAATGGTGGCGATGATGGCCGGCGCCGATTTCATAAAAACCTCGACCGGCAAGGAAAGCGTCAACGCGACATTGCCGGTCGGCCTCGCCATGGTGCGCGCCATCCGCGCCTATTTCGAGGAGACCGGCTATCTCATCGGCTTCAAGCCGGCCGGCGGCATTTCAACGGCAAAGGCGTCGCTAGACTGGCTGGTGCTGATGAAGGAAGAACTCGGCCGGCGATGGCTGGAGCCGGACCTGTTCCGCTTCGGTGCATCGAGCCTTCTGACCGACATCGAGCGCCAGCTCGAACATCATCTGACTGGTCATTATTCGGCCAATCATCGCCACGCGATGGCGTGACTATCGGGAGCGCTCCATGAACATTCTCGAACGCTATCATGCCATGGACTACGGTCCGGCGCCGGAGGCCCGCAACGAGGCCGATGCCTGGCTTGCGGCGCGTGATTTTTCGAAAGCGCTGTTCATCGGCGGCGACTGGAAGGCGGCCGCCAGCGGCAAGACTTTTGATACCAGCGACCCGTCTTCAGGAAAATTGCTGGCCAAGGTGTCGGATGCCGGTGCTGCCGATATCGATGCGGCGGTTTCGGCCGCGACAAAAGCGTTGCCGAAATGGAGCGCCAGCTCCGGCTACAGCCGTGCAAAGGTGCTCTATGCCATCGGCCGCGCCATGCAGCGCCACCAGCGGCTGTTTGCGGTGCTGGAATCGATCGACAACGGCAAGCCGATCCGCGAAAGCCGCGACATCGACGTGCCGCTGGCGATCCGCCATTTCATCCATCATGCCGGCTGGGCGCAGGCGCTGGACAGGGATTTCGCCAGCCATAAGGGCGTCGGCGTCGTCGGCCAGATCATCCCGTGGAATTTCCCGCTGTTGATGCTGGCCTGGAAGATCGCGCCGGCGCTCGCCGCCGGCTGCACGGTGGTGCTCAAGCCGGCCGAGTTCACGCCGCTCACCGCCATCCTGTTCGCCGAGATTTGTCAGCGCGCCGGCGTGCCGAAGGGTGTCGTCAACATCGTCCAGGGCGGGCCGGAGGCAGGCGCGGCAATCGTCAACCATCCCGGCGTCCAAAAAATCGCCTTCACCGGCTCGTCCGAGGTCGGCAAGATCATCCGCAAGGCCACTGCCGGGTCGGGCAAAAAAATATCGCTGGAGCTTGGCGGCAAGTCGGCCTTCGTCGTCTTCGAGGATGCCGACCTCGACAGCGCCGTCGAGGGACTGGTCGACGGCATCTGGTTCAACCAGGGCCAGGTCTGCTGTGCCGGCTCGCGGCTTCTGGTGCAGGAGGGCATCGCCGAGGCCTTCATCGCCAAGGTCAAGGCGCGGATGAGCCGGCTGCGCGTCGGCAGCCCGCTCGACAAGAACACCGATATCGGGCCGCTGGTCGACCTGACCCAGCTCGATCGCGTCAAGGGCCTGGTCGCCGAAGGCGCCAAACAGGGCGCCGTCTGCTGGCAGCCCGACGTGGCGCTGCCGTCCTCCGGCTATTACCATTTGCCGACGCTGGCGACAGGCGTTTCGCCGGCCAACGTTCTGGCGCAGGAAGAGGTGTTCGGCCCGGTGCTGGCGACCATGACCTTCCGCAACACCGAGGAAGCGGTCGAGCTCGCCAACAACGCGCGCTACGGCCTGGCCGCCTCGGTGTGGAGCGAGAACGTCAACCTTGCGCTGCACGTCGCGCCGCAATTGAAGGCCGGCGTCGTCTGGGTCAACGGCACCAACATGTTCGACGCCGCCTGCGGCTTTGGCGGCTATCGCGAAAGCGGTTTCGGCCGCGAAGGCGGGCGCGAGGGCATGCTCGAATATCTCTTTGCAAAACTGCCGCTCGGCCCGGCCATCAAGCCGGCAGCGGCTTCGACACAACCTGTCGAGCGGGCGGAAGGCGACGCCATCGACCGCACGGCAAAGCTGTTCATCGGCGGCAAGCAGGTCAGGCCGGACGGCAATTATTCGCTTGATATAGCCACTGCCAAGGGCAAGCTTGCCGGCGAGGTCGGGCTCGGCAGCCGCAAGGATGTTCGCGATGCCGTCGCGGCTGCACGTGCCTGCAAGGCCTGGCCGGAGGCGACTGCCTACAACCGCAGCCAGGTGCTGTATTATGTGGCCGAAAATCTTTCGGGCCGTGCCGGAGAATTCGCGGCGCGTTTAACGGAGCTGACAGGCGCCACCGCCAAGGCCGCGCGAGACGAGGTCGAGCAATCGATCGAGCGGCTGTTCCTCTATGCCGGCCTGGCCGACAAGTTCGAGGGCCGCGTGCACCAGCCGCCGGCCCGCGCCGTCACGCTGGCGCTGCATGAGCCGGTCGGCGTCGTCGGCATCGTGGCGTCCGACAATGCGCCGCTGCTTGGCCTGATCTCGCTGGTGGCGCCGGCGCTGGCGATGGGCAACACCGTGGTCGCGGTGCCGTCGGAAAAATATCCGCTGCTTGCCACCGATCTCTACCAGGTCATCGAATATTCCGACGTTCCGGCCGGCGCCATCAACATCGTCACCGGCCGCACCGCCGAGCTCGCCGGCGTGCTGGCCAGGCATGACGATGTCGACGGGCTGTGGCTGTTCGCCGATGCCGAGACCTGCGCCAGGGCCGAAGCCGACTCCGTCGGCAATCTCAAGCGCGTCTGGACCGGCAATGGCCGCAGCCTCGACTGGACGTCGACCGAGGCCGCCGGCGATGCGTTGCTGCGCCGTGCCGTCGAGGTCAAGAACGTCTGGGTGCCCTACGGCGACTGAGCGTGCGTAGATTGCAATTGTCGACGTCGGCGCCGCCCCTTATTGCCCTGCCGGGCATTTCTCCCCGTATAGTGACGGGGAGAAAGACGCTGCCTCGGCGCCGGGCTTGACGGGCCAAAAGATGTTCTTTACCGAGAAAAAACATTTGCCGCCCCTAGGCGAATAGCACCCGGGCGGCGACAGAGGGAGAAAAAAAGCATGGCGGATCTGGCAGGCAAGATCGTTGTCGTCACGGCGGCGGCACAAGGCATCGGCCGGGCGAGCGCGCTGGCTTTCGCCAAGGCGGGCGCTGTCGTCCACGCCACCGACATCAACGAGGTGCTGCTCGCCGACCTCGGCAAGATTGCTGGCATCAAAACGCGCAAGCTCGACGTGTTGAACGACCAGGCGGTCGAGAACGCCTTCGCCGAGATCGGCGCTGTCGACGTGCTGTTCAACTGCGCCGGCTTCGTCCACTCCGGCTCGATCCTCGAGATGAAGGACGCCGATCTCGATTTTGCCTATGATCTCAACGTCCGCTCGATGATCCGCACCATCCGCGCCGTGCTGCCCGGCATGCTGGAGCGCGGCGACGGCTCGATCATCAACATGGCGTCGCTGGCCGGCTCGACCAAGGGCGTGCCCAACCGCTTCGTCTATGGGCTGACCAAGGCTGCGGTCATCGGCCTGACCAAATCGGTCGCTGCCGACTATGTCGGCAAGGGCATACGCTGCAACGCCATCTGCCCGGGCACCGTCGAAAGCCCCTCGCTGGAGGACCGCATGCATGCGCAGGGCGACTACGAGGCGGCCCGCGCCGCCTTCATCGCCCGCCAGCCGATGGGCCGCCTCGGCACAGCAGAGGAAATCGCCGATCTCGCCGTCTATCTGGCTGGAGCCACCTATACGTCGGGGCAGGCTTATAATATCGACGGTGGCTGGTCGATCTAAGAGGCCTCCGGCCGCAACCAGGAGAAAAAGAATGAAACTGCTGCGCTATGGCGAAGCGGGGAGCGAACGCCCCGGCCTGCTCGATGCGGATGGGACGATCCGCGACCTCTCCGCCCATGTCACCGACATTGCCGGCAAGGCGCTCGACCCGGCATCGCTCGAAAAATTGTCGAAGCTCGATCCGAAATCGCTGCCGGCGGTTTCCGGCAATCCGCGCATCGGCGCCTGCGTTGCCGGCACCGGCAAATTCATCTGCATCGGCCTCAACTATTCCGACCACGCCGCCGAGACCGGCGCCACCGTGCCGCCGGAGCCGATCATCTTCATGAAGGCAAGCTCGGCCATCGTCGGGCCTGACGACGACGTGCTGATCCCGCGCGGCTCGGTCAAGACCGACTGGGAAGTCGAGCTTGGCGTGGTCATCGGCAAGACCGCGAAATATGTAACCGAGGCCGAGGCGCTAAATTATGTCGCCGGCTACTGCGTCGCGCATGACGTGTCCGAGCGCGCCTTCCAGGCCGAGCGCCAGGGCCAGTGGACCAAGGGCAAGTCCTGCGACACGTTCGGGCCGATCGGCCCGTGGCTGGTGACCAAGGACGAGGTCCAGGACCCGCAGAACATTCCGATGTGGCTGAAGGTCAACGGCAAGACGATGCAGAACGGCTCGACCAAGACCATGGTCTATGGCGTCGCCTACCTGGTTTCCTATCTCAGCCAGTTCATGTCGCTGCATCCGGGCGACATCATCTCGACCGGCACGCCGCCCGGCGTCGGGCTGGGCATGAAGCCGCCGGTGTTCCTGAAGCCCGGCGACGTCGTCGAGCTCGGCATCGAAGGGCTGGGCATGCAGAAGCAGACGTTCAAGGCGGACGAGTAGCGGCGCTCTGCCTTCTCCCCTTGTGGGGGAAGGTGGATCGGCGCGCAGCGCCGAGACGGTTGAGCAACCGTGCTTCAAACGGAAGCCGGATTCCAGGGTTTGTTGGTGCGCACCATAGCGTTGAGGGTTG
>NZ_JBVVPY010000002.1:343853-390667 GCF_055811335.1 Mesorhizobium sp. WSM4847 | reverse complement strand
CCCCCCCCCCCCCCCCCCCCCCCCCCCCCCCCCCCCCCCCCCCCCCCCCCCCCCCCCCCCCCCCCCCCCCCCGCCCCTCCCCCCCCCCCCCCCCCCCCCCCCCCCCCCCCCCCAAGGCTGCACATGCATGGAGGAGCACACGGCCGATGGGCGATTTCACGCGCGTCACGATCGATTTCCAGACATCACACCTGGTGTTTCCGACACTGATCGGCGCCATACTGCTTGCCTTGGGGGCAGCCATACTCATCACGCGCCGGCAGGCGATCGCCGGCGCCGGCCAGTACTGGTCGCAGACCCTGGCGGCGATGGACAAGCCGCGCTTCTTCGGGACGATCGCGTTGACGGTGGTCTATTTCCTGCTGATGGTCCCTGTCGGCGACTTCTGGCCCAACACCGGCATGGGCTTTCTCGTCTGCTCGATCCCGTTCGTGGCGCTTTCCGGGCTGCTCTACCTGCAGGAGCGGACGAAATCCGCCGTGACGGTGCTAGCCGTCGTCGCGGTCGCCGCGCCCTTGCTGGTGTGGTGGGTGTTCGCGCACGTCTTCTTCCTGACTCTGCCCTGACCGGGAGAACCCAATGGAACTGTTCGGTTTCGTCACGCCTCTGTTCGTTCTGCTGATCGCGGGCGGAACGGCGATCGGCATCGTATTCGGCGTCATTCCCGGCCTGACGGCGACGATGGCGGTGGCCGTCTGCCTGCCACTGACCTACTCGCTCGGGCTCGAGAACGGCCTCGCTCTGCTGATCGGTCTCTATGTCGGCGGCATCTCGGGCGGGGTGGTGCCGGCGATCCTCATCGGCATACCCGGCACGCCGTCGTCGGTCGCGACCACGTTCGACGGCTTCCAGATGGCCCGTCAGGGCAAGGGCGAGCAGGCGATGCGCATCGCCATCATCGGTTCGCTGATCGGCGGCCTGATCTCGCTCGCCGCGCTCTACCTGTTCACGCCGTGGCTGGCCGATTTCGCGATCCGCTTTTCCTACGTCGAGAAATTCCTGATCATCCTGTTCGCGCTGACGGTGATGGGCGCGCTGTCGAGCGATATGCTGCTGGGCATCTTCTCGGGCTTCCTGGGCATCTTTGTCAGCCTCGTCGGGGTCTATGACGTGACCGACGGCGGCAACGGCCATTTCCGGTTGATCCCGCCCGGCATGGAGGACATCCTCTACGGCGGCTTCGCGCTGCTGCCGGTGCTGATCGCGCTGTTCGGGCTGACGACGGTGCTGGAGGAGGCCGAGATCGGCATGCCGAAGGGGCCTTCGGTCAAGGAACTGGAGTCGGGCGGCAGGTCGAAGTTCTCGTGGTCGATATTTCGTGGCCAGACGCTCAATCTTATTCGCTCGTCGGGCATCGGCACCTTCGTCGGAATCCTGCCGGGGATCGGCGGGTCGGCAGCGTCGATCCTCGCCTACACGGCGGCGAAGACGAGTTCGTCGCATCCCGAGACGTTCGGCAAGGGCGAACCGGCGGGCGTCATTGCCTCGGAGACGAGCAACAACGCGCTGACCGGAGGGGCGCTGGTGCCTCTGCTGTCGCTCGGCATACCGGGCGATTCGACCACCGCGCTGCTGATCGGCGCCTTCGCCCTGCAAGGCATCCAGGTCGGCCCGCTGTTTATCGGGCAGCATCCGGACACATGGAATTCGATGATCCTCGCGATGCTGCTCGCAAACCTCGCCACCTTTGTGATGATGTACTACGCGATCCGGTGGTTCTCGCTGGCGGTGGCGATCCCGAAGGCGATCCTCTATCCGGTCATCCTGATGATGTGCGTTATCGGCGCCTACACGATCAATTACGGCATCATGTTCGACGTCTGGACGCTGCTCTTCTTCGGCGTGCTGGGCTGGATCGGCGTCAAGCTGGGGCTGGAGGTCGCGCCGTTCATCATCGGCTTCATCCTTGGCCCTTCGGCCGAGATCTATTTCGTCAAGAGCCTGGAATCGTTCGGCGATCTCACGATTTTCTTCACCAAGAGCTGGATTGCCGCTTTCCTGTGGCTGCTTATCGTGGCGTCGATCGCAGTTTCGGTCGTCATCGGCCGGCGCCAGCGCGCGGAAAAGCTTGCCGCCGGTTGAAGCTTGCCTTTCGGGCCGGCCGAAGAAATAAGTCGTACATGGTTGTGGAGGAGACGTCGACTCGCGCCAGGCGCAGACGCTCGTCAGGGGCGGTGACCATGCAGACGGTCGGCCGTATGGCCGGCGTCTCGCAGGTCACGGTCTCGCGCGCGCTTTCGGAACCCTCAAAGGTCTCTGCTGAGACGCTTCGGCGCATCCATGAGGCGATCCGCGTCACCGGCTTCGTTCCGAATGCGCTCGCCGGCGCGCTCGCCTCCCAGAGGAGCATGCTGGTTTCGGCGCTCGTTCCGTCGATCTCGAACATCGTCTACGCCTCGATGATCACCTCGTTCAACGAACGCATGCGCGCGCGCGGCTACCAGATTCTGCTGTCGGAGACGGGTTTCGACCCCGGCGACGAGGAGGCGTTCATCGCCACCCACCTTTCGCGCCGGCCCGACGCGATGCTGCTCACGGGCATTCGCCACTCCGCGCAGGCGCGGCGCATGCTGCTGGCGGCGGGCATTCCGGTCGTCGAGGTCTGGGACATGAGCACCACGCCGATCGACATTTGCGTCGGCTTCTCGCATGTCGAGGCGGGCCGCGCGGCGGCCGACTTCGCCGTGGAAGCGGGATATCGCCGCGCGGCCTGCGTGTCGGCCGGCGACGAGCGGGCGCGCCGGCGCCAGCAGGCGTTCTCGGAGCGTTTCGAGCGGAGCAGCGGTCATGCGGTCCTGAAGGCAGCCTTTGACGCGCCGGCGACGCTGGCCAACGGCCGCGCCGGGCTTTCGCGCCTGCTGCGGGAAGGCTTTTCGGGCGGCGTGGTATTCTGCAGTTCCGACCTGCTTGCGCACGGCGTTCTGATCGAGGCGCATGCGCGAGGACTTTCCGTACCGGGCGACGTGGCGGTGATCGGCTTCGGAGACCAAGACTATGCCGCCGCGGTGGAACCTGCGCTGACCACCGTACGCGTCGACCGCGAAGCGCTCGGCGCTGCCGCCGCCGAGGCCATCCTGTCGCGCTTCCGTGCCGAAGATCAGCCGGAAAACGTCATCGACATCGGGTTCAGGATTATCCGGCGAGCATCAGCCTGAGCACGTTTCGATCGCACTCCGTGGACCTTTGGAAGTCGTCGGCAGGGCCGGAAGACGCATATCGGCCTACAGAAGCCAAAGCGGACTTGCCTGAACTCCCCCGCGGATCCTGGACCACAATGACTGCCGGCGCGCCGTGCGCCCCAGCGTACGCCCTACGAGGCCGAAAACCTCACGCTCTCGCCAAGCTGAGGCGGCATGAACATCATAATGGACTCCCTCGGCGGAATCCCCCTCGGTCGCCCCTCAAGCCCCGCCGAGATCGCCAATCTCGTCGCCTTTCTGTCTTCCGATCGTGCCTCTTCGATCACGGGTGCGGAGTACACAATCGACGGAGGAACCGTGCCTACAGTGTAAAAAAGGCCCATGCTTGCCGGCTTAGGCCGTGCTCCTCCAGACGCCCGTATGTTCATAGATCGCGTCACGTAGCTCCCTGACGTCACGGTTGATCTGGTTGAGATGCGCTGGGCTTTGTCCTGAGGAGGAAAGCAGAGCGTCAGCAAGGCAGCCTGCACGAGATCTGAGTTCGCGTCCCTTATCAGTCAGTGCAACCACGACCTGCCTCTCGTTCGCGGGATTCCGTGTCCGGCGCAGAAGTCCTGCCGCTTCGAGCCGTTTGAGCAAGGGCGTCAGAGTGCTCGACTCCAGCGCTAGCCTTTCGGCGATGCCGCCAACGGTCAGCTTGTCCTCGCGCCAGAGGACATTGAGTACCAGGTATTGGGGATAGGTCAGGCCCAAATCGTCCAGCAGTGGCTTGTACACTCTCTGGATCGCCATGCCGGCAGAGTAGATCGCGTAACAGAGCTGATCGTCGAGCGGCAATGGGTTGTTGAGTTTTTTCGGCGGCATGGGTGGCTCTCCTTGGACCCGATATAGCCTACCCGATCCCAAAAAAGAATATCGCGATAAAAATTATGATGGACATATCGCGGTCGGAGTCGTAAAGAGAGATATCGCGATAATTGTTATCGGATAAGTAAGAGGAGATCAGCATGACTTCCAGGACGACCAACCTTCTGGCCGCAACCGCCGCCGTCGCAGGAATTGCCGCAGCCACGGCCACTCACTCTGCCGAGATAATTCCCGACAACCAGACCGTCCGGAACGTGGTGCTGGTGCACGGCGCGTTCGCTGATGGATCGGGTTGGCGCGGCGTCTATGACGAACTGACCGCCCGCGGCTACCGTGTGTCGATCGTCCAGAACCCGCTTACCTCGCTTGCGGACGACGTTGCCGCAACCAAACGCATTCTTGACCGTCAGGATGGACCTGCGGTCCTTGTGGGACATTCCTGGGGCGGCACCGTGATAACGGAAGCAGGTACCCACTCAAACGTCACAGGCCTGGTTTACGTATCGGCGTTGTCGCCAGATGCCGGAGAGACGACTGCGCAGCAGTACGAAGGTTATCAGACCCCGCCTGAATTCGTCATCGAAACTACCGCGGACGGCTTCGGCTTCGTTTCTCCCGACCGGTTCAAGATTGGCTTCGCTAACGACACGACGGACGCGGATGCCGCTTTCATGCGGGACTCTCAGGTGCCGATAAACATGTCCGCCTTCGCAACCAGGCTCGAGCATGCCGCCTGGCGAAGCAAGCCGAGCTGGGCAGTGATTGCTACCGACGACAAAGCCTTCGATCAGCGTATGTTGCAAGCGATGGCGAAGCGCATCGGGGCGACAATCACGGAGGTCGCGGCAAGCCATGCGGTCTTTATGACTCAGCCAAAGGTCGTCGCTGACGTGATCGACGAAGCTGCCCGCAAGGGATCTGTCGAGGCGCAATAGTTCGGCCACGCGCCGTGTGCGGACATTTCGAGCTTTAAGCTGTCATAAACGAAAATACGGCCGCCGGATGGCTCATCCGGCGGTTTTGTTTCGAGAGTGTTTCTCTCCGACTCGCAGACCACTGCCGGTTGTCTCCTTGAAGGCAATCCGGCAGTGGACTGCGCTGGCACTTCTTCGCTACGACCAAGGCGGTCGAGGAATGTCCAGGTTCAGGCTCGGCCGGGACGTCGACGCGGTGTCCAAGCAGTCGTCCGACTTGCTGCACCTGTTCCGCAGGGAATTGCTGGCCGTCAACGAGAACTTCCGGCTGGCCGGCGCGGAGCTCGCCCGCTCGGTGCTGGGCTGGATCGGCGGCGCGGCACCCGGCTCCTTGCAGAGCCTGAGCAAGCCGACCGGGGTTATGGCCTATCGCCGTCCCGACTAGAGCGGATGCGGTCAAATTGAGCTGGGCCATCCCGCTCCATCTATTTGTCTTAGCCGCATTTCTGCGACGCCGAGTGATTCCACTTGGCTGCAAAATGCGCGCTGCTGACTGGCAGCCTTGGGGCCGAAAACAGACCGGCAGCTTCGGTCTGCAAATCGTCCAGAGCGGACATATACGTTGGGCGCGGGCATCGTCGTGAGACGCGCGGCCGCAAGGACACTTCGACGTTGCCGCTCCCGCCCTACGGCCTCAAGATTGACTCAGCGCTCGACGCATTCTGGCAGGTGCACAGGCTTTTCGAAACGGGCCACCGCCTCTGCCTTTGCACAGGGCGGGAAACCGGCGAGCCGCATGGTCTCGATGAGCCGCCGCCTGTCGTCTTCATTTGTGTCAGGAAGGCTAACAAATCCCTCTATGGTAAGATCGGGAAACCATTTCAGTGCTTCCGCAAGCGCGGTTTTCGCTTCCGCCGTTCGGCCGGAGGCGGCCAGCGCAGCTGGGCGATATACCCACATCCGTCGACCGTAGTTCTCCGGACCCATTTGCTTCTGCATGCGAAGCGCGTCTTCATAGCGTCCGGCCATGAAATAGGCAGCAGCAAAAAGCCTCGTACTCGCCATCGGGTAGTTCGGGTTAAGGCGGGTTGCCCGATCGGCCATCTCGGCACCGCGCTGCGGCTCGCCGAAGCTGGATGCCAAGAAAGCGTAGAAGCTCAGAATTTCGAACTGGTTCGGCGCCATGCGTAGCGCCGTGTCGAATTCCATCTTGGCACGTGCAAGATCATTCCTGTCGCCGAAACTGAAGCCCAGCACGGCGTGCGCCTCCGCGTCGCTCGGGTCAAGCATGACCGCACGTTCGGCAGCCTCGGCGGCCAGTCGGAAGTTGGCCTCGAAATCGGCGCCGAAACTGGGCATGACGCCATACGCGTGATAGAGCTCGACCCAGGCGCGCGCGAGCCCCGGGTCGAATTCGACGGCGCGTTTGAGGAGCTTGATGGCCTCCTCGACATCGGCGCGATTCATCTTCGCAAGCTTTTCCGTGCCGAGCAGGTACAGCTCGTAGGCAGTAAGGTCGCTTGGCGGCTTGCGATGCGCCGCAATCCGGCCTGCAACCTCGATCACGCCGTGCCCGCCGCCGAGGCGGTTGGAGACCTGCTCGGAGATCTCCGTCTGGATAGCGAACAGATCTTCGTCGGGCCGGTCCCAGCGGTCCGACCATAGATGTTTGCCGGTTGCCGCGTCGAGGAGCTGCGCAGTGATGCGCAGCCGGCCGGCCTGGCGCTGGATCGAGCCTTCGACCACGAAACCGACCCCGAGCGTTTTGGCGATCTCGGCCAAACCGATCGATCTTCCGGCATATGTTTCAGTCGAGTCGTGCGCGATTACTTGAAATTCCGGGAAACGTGCGAGATCGGTGATGATTTCTTCGGTCAGGCCGTTGCCCAGTAGGCGTGCGGACGTCTCCTCACCCAACACGTCGAAGGGCAGCACCGCGACCAAAGGCTTGCCGCCAGGGGAGAGGGGCCGCAGCATCCACCCTGCAACAGCGGCGACAGCAAGCACAATCAGTAGCGACCCCACAAAGGCGGCGAGCGGTCGCTGGAGCGCGCGATTACTCGTCCGGCTCGTGGCGGGCATCGCAGCCGCATTCGCCTCCGGCAGCGCCAGCATGTAGCCGCGCCGCGACTTGGTCTTCAGGATGGCATGTCCGTCATCCTTCAGTGCGCGTCGGATCTCGTGGATGCATTGCACCAAGCTGTCGTCAGTGACTGCCGTTCCCGCCCACACCGACTGCATCAGCTCACCCTTGGTGACGAGTCGGTTGGGGTTGTTCGACAAATAGCGGAGCACCGCGAACGCCTGCGGCCTGAGATCAATCGGATTGCCCGGCCCGTCGCTCAGCGTTTCGTTGCTCAGGTCCGCAACTACCCCATTGATAAGGAGCCTGGTCGGCGCCGGGGTGTTCATCGGCTATCTCAATGTCGCTGTCTTGCCTGCCTCGCTTCTTACCATAGTTTTCGGCGCCTGGACTGTCGCCCGATCGTCGTTTCTTCGGCAAAAGATCGTACGGCATTCGTTACTCGACAAGCCCTTCGGCTCACCCTCATGGCAACGTCTTCGGCATTGTCCCGAACAGCCGCCCAACCACAAACTCGTTGCATCGAGAGGAAGACCCACCCATGAAGCCGCGATCAGTCAACGCACGTCGTATCGGCATACTTGTGTTCTCACTGTGTGCTCTCGGGCTCATTCCCTCAGCGCCGATGGCCGCGGATGCCAAATTGGTCGTCGAGCCGGTGGTCGAGAAAAAGGTGAAGGAACTGCCACCCGGACCATTGTTCTGGCGGTTGGAGAATTTCCCCACCCTGGCCCAGGCCCAGGGCGCTGCGGGCTCCACCTCGCTTGCGGCGGAGGTCGCAGGCAAGGTCTGGCTGTTCACGCTTGGGCCGAAGGACGGCGCCACTGCCGGCGGAACCAAGGTAACTGAGATTGGTCCCCTCCCATCGGTCAGCGCGAGCGAATACTTGCTGCGCATCAACCGTGCCGGCGGCGCGCCCGGCGCCAAGTCGTCGATCCATTCACATCCGGGACCGGAGGCCTTCTATGTCCTGGCCGGCAAGCTCGGCCAGAGGACGCCCCACGGCGTGGCTTATGCCGAAGCCGAAACGACCATGGTCGGGCATGGCGCCGATACTCCTATGGAAGTGTTCAACGCCGGAACAACCGATCTCGATCAGTTGGCCATCTTCGTGGTGGATGCCAATCGGCCGTTCTCGTCGCCGGCCAGCCTCGATTGAAGCGACATTTCGCTGGGTCGCGCGAATGTTTGGACGGCGACGAGGCGCCACCCCGGCGCTTTCATCACGGCGCGGTATCTACAAGAGCGGCGCATGCTGTTCAGGTATCGCGTCCGCTTGCCCCGAATGCAAATCCTCGATCGCCGCGGCGCGGGCGCCGTTGCGCTGGCATCAACCTGGCCTGCTGCTCCATATGGCGCAACCACGATTTCCACCGTGGCCGCTGACAATGTCGGCTTTCAGGCGGTGGCAAAGCTGACTTTAGGGGCCGATATCAGGCGCTAAGCGGCCAGAAATGCAGAGTCGAGCAGCCGTTGTCACCACGCAAGCCGTTGGCCGTCGCGGAAGAAGCCGCCGGTCGGGCCATAGTTCGGCAAGGTCTCGGCTCAGACGATGCGCTCTGCCGCGAGCACGCGGGTCAGGGCGTTGAGCTTGCCTTGTTTATGGCGGGCATGGCAGGCGCTGGTCCTTCTGCTATAGCTTTGAGTGCAGCCCTTAGGGCGCCGCGGCGCTGTCCCCGCGGCCGTGTAGCCGGGAGCGCTTCGTAATACGGCCCTGCACTAGGCCGGTCCTTACCATCTGCTGATCTTTCGCTTATGGTCGCCGTTTCGATTTCTCCCAGAGCCGCGATGTTGCAAAACTTTGGACCATTCCAACTCGATGAGGAGGCGCGCTCGCTGAGGCTGCGTGGAGCGGCACAGAAGATTCAGCCGCGCGTCTTTGACCTTTTGGCCTACTTGGTAAGGAATGCAGGTCGGGTAGTGCCGAAGGACGAGCTCATGGATGCTCTTTGGCCGGACCTTACGGTTACCGAAGCTTCCCTGCAGCGCGCCGTGAGCTTGGCCCGTCGCGCGCTTGCAGCCGGGGGGTTGGCGAATTCCATCCGCAGCTTCGTCAAGCATGGCTATCGCTTTGGGATCGACGACCCCCTCCTCGGCCAGATTGCGCCGACTGAGGCTAGTGACGATCTGGAGATTTCTGCCGCACGAGACCTGGCGATCCAGCGGGACTGGGCGGGCGCGGCCGAGCGGTTCGACGCCATCTCCCGGACGCGGGAGCTGGACCCAGGCGATCTTGATCTCTGGGCTCTGGCGGTCGAGTGTTGCGGCCGTCCCGTCGCGGCGATCCCAATACTTTCTCGTGCGGTCGCGGCTCATATGCGGATAGGTCAGTTGGTGCGGGCCGCACGAGCAGCCATCACATTGGCAAAAATCCATCTCGAACGCGGGGCGGCGGACGCAGCCATCGGCTGGCTGGAACGGGGCGGCCAGTTGCTGACCGGCTTGAGCGACAGCGGCACGATGGGTTATCTTTTGTGGATGAAGTCGCGCCTTGCCACTTTCGGAGGCCGACCGAAGGAAGCTCTTGAGCTCGCATCGAAGGCATTCGAGCTGGCCGAGCAGACCGACGATCAGGGACTTCGGGCACTGACGCTGGTTTACAAAGGCTTCTACAACCTCTCCCTCGGCAGGGTGAACGAGGGCAGTGAGCAGCAGAACCACGCCGCCGCCATCGCACTCTCCAGTCAGGTCGACCCGATCACCGGCAGCTTGGTCTACTGCAATATCCTTTGGAGCTGTCGCACTTTCGCCGATTGGCCCCGTGCAAGGCAATGGAGCGAAGGCTTCGAGAGCTGGTGTGAAGCCAGTTTCGCGGAAAGCCCAGGCGCCTGCGGTTTGCATCGTGCGGAAATAGTTGGAGCGCAGCGAACGCTCGGCGAGGCCCTGGCTAACATTGAGGCAGCGATTCCGAAGCTGGCGGACGAAGAGGCTTGGTCTCTGGGCGAGGGCTACCGCGTCCGAGGGGACATTCACGCAATGATTGGCGACCTCTCCCAGGCGAAGTCGGACTATGCAATGGCGTATTCGATTGGATGGGACGCTGAACCGGGCAATGCCGTTCTGCTCTTTGAGACAGGCGACGTGGAGGCTGCGCTTGCTACGCTTCACCGTGCTCTACAGGGGCTCTCTTGGTTTCACCTGCAGCGTCGCGGACTGCTCTTGGTCAATGCCGCTCGCCTAGCCGCCCTGGGCGGTCGGCCGGAATTGGCCGCCGGTTTCCTCGCGGAAATCGACGCCTCCCCGGAGCGCTGGCCTCAGCCTGCGGTGCGGGCGATGATCGCCGAAACCCGCGCCGCTCTCCTCCCCGCCGATGACCCCCAGGCGATGCAGCTTCGTCTCCTCGCCCGTCAGCTTTGGACAAGTGCCGGCGTAGAGTATCACGCGGCACGTCTCCGGATCGACTTGGCGCGTCGCTTCTTCGACATGGGTGACGTTAGCGGCGGCACCTCGGAACTGGCAGCTGCCGAGCGCACCGCCGCGCGTATCGGATCGCCTCGGCTCATGAGCATGGCTGCAAGTCTGGCTCCAGCACCGATCCCGGCTCACGGGAAGCAGCGTGGCGAGAGCGAACACCTCATGATCGCACCAAGCGGCACTTAACGGCTTTCGCTGTCCCTTGATCGGCAAAAGATAAGCGCAGGATAGGTCGACGGTAAGGACGATCTGCGGCAGCCGGCGCTAACTCTGGCCCAGTCATGCAACCCCGCATGGCCATTGCAATGGTGGGCGTCGAACCTGGGCGCCCGTAATCGGGAGAATTGGAAATGCAACTCTACGTTATTCGTCGGCCGAGCGCCTGGGCGTCGCTCGCCAAACTGGAAACCGCCGGCGCCAAGTCAGCACGGATCGGAAACGAAGAAATGCCTGACAGGGTCAGGTGGATCCGCAGCTACGTCGTGCATGAGCCCGACGGTCGCATCGGCACCTTCTGCATCTACCAGGCGCAGGACGGTGCGGCGATCCGCGAACATGCCCATCGCGTGGGCATGCCCGGCGAGGAATTCTATCCGGTCGCCACCACCGTGATCGTGCGGGCTGACCCGGCTGTAGAAGCCGCGGCAGCATGACCCATTAGCCCCGCGGGGCCATAGCTCCGCGGGTGCTCCTCAACCCCTCAGATGGAGGAACATAATGAATTTCCCACAGACGACCTTGCTGGTCGCCACCCTCGCGGCTGGTGCCGTTTGCCAGCCCGTTAAGGCTCACGAACTGGGTTCACGTGGCGACCCCACGGCTATTGCCCAATCGCGGGCCGCCGCAGAAGCTTACTACGACCTCGCCGACGCGACTGCAGCCGGCTACGAGCCGCTCTTCGACTGCACCGACGCAGGCGCCGAGGGGGCCATGGGCCAGCACTACATCAATAAGGGCTACGCCATGGACGGAAAGCTGGTTCTGGATCAGCCGGATGTGATTATGTACGAGCCGCAGGCCGACGGATCGATGCATCTGGTAGCGCTCGAGTACATCGTGTTCAAGGCACAGTGGCAGGGTTCGGAGGCACCGAGTTTCCTAGGTCAGGAGCTGAAGCTCAAGTCCAAGGTCGGTGTTCATCCGGTGGATCCATACTATGAGCTCCACGTCTGGCACTGGCGCTCCAATCCCAGCGGCATGATGGCGGACAACAACCGCAGTGTTAGCTGCGCTCATAGCGGCTGATGCGCTTGCATCGGCCCGCAAGTGCGGGCCGATGCAACGACCTCGGCGTTTGGGACAGCCGCCTCCATCCGGGTGGCGGAGTTGAAACCGGACAGAGGTGGGAAGCTCAGGCTGGGCACCGAGCATCTCCAGGTATTTTGGGCGGGACCTGGGACGACGCAAATTGACCAAGGCGGACATTCCCGAGTGCGGAATAAGCTCCTCGAATCGGGCGTTGGGCGAGACCGGAAATCTCCGACTTCGTCGTACGTTCTTCGGCCGCTGCCCGTTCTTTGCCCGGTTGGAAGTCAACCGAGAAACATCGTTCCCGCAAGATTTCAGACGGGGCTGATCGGCACCGCCGCCGGGGGCCGCTTCAGTGTGCTCGCGTATGTGTGAATCTTTGCTGTATGGGCAAGCACCTCGGCCTTGCTTGGCCCGCGAACTATGACCGCCCAGTCGGTCGACGACGGGCGGGTATCCATCCCAAATGAACGAGACATGATCTGATCTCCTGTGGTTTCGGTTGTGGCGCCTTCTTGGCGCACTTGCGGAGATCGCAGCTTCGCAGGGAAGCAAGCGTTTGAACGCCCGTTGTTTTTGTCAGACCCGACCGGCAGGGCGTCCACAGCCGTTCTGACGCAAAAACCTCTCGATTTCACACTGTCGTTCCCACTGCACGTCAAACGCTGCCGGCCGAGGTTTAGCCGTCCGGGGCGATCCCGGTCGCGCAACATTCGAACCCAGGAGTGAATGACATGCAGGATGATACAATGATCATGGAAAAGTCTCCCGTTAAGAAGGCGCCGCGGGAGCCGAGGAACGGCGTCGACACGCCCACCCTTCTGGCCACCATCAACGCCGTCGCGGGGCAGCCGGAGCTTGCCCAGTTCAAATTCCGTGCCAAGAGCCGCTGGATTGCCGGCACCCACAGCAGCAGCACGATGGCCAACTTCTTCGGCGCCGGCGCGGAGCAGTCTCACATGATGGCCTACCAGGCCGACAGCGACCATCCAGCGGTCCTGTGCGGCACAGACAATGGCCCGACGCCGGTCGAATATCTCCTCCACGCGCTTGCTTCCTGCCTCACCGCAGGCATCGCGAACATCGCGGCCGTGCGCGGGGTTACGCTGCATGAGGTGGAATCGACCGTCGAAGGCGACATCGACCTTCGCGGCATCCTCGGCATCTCCAACGAGGTCCGCAACGGCTACGAAGGCATCCGTATCTCCTTCAAGATCAAGGGCGATGCTCCGACTGAGAAGCTCGAGGAAATCGTAATGCAGTCGCGCGCCCGTTCCGCGGTGTTCGACGTGCTGACCAACGGCGTGCTGGTCTCGGTTGCCGTGAAAGGCTGACTTCGGTCCGGAAGAGCAATATCGCCGGCCTCGTCCAAAAGGATGGCGCCGGCGATCTGGTGCCCTGCTTACAAGGCGCGGATTTCATGCAGCATACCGATGTGGCCGTTATTGGCGCCGGACAGGCGGGTTTAGCCATGAGCCGGTGCCTGTCCGAGCGCGGGATCTACCACGTCGTGCTGGAGCGCGGCCGGATCGCGGAGCGCTGGCGCAGCGAACGGTGGGATTCGCTCCGCCTGCTGACGCCCAACTGGATGACGCGCCTGCCCGGCGGCGGCTATCGCGGGGCCGACCCCGACAGCTTCATGACGATGGCTGAGACCGTCGGGTTCTTAGAGAATTATGCATGCTCGATCACCGCGCCGGTAGTGGACGGTGTAGAGGTGCTTTCGACCGAAGGGGTCGACGGAGGCATCCGGCTGCTGACCGATCGCGGCCAATGGAGTGTGCGTGCGGTGGTAGTTGCGACCGGATACAGTGACAGGCCGCGCATTCCGTCAATCGCAAAGCAGATCTCCTCCCGTATCAGGCAGATCGTGCCGCGCGACTATCGCAATCCTTGGCAGCTGGCTCAGGGCGGCGTTCTCGTGGCCGGGGCCTCCGCGACGGGAATACAACTTGCGGAGGAGATCCATCGCTCCGGGCGCCCGGTAACCCTGTCGGTCGGCAGTCATACACGCCTGCCGCGGCTTTACCACGGGCATGACATCCTGTGGTGGCTCGACCGGCTGGGAATGCTTGCCAAGCCCGTCGCCGAAGTTTCGGATCTAGCCGCGGCACGACGGCAGCCGTCGCTGCAGCTCATAGGTACACCCGAGCGCAGGTCGCTCGATCTCGCCGGCCTTCGGGAGCAAGGCGTTCGTCTTGTCGGTCGAGCGGTTGCCGCTTGCGATACACGCATTCGGTTCAATGGCGATCTCGCCGACACGACCATGGCGGCGGAACGTACGCTGAGGCGCGTGCTGGCCAATATAGACCGCGCGGCCGCCGGCGAGGGCCGCTACTCCATCGGTCCCGGTTCCATTCCGAGCCTGATCCTGAGCGCCGAACCGACCGAAATCGATCTCATCGACCAAGGTATCGAGACCGTCATATGGGCCACCGGCTATCGCCGGGAATACCCATGGCTGAAACTGGATGTGTTCGATGGCCGGGGCGAAATTCAGAACGATGGTGGCGTCTGCGCGTATCCGGGACTTTACGTGCTCGGCCTCAATTTCATGCGCCATCGAAGCTCCAGCTTCCTTGACGGCGTCGGCCGCGATGCGGAGGCGCTGGCGGCCCACGTGGCAATGTTTCTCAACGCCTCCCGCCGAGCCGCGGCCTGACCGCCGAATACAACGCTGGCGCGGCAAAAATCGACGTTGCCTTCAACGGTGACGCTCACGGCAGACCACGACAAGGGGCTCCACTGGCGCCGCAGTCAGCGCCCGCAACCATGGAGAAAATCAAAATGAGTGCAATGGTGAACCCATTCCTGTCCCTCACCCCAACGCGAGGTTTGCGCTGGGCTGGCGGAACAATGCTGGCCGCAGTCTGGCGTTCCATTCGCATCCAGCGGGACCGTCGACAGCTTTATGAGTTGCCGGACTACATCCTGCGCGACGTCGGCATCACCCGCTCCGAGATCAACTCGATCACCTCCTTTGCCGGGCGTGATCCCAGCCGCCGCACCCGGCCTTGAGCCGGCACGAAGGAGGTCGTCCGATGAGCGCCGCATCGACGTTCTGCGTCTCGCATAAAGCGTGCCACGCACCGCTTGTCATCGCCCTGCACTGCTCCGGCGGCAGCGGACGGCAGTGGCGCAACCTGGCGGAGCGGCTCGATGACAGCTACCGGTTCATCGCACCCGATTTGATCGGGGCACCGGGCGCCGGCACCTGTATTGGTGCGGGCACTTTCCGTTTGGCCGACGAAGCCGCCGGGATCCTGGAGATGATCGACCACCATGACGGGCCTGTGCATCTTGTTGGCCATTCCTATGGTGGTGGATTGGCCCTGCATATAGCAGCGATGCGTCCAGACAGACTGGCCAGCCTCTCCCTTTATGAACCGTCTGCCTTTCACCTGCTGCGCCAGCTGGACTCTGAGGGCCACGAGGCGCTCGGCGAAATCTCGTCGATCGCAGGCGCGATACACGACAGCTTGATCAACGGTAGCTACCTGGCCGCGACAGCTCGTTTCATCGACTACTGGAGCGGAGCCGGCACCTTCGACGCGATGAAGCCGGAACTTCAGGCGGCACTCGTGCGGTTTCTGCCGAAGGCCAGCCTCGACTTCCACGCGTTGATCCACGAGTCGACGCCGGCGAGCGAATATGCCCGATTTGGCTTTCCGGTCTTGATACTGCGTGGCGAATTTGCACCAGTTCCGACGCGGCTCATCGCCTGCGAACTGGTTTCTCGCGTTCCGGCCGCGATCGGGGCGATTGTTCCTGGCGCCGGACACATGGGGCCGCTGACCCACGCAGACCTGGTGGCGGATCGTTTGGTCCGGCAGATATTGTTCCATGATACCGCAGGATCGCGAGCTGCGTGACCGCGGCTTGCTCGCCTAGGCAGCGCAAACCTTCGAAGCAGATCCTTGGATGCGGAGGAATCACACCGTAGCGGCTATGCGATCGCGCACGATATTTCCGGCCGGGTCCTCCGTGTCAGAGAAATCTTCCCGCATCTGCATTTCGGCGTATAGCTTGCTCGCTTCCGCGAGAGTGGCATCCGCACCAGCGATTTTACCGCGCCGCTTCGCCAGCCCGAGAGCTAGCAAGGAGCGGGCAAGCTCCGGCCGTAATTCAACCCGCCGGGCAAGATCGCAGGCCTGTTCGAGCCAGTTAATGGCAGATCTGGAAGGTTTCAGTTCCGCAAGGCCGCGCAGTACCATGACCTCGCTCCACGGGTCGCCGCGTCCGCGCGCAAGCTCGAGCGCATGGCCGAGATTGGCCGCAGCTTCCGGCTCACAGAGACGCGTACGCACGCATGCGAGCACCGCGCGCGCGTGACATTCGAACTGGGCAAGATCGAGCCGCTCAGCCTCGGTCACTGCCATTTCCAAGGTGGCGCCCGCGTCGTAGTTGCGGCCGAGCAGGAATTCCGCATGCCCGAGCACAGTCAACAGCCATGGCCGGAGTAGGATAAATGCGCTGGTCGCGGCTTCGGAGGACCAAAACTGCAGCGCCTCGACAAGCGCCGGATCGGGCCCGCGCAGGACGCCCACCACACCGGTAAAATAGGCGGCCGCGCAGCTGTCGATCGGGCGCGCCACTTCGGCGGCGACCTTCTGCAATCCCGCAAGCGAACGCTCCGCATCGTCGAACCGGCCAAGGCGCGCTTCCGCCTGCGCGCGATGCCCCAGGTACCAAACCGCACGCGCACCGAGCTGTCCGAAACGCTCCAGACGCCAGGCTTTGGTGAACCTCTCCTCATGCGGAACAAGGTGCTCCAGCACCTGCCGCGCCTCGCTGCGGATCAGAAGCGCCTGTGAGGTGGCCAGATCCGACTCGCTTATGCAGCGCTGCACGCCATTTGCCATCGCGCCGCGCTTGAGTGTGTCGGCCGGTTCCAGCGCCTCCTCGTAGCGGCCGTGGGAGCTGTTTAGATAGCTCAAGTGGAGCAACACGTCGGAGATGAGTTGCGGGTCGCCCAGTTCCATGGCCAGTTCGCGCGCTTCCAACAGCTGCGGCAGCGCCTTCCGGTAGGCACCAAGCGCGCCGTAGGCGGGCCGCATCCGCACCCGCAGGTTGATCGCCTGGGCGAGAGTTTTGGGATTCCGGGGCAATGCGGTGACTGCTTTGCGGGCGTTTTCGAGGAACTGGACCGCGGCGGAATAGGCCGAGCGTTCCTCAGCCCGACCCGCCGCTTGCAGCAGATAATCGGCGGCAGGTTCCCATGCCTCGGCACGAAGCGCGTGTTCGGCCAGTTCCTCGATGTGGTGATTCAGCGATCCGGCATAGAGTCTGTCCATTGCAACCAATGCAGCCCGATGCAGCCTTTTTCGGTCCTCCGCCAGCAGCGATTCGTAGGTCACCTTGAGCGTCAACGCGTGCTTGAACGTATATTCCACGTGAGGATAGCTCTGGACCTCGAACAGGAATTCCAAACTCTGCAGTTTGGCCAGACATGCCTCCAGCTCGGCCGCCGGTAGCGGCGAGAGCGCCCTCAGCAGCGGATACGGAACATTCTTGCCGATAACCGAAGCGACTTGGAGTATCTGCCTTTCCGAGTCACCCAGCTGCTGGATGCGTGCGGCGATGAGCGATTGAACCGTCGACGGGATGGTGATGGATTCCACGGGTCTCTTGAGCTCGTAGCAGCCCGACTGGCCGGCAAGGACACCATCCGCAACCAGTCCGCGCACCATTTCCTCCAGAAACAGCGGCGTGCCCTCGGCCCGCTCGGCAAGCGATTGCCGAAGTTCCCCCAGGCTAGGATCGGATCCCAGCAATTCGGTAAGGAATTGCTCCATTTCGTCCCGCGCGAACCGCTCCAGCCTTACCTGCTGGAAATAGCCGCGGCGGTTCCATTCGTGCCGGTACTGCGGCCTGTAGGTGGCGAGCAGCATGATACGGTTGGCGCCCATGACCTCGACCAGCCTGTTCATTACGGCCTCGCTCTCGGCATCGATCCAGTGCAGATCCTCGATAAGAACGGCCACGGGCGAGGCCTGACTCAAGGCAACGAGGAAAGCGCTCATCGCCTCGGATACCCGTGAGGTCCGCTCCCGCGCATCGAGATGCGGCCAGGAAGAATCGTTGATCGGCAGGTCCGCGAGGAAGCAAAGCGGCGCCGTATGACGTGGATCCAGGTCCAGTTCCGCCTGTTTGAAGGCAAACAGGCGCTGGGCTTCCGCCAAGCCGTCTTCGCCGCGAATGCCACAAGCCGAGAGCAGCAGCTTCTTTACGGCGCCCAGAGTAACTGACGAATCAAACTCCAGACCGCCGCATTCAAGCACAGTAAAACCGGCCACCTCGTCGAGGGAGAGAAATTCATGGGCAAGCCTCGACTTGCCGATGCCGGGGTCGGCGACGATCCCGACGACCTGGCCGTGGCCCTCCCGGACGCGGCGCCAGGTTGCAAGGAGGATTTTGAGCTCGAGCTCGCGCGCCACCAGTCCGGTAAGGCCGCGGTTGGCCCTCAGGTGCCAGCGCGACAGAGCGTGATTTTCGCCCAAAAGCTCGTAAATGCGTTCGTCGCGGCCAAGTTGCGGATACTCCGAATGCGCTAAGCGGTGCATCTGCACATAGCCCCCGGCGGCGGCGCGCGCCCGGCCTGTTGCGGCGATCGTCGCACGGTGCAAGGCACGCATCAGCCGGTTGGCTGCACGCGGCGCGGCTCCGGCCAGTTCAACCTTGCTGGCTTCGGTCGTCCATTGCTGCCGTACGATCACCTCGCCGGTGTCTATTCCGGCCCTCAACTGGATCCCGCCCTGGGAAAGCTCCTCCACAGCTAGCTTGGCCGCAAGCGCGGCGCGGCATGCAAGATAAGCGTGGTCCTCGGTGGCGCGAGCGAGGCCGAATGCTGCGGTGATTGTCCCGTCAGCAGCCGACGTGACGACGCCGCCATGGCTCTCCACGACTTGTATCACGCGATCCTCGACGGGCTGGAATTCGCGGATTGCCACTTCTGGGTCCTCCGTTTCGAGGAGATGCATGGGACTGATCACTTCCGTGGCCAGCACTGTGATGTACTGCCGCGAGCGGTTGATCCCCAAGGACGCCGGAGGGCCTGCCAGTTGCTGCGTCTGTTCGGGGTCGGCAAGGAAACGACGCGTTTCGTCCACGAAGGTTGCGAATGCCGGTTCATGGCCAAGTAACACGTGGTTGACGCTGTCGAGCGCGACGAAACGGGCGCCGGGGATTTTGCCGGCCATCGCCTGGCCGTGATCGAACGGAATGACCGCGTCCCTCGTGGCATGCATCACCAGGGTTGGAACGCGAATCCGCGGTAACAGCTCGTCCACGTCGATTACTGCGCCTTCCTCGAAGATGCGATGGGCAATCTCCGGCGAGACGGTGTTGCGTTGCAGTTCGTTATACCAGTTCCTCTGTTCCGGCGTTGCTTCCGGAATGAAGAGGGAGGTGAACATCTGCCGGAACACCGGGTCATCTTGGCCCCAGCCCTCCTGTATCAGCGCTCCCATGGCCTCGCGGCGCGCTATTTCGCGCTGATTGCCCCGTTTGCGCCAGCCTTTGGCAAATCCGCCATACAGCACCATCCCCGCGACGCGCTCGGGATGCCGGGCGGCATAGGCTATCGAAACGGCGCACCCCTGGGAAATGCCGAGCAGGGAAACGCGGCGCAGACCGGCCGCATCGATGATGCTCTCCAGGTCGGCGACCATGGCATCAAAGGATAGGTTGGCCGGATACCGGTCCGACAGGCCGTTGCCGCGCTGGTCGTAGCGTATCAGCTGGTAGTGCGAGGAAAGGCCCTCGATCCAATGCTTCCACACCGGACTGTCCCATTCGAGCTCGAGATGGGACATCCAGTGGGCTGCCCTTACCAAAGGAGGGCCTTGACCACTCAAGGAATAGGCCAGGCGCGCGCCGTCCGGAGTAGTGCACCGGCGGATCTCCTGCGCGAGGGCCCGCTCCGGCAAAGGGGGGAGATCCATCTCCGCCGCCGGCCAAACCGGCGGAGTGAGGGTCTCACCGGTGGGAGCGGTCCCGGTATCGGTTCTCAAAGCGCGGCTCTGGACCATGGCGGATTGCCGTGCTGCCTCGCTCAGCCGGCGGATGTCCGCCCGAAGAGCCTCGTCCTCGGGCTCCAAGCCCTGCAGGACATGCGCGTAAGCAAGCGCCCGTGCCGGCTCATCCGCCAGCCGGTCGACGAGCACCCGAAGGATGCGCAGATGCGTCACGTGCAGTTCGTCGGCGGTCGCAATGCGCCAAGCTTCGAATTCCGGACAGCGCGGCAGTGAGAGATCATCCAGGAAACATCCGCGGAACGCCCCAGCGAGGGCCTCCAGTTTCTCCCGATCGAGAGCCTCTATGTCACGAACATCGAGGCCGCGGAGCGGCGCGATGTCCAGCACGATTTCGCTGGTGTTCAGGCGAACTACGCTGCGGTCGGCTTCCAGAATTCCGCTGTTCCCGAAGTCGACGACCTGCCTTATCTTGGAGAGACTCCAGCGCAGGGCGCCGCGAGGATCGTCCGGTACCTCCCAGAACATTTCGCAAAGGCGCTCGCGCCGCTGCGGGCGCTCTACGAGCGCAAGATAGGCCAGCAGCGCCCGCGTCTTTTTCGAAGGCGGCAAGGAAACGACCTCGCCATGGCGAAGGACGGTCAGATCTCCAAGAACGCGAATTTCGAGCGACACTTTGCCAATCCCAGTGCGCCTGCTAAATTAGCCATGGATTGTATCAAGTCCGTGCCGCTGCAGAGAGCGTTCGTTTCAGAAGCGCGAGGTTTCCGCTTGCGCTCTGATTTGCTCTTTTGTTTGTGGGGAAGCCGACACCGACAAGTGCAGGTGAAGCCGAGCCGAACGGGATCACGCCCGTTTCGACTCGCTTTGGTGATGACGACGACGCTCCAAACAGCCGGGAGGCGGGATCTCACGCTGCCGCGCGCACCCATCGGGGCAGCAGGCTCTCGGGATTTGCGCATGCGCCGGACGTGTAGTGTGCGCCGACGAACTCCAGCCGGGCGGCGAGCGTGCCGTCCCGCCAGGCCGCAAGCGTATCCATGCAGCCACCGATATGCTCGCCGCCGACGAAGACCTGCGGGATTGTGGGCGAACCGATCCGGGCCCTCAGGGCCTTGCGGATTTCCCCGTCCAGGCCGTTCTTCTGGAATTCCGGAGTATCGATTTCGATGGACCTGTAGGCGATTCCGGCACGGTCGAAGAGCTTTCTTACCGTCCAGCAGAATTCGCACCATGTCAGAGCGAACATGACCACCGGACGCTCCGGATCATGGATCGCCTCATCGACAAGCGCATGCGCCGACGGTTCGATTTGGATTTCGTTCACGGGTGCCGATGAAAGGGCGAAGGACGGCGGCCGGTCGAAGCGGTAGCCGGGTGTGGAGCGAGAGATCGCCTCTTCGGCTGGCGACATTTCCTCGCTGATGTTATCGAAGAGGATCGTGCTGAGATACCGCTCGCCCGTATCAGGCAACATACACAGCACGTTCCGGTCCGGGCCGACCCGCCGAGCGATTTCTAGTGCCCCGCTCAAGGTTGCCCCGCCGGATATGCCAGCCAGTATTCCTTCTTCCGTCGCAAGCCGGCGCGCGGCTTCCAGAGCGCTGGCGCCTGAAACGGGCAGGATCTCGTCCACAAGATCGTCAGCCATCGCGTTGCCGACGATCTTCGGAATGAAATCAGGGCTCCACCCCTGCATCGGGTGCGGCCGGAAGCGAGTATGCGCCCGTGTCGGCAGTCCTTGTTCGTCGAAGCTTTGCGGAATGCCACTCGACAGCAGCGCCGAATTGTCAGGCTCGCAGACGATGATCCGCGTTTCCGGGCGCTCGCGCTTGAGCACTCGCGCCACACCGGCAAGCGTTCCGCCGGTCCCGGTGCCGGTAACCCAGTAGTCCAGCGAACGGTCTTGGAATGCCGCGAGGATTTCGAGCGCAGTCGTGCGGGCATGGATATCGGCGTTGACGGGCGTCTCGAATTGCCGGCAGAGGAACCAGCCGTGCAATCCGGCCAACTCGACCGCCTTGGCGAGCATGCCGCTGCCGCGCTCGACGGCAGGGGTTAACACGACCTTGGCACCGAAGAAACGCATCAGCTTGCGGCGTTCGACGCTGGCGTTTTCCGGCATGACGATGACGAGCGGGTAGCCTTTCCTCGCACAAACCATGGCAAGTCCTATGCCCGTGTTGCCGCTCGTCGCCTCGATCACCGTCTGGCCAGGCCGAAGTGCACCGGAACCCTCCGCCTCTTCGATGACCGCGGCGGCAAAACGGTCCTTGACCGAGCCGCCAGGATTGAACGCCTCGATCTTGGCATAGAGCGAAGCGGTGCCGTTGTTGATGCGGGAAAGGCGAACGACCGGCGTATCGCCGATCGTGTCGAGAATGCTGTCGTAGATACTGCTCATCTCAGCTGGTCCTTGATTGGTGACGACGGTGCTCCGCCAGTCTCATCGATCTCTGAGGTTGGCAGGACGACCGTGGTCTGCAGCGTTCGAACCACCGTGGAATTAAGTGGATTTCGACGTTTGAATCAAAGGCTCATCGCAGGGTTCGGAAGTCGGCCGCATGGTATCTGCGCTCTCGCGCCGGATGACGCTGCCAATACGCCCAAAATCACGAGATTGGCCGCGCCTGCGACAAATGCCCCCAGGAATGCGGGTCCATAGCTGCCGAAGTTGTCATAGACGAAGCCGCCGAAATAACCGGCCACGCCCATGCCCACCCAGCCGATCAGCATGACGATGCCGAGTGACTGGCCAAAGCGTTCGGCTGGCGCAAATTGGCGCACGCAAAGGATCAGGCACGTCATGTTTCCGGCAAAGCCGAAGCCGAAAACCGACGACAGCGCCAGTAGGCTCGGCTGCTGGTCTAGCGCGGGATAAATCGCAACGCATCCCGTCTGAATGAAGGACGCGAGGGCATAGGCGGCAAGATTGCCTGCCCGGTCGGCGAGGAGCCCGAATGCGATCCGCCCGATGCCGCCGAACAGCATGGCGATCAGCAGACTGAGCGATCCGACGTCCGAGGACCCGCACACGGCCGTGACGAAACTTGTGAGGTGTATCATCGGGAAGCCCATGCAGGCGCAGCAGAGGAAGGCTGCGGCAGATAGCAGCGTCATCGGAGAAAGACGGCCACCTTGGAAACCTGGTCTTGCTGAAGACTGCACCGGTGCGGTAACCACACGATCGACGGGCGGCGCCTGCACCGCCGGCATGGAGATCGCCAGCATAGCCATCGTCGCCAAAGCCATGATCGCGTATGCGAGGCGCCAGCCGACGCCGTCGATCAGGGCATTTGCGGCGTAGGGCATTATGCCCTGACCCAGAGCTCCGCCTGCTGTGACGATCCCTATTGCCAGGCCGCGGCGGCGATCGAACCAGAGCCCGGTTACGGCAAGTACCGGCGCGTAGAGACACGAAAAGCCTAGCCCGCCCAAAACGAAATTGGCCGCATAGATCTGCCAGAGCGAACTGGCGAAGGACAGCGCGGCGAGCGCGATCACCATGCCGGCCGAGCCGATGAATAGCAGGGTTTTGATACTCACGCGATCCGACAGCCGGCCCCAGAGCAGCCCGCCCACCGCCATGCCGATGCTTGACAGCGTGTAGGCAAGGCTGATGTCCGCTCTCGACCAGCCAAACTCCGCCTCAAGCGGTCTGATGAAGACGGATGTCAGAGCTAGGCTGCCAAATCCGAATGCCATCGCGGTCGTAGCGCCGGCCGCGGCCAAAAGACCGCGCAGCGGCATTGCGCTGCCCAGAGGCGCCCTGCCTCGAGTCGGTGATGATTGACGATTCGAAATGTTCCTGCCCTCGAAAGACTTCTTCGAGGCTGTCATCGGCCAGGGGTATGGAAGCAGGCGTGTGCGTCAGCGTGGAAAATTATAATGCGGACCGTGGAAACGGCTACATAGAAACCTCCAATCTCCTTCCTTGTGGGGTAAGTGCCGCACGCTGCCGTGTGTAGAGAAATCCAAGGTGCCGCAAAGCCGCAGAAACAGAAGCGCCGCATCAGTTGGGCCGAACTGTGGAAGATTCGGCCTGACCTGAAGCCGGTGAATGACAATGAGCAAACGCCTAGGTCGGCTCGCCCAATTCTGCTTCGTTTCTTGCCGTCGGGCGACGCTCGTCATCGACAGGCGGAAGCTGCATAACCTCCGCCTCGGTGCGACCGAACTCACGGCCGATTTGAAATGCCGCGAACAGCGCGCCAAGGCCGATCAAGAATCTAAGCATAGGGGTCTCCTTCGGCTCAGTAACCCGACGGACGGCGGTTTGTTCCAAGGGACGGGAACCGCAATGAACAGTGCCCGTTGCCTATGATCGATTGGCGAGGAGACGCAGAGATGGCCCGAAAAAATCGACCAAAACGAGCCGGGTTAAGAAGGGGGCCGATCTTGAAGTTGAGCACCTGACGGAAGTGTCAGACGTGACACCGAAACAGGCGCGAACACTGCTTCGCAAGCACGGTGCCGACTGGCAGAAGCTGAAGGACGAAGCCGAAGATTTGAAGGAAGACTGACCAGGTATCCGAGGCAAGCCTGATCGCCTGATCTGACGGGGAAGGTAACTATAGCGTCAGCTTCGCCCCCCGGGTGGAGCCTTATAGCCGTTCCAGTTTGGGGCCGAGAGCGGACTGCCAGCTTCTGGCTTCGCAACCAGGATCTAGACGTTCAACCTGCTCGGCCACAGGTCGCGAATTGCCCCACGTAAATCGTGCGGGGTCACGGCGGACTTGCTTGAGCGGGGTGGTCTTGCCGTGGGTGAGCGGCTCGCTCCGTACTCCAAAGGAGCATAGTCATCCGCTTCAGCGGTGCTCATCCCCTGCTTGTATGATATCTTTAGGGTTATCTTCCAGGCCGTTGGCGGGCGACAGGCTTCCATGGAACGCAAACTGGCTGCAATCCTCTCTGCCGATGTTGTCGGCTACAGCCGTCTGATGGGTGCCGACGAGGACGCCACGCTGGAGGCGCTCCGTTCGCATCGCGAGATCATTGACGCACTGATTGGAGCCCACCGAGGAAGGGTGTTCAACAGTGCCGGGGACAGTGTCGTCGCCGAATTCCCAAGTGCCGTTGAAGCGAGCCTTTGCGCCGTCCAAATCCAACAGGATATGGCCCAACGCAACGAGCTCGTCCCCTTGGATAAGCAGCTACAGTTTCGCATTGGCATCCACATCGGTGACGTCGTCTCCGAGGGCGGCAATTTGTTTGGCGATGGCGTCAATATAGCGGACCGTGTTCAGAAGCTTGCGGCGGCTGGCGGGATCTGTGTCTCGCGCAACGTTTACGATCAGCTTACGAGCAAGGTCAGTTTCAAATTGGAGTCTATGGGCGAGCATCGGGTTAAGAATATCGCATCGCCAATCTCTGTTTACCGCGTTCTCGTCGGCGACGCGGCCAAGCCGCGGCCGATCACCAGCCGGCTTTACGCACTGGCGCGAAGGTCCAGCCGCGTCGCCGCTATCGGCGCGGTGCTGTTGGCGGTCATTTCCAGTCTGGCGTTTTGGCAGTGGCAACGGAGTGGGCCGGCCCGGGACGGCTTTCCGTCCGTAGCGGTGCTGGCCTTCCAAAACTTCAGCGGCGACCCTGGGCTCGATTCATATGGCCGCGTCATCGCCGAGGACCTCACTACCGCAATGTCCCGATTTCCCGACATAACGGTGCTCTCACAAAACTCGAGCTTTGGCTTTGATGCTACCGACGTGACTCCGGGGCAGGACTTGAAGGTCGACTACATAGTTGAAGGCAGCGTGCAGAAGAAGGGGAGTGGGCTGGCCATCAATGCCCAGTTGACCGATGTTTCTACCGATGCCCACGTATGGGCAGAGCGGTACGACGGACGCGAAGCCTCCGACCTTCAGGACGGGGCCATTGGAAGGATCGCAAACGCGCTGGCGAGCGAAGGCGGAGCAATCAGGAGATACGAATACAAGCGGACCGAAGGCAAGGACAAAACCGACTTCAGCGAATACGACTACTTCCTCAGCGGTCACGAGATTTTCGCTCGGTTTGCAAGCATAGAAGAGCACGACCGCGCGGGAGCGATTTGGCGGGAAGGACTTGAGAAGTTCCCGACCTCCGGGCTGCTGCGCGTCTCGCTGGCTTGGTATCATTTCTTCCGCCCCTGGAATTTCAACACCGACAAAAGGGCGGCAGACTATCGGCGAGCCGGGGAACTCGCACGAGAAGCCCTTGCCGAACAGAATACGTCGCCGCGTGTCCAATGGAGCGGCCGCAAGCTCATGGCCTACATCCATTGGCTCGAAGGCAACTTCGAGCGGGCTGTTGCGGACGCCGAAGCCGCCGTTGCCCTCGCCCCCTACGATGCCGACACCTTATCCTTCCTGTCTCGGGTGCAGGCCGCGTCAGGCAACACGACCCGGGCCTTGGAATGGGTGCAAGAATCCGTGCGCATCGAGCCGACCGTCCAAAGGACCACACGCATATTGGCCTGGATTTACTACTTGACTGGCGAGTACGAGAAATCGGTAGAGGCCGCAAAAAAACATCAGGAACTGAGCCGCCAGTTCGGTGATGATGCCAGCTTTTACATGGTTACCAGCTATGTCCGCCTCGGCCGCATGGAGGATGCGCGGGGGGCGCTCAAGCAAGCGCTCGAGGCTGAACCGCAATGGAGCCAACTGGACGAACGGAATAATCATCTTGAAAGACCTTACAAGGATTCGGCTGTCTTCGAGCGCCAGCTCGAGGACCTCGCCGCTGCAGGACTGCCGGAACTACCATTTGGATATGATGGCCAGTTGGTAGATCGGCTGAATTCGGAGGAGATCAAGGCGATGACCTTCGGGCATACGCTCCGCGCAAAGGACATGCGGTCCGGCTCATCCTTCACGGACGTGATAGCCAGTAACGGGACGATCCAATCTTCGGGGGACTTTGGCCAGGATACCGCGACCATCCAGTATCTTGGCAACTCCTTGATCTGCTATCGCTGGAAAGACACGGGACCCAACTGTGCGGCCGTCTTCCGCAGCAGGAACGAAACATCGAAGGCGGCCGGCGAGTTCACTTTGGTCGACGCTTGGGGCGAATATCGGTATTCGATGGAAAAGTAGTCGGCTTGACGTGTCCCTGGAATGAGACCCTTGAGCCGCGTCTATCGAAGTAAAGCTGAGGTGCCAATTAGAGCGATTGCCGCTGAACCGGGACGTCTGCTTTGAGACCACGGAGAGTCTCGTTTCTACGACTGGCATGCGGCGCTAAGCTGCCGCTCCGCTGCCCCACGGGCCATGGAAAGCGCCCGGCCCATCGATGCGTTCGAAGCCGTGCGCGCCGAAGAAATCGCGTTGCGCCTGGATCAGGTTCGAGGTGCCGCGGCCCTGGCGGTAGCTGTCGAAATAGGCAAGCGCCGACGACAGCGCCGGCACGGGTGAGCCGGCTTCCGACGCCCCTGCCACGATGCGCCGCAGCGATGGATGCGCTTCCTGCATCATTGCAATGAAAGCCGGCGCCATCAAAAGATTGGTGGCCGCCCCGCCGGTGCCGAAGGCTTCCGCCATCGTGTCCAGCAACTGCGAGCGGATGATGCAGCCTGCCCGCCAGATCTTGGCGATGGTCGGCATCGGCAGGTTCCAGTTGAATTCCTTCGACGCGCCGCTCATCACCGCGAAGCCTTGCGCATAGGCTGATATCTTGCCGGCGAACAGCGCCAGTTCGAGATCGCCAAGAAGCGCGTCCTTGTCTCCGGAAATGGTGGTCACGCCGCCTTTGCCATAGGCGTTTTCGGCGGCCAGCCGCTCGTCCTTGATCGACGACAGCACGCGCGCCGCCACCGCGGCCTCAATCGCGGTGGCCGGAATGCCGAGCTGCTGCGCTTCGATGACCGACCATTTGCCGGTGCCCTTCTGGCCGGCGCGGTCGAGGATGATATCGACCACCGGCTTGCCTGTCTTCGGATCGTCGGCGGCCAGCACCTTGGCGGTGATCTCGATCAGGTAGGAGTTGAGCCGGCCCTTGTTCCAGCCGGCAAACACCTGTGCGATCTCCTTCGGCCCCATGCCTAACCCGTCGCGCAAGATGCCGTAGATCTCGGCGATCATCTGCATGTCGGCATATTCGATGCCGTTATGGATGGTCTTGACGAAATGCCCGGCGCCATCGGTGCCAAGCCATGCGGCACAGGGCTCATCCCTGAACTTGGCCGAAATTGCGGTCAGCACCTTTTCGACGCGTTTCCAGGACTGTTCCGTGCCGCCGACCATGATCGACGGTCCATGGCGCGCGCCCTCCTCGCCACCGGACACGCCCATGCCGATGAAGGTGAGACCCGAATCGGAAAGCTCGGAGAAGCGCCGCATCGTGTCGCGAAAATTGGCGTTGCCGGCATCGATGACGATGTCGTTGGCCGACAGCACGCCGCGCAGTGCCGCGATCTGCTCATCGACCGGCTTGCCGGCCAGCACCATGATGATGATCGGTCGCGGCGGCCGGATGGCGGCGGCGAGTTCCTCCAGGCTGTAGCAGGGAACAACCATGTCCTTCAGCGCGCCGGCATTCTCGACGAAGGCGTCGGTGCGTGCCGCGGTGCGGTTGAAAACGGCTATGCGGTTCCCCTTCTCGGCGATGTTGAGCGCCAGGTTGGAGCCCATCGTGCCGAGGCCGATCAGGCCGATTTCGGCTTTTTCCATCGTTTCTTCCCTGCTTTCGGATCTTTTGTTGAGGCGCGATTTGTAGCGGTGCCCATTCTTCTTGGGATGCCATTCTTGTCGAGATGCCAATCTTGCCGAAATGAATGACGGGCCTTCAAGGCCGCGTCAACCGCCTCGCCGAAATGTGTTGCGCAGACTGCCGGCTGGTCCTCAAGGCCTGATGTCGATCGGCGCCTCTATCTTCACGATCTCGAAATCCGAGACGAGAATATCGAGCCGTGCTGTCCATCGGCCGGGAACCGGGACGACGAGACCGTCGACGCGCCAGGTGCCGTCGCCTGGTTTTTTCGCCGCGCGCTTGATCGGCTCGATGCCGGCATCGGGTTTTGACAGCACCAGCGTCACTTGTTCAGCGTCGAGCGGGCCGAAATCTCCGGTCATGATGACGATCGAGGCGGCAACCGGCCCAACATGGCCGGGTGTGATGCTGAGGTCGGCCATCGCCTTCGGCGTGTGGATATGCACCGAAGCCGGCTGCGCCGCTGCGATCGCCAGGGCGCGTGGCGGCGGCGTGAAGCGCCAGCCGGCGGCAACGCCGAATATCGCCAGAACGATCAGCATCTCAATGCCGATCGAGCGGACCAGCCTCTTCTGTACTTCCGTCTCTCCCGCTTCCGCGGGACCGGTCAGCTTCCAGCGGTTGATGGCGGCCAGAATGAACAGAAACAACAGCAGCGCCAGCTTGACCAGCAGCAGCCGGCCATAGGCGGTCTCGAGCAAAGCTGCGGGCGCCTGTACCTGGATGACAGCCAGCACGAAGCCGGTGGCCGCAAGCACGGCCACGACAGGTAGGATCGCCTGGGAAAACCGATGCAGGAAAGGTGCGGCCTCGGCCGGCTTCCGCCTGATAGTGAGACCGAGCGGCGCAAGCGCCCCGGCCCAGAACGCGATGCCGGCGCCGTGCAGAAACACCATCGGCCTTGTCAGCCATTGCGGTTCGGCAGCACTTGCATGTCCGCTGGCGGCAAGGGCGGCGCCGACACCGGCCAGGCCGGCAAAGGCAAACAGCTTTGCGCCGCCGCGCGGCCCGACCAGCGACAGCAGGCCAAGCCCGAGTGCCACCAGCGCGACCAGCACTGTCCAGCCGAAGCTGGTGCCGAGCCCGGCCTGCCAGACGCCTGGCTGCGCCAGCCGGACGAACGGTGCGCCGAGCGCGTCCAGTCCCTGCAAGCCGAGCGATAACGGCGCCGCGACGAGGCCGCACAGGATCGCGGCGATGACGAAGCGCCGGCCGGAACGCCCGCCCTTCGCCAGCCAGGCGATGGCAAAGGCGCCGCCGACGCCGAGAAACAGGCCGAGACAGAGAAAGACCTTGCCGGTCCAGATTGCCGACCTCAGACACCGGTCGACAGCTTCGGCGACGGCCGGCGCCGCACTCGCCGCGCCGATCGAAAACAGCACCGAGCCGCCAACCGGATGGCCATCGGCGGAGATCACCCGCCAGCTCAGCACATGCGTGCCGGATCCGAGCCGTTGCGGATTGTCGATGTCGAGCGTCTGGCCATTGAGCCGAAAGGACGTCAGGGGAACCGGCGTTCCATCGGGCCGCACCAAGGTCAGCATCAGCGGTGACACCGGCTCGCTGAAGGTCAGCGAGAACTGCGCGGGGCTCTGCGCCAGCACGGCGCCGTCCGTCGGCTCGGTTGTGACCAGCGCCGCGTGGGCGAAGGCCTGACCTGGCGCGGCAATGGCGGCAAGCAGCACGATCGCAGCCAGCAGGCAGATCGCAAATCGGCCGGTTGTGCAGACCGTTCGCAGCAGGGATGCAGCACTCATGTCACGGCACAAAACAGCGGCGCACTCTTTCGAACAAGGCGCGCCGCCAAAAAATCATAGCTTCGGCGCAAGCTTGAGGCCGGGCGCCGGATATTCCAGCGCGTCCTCATCCTGGCCGACCGCTGGAATCTCGATCCAGCGTTCGGCGGCGCCGTCGCATTCCTGCACCACCGGGAAGTAGAGCGTTTGGCCTGTCGGCAGATCCGCCGCCAGTGTCCCGCGGAAGACGAATTCGTCGTAGAATTCGTCCGGCAGGCTGCCGCCGCTCCAGTTGACTTCCTTGACGCCGCTGGACACCTCTTGACCATGGAGCTGATAGGATTTCTCGTATCTGCCGTTCTTGACCTGCAGCGTCCAGCCGGCCTTCGGCATCGGCTTCACTGAAATCACTCCCTCCGGGATCTGCACGCGCACGGCGGTCGTCGCCTTGCCTTCACAGCCATGCGGCACGCGCAGGACGGCCTTGTAGGTCGAACCGACCGCCGCCTCCTGCGCTTCCAGCGTAATGTGGGCAAAGGCAGCACTTGTCCCCAGGACGAAAAACACGCCGGCCGACAGAAGATAATTGTTCATGATGGTTCCTCGAGTTTGAATTGAGCGGATCTGGCCGGATCAATTGGCATGGTCGTGCATGCCGCCCATTTCGCCCATGCCCTCGACGGCGAACTCGACGGTCACCGTGCCGGCCTTCTCGAAAGTCAGCCTGGCGGGAAACGTCTCGCCTTGCTTGGGCTGCTGCTTCAGCCCGACAAACATCAAATGATAACCGCCGGGCGCTAGCGCGACCTTGCCGCCGGCCGGGATTTCGAGGCCGCTGACCGGCCGCATCGTCATGACGCCGTCCTTGACGCCCATCTCATGCAATTCGGCCTTGGCCGAAATTTCCGAGGAGATCGACAGCAGCCGGTCCGGCGAACTGCCGGTGTTGGTGACGGTGAAATAGCCGCCGGCCACTTTGGCGCCCGGTGGCGTGGCGCGCGACCAGGGATGCACGATTTCGAGGTCGCCAACCCTGAACTCATGCGCGAAGACGGCCTGGGCGTTGACGAACAGCAGGGCGAGGAGGAGCACGGTGACGCCGAGTCGCTCCTCGAAGCTGCGCAGGAAGCGGCTGTTGCGGCCGAGCCGCACGCGAAAAGTGTGAGACATGATAGCTCCAGGAACTGAGAAATCGCGCCGTCGGCCGGTCGCGAACAGTTTCGATGTTGAACGAATTCGCCCGCGAAAAATTCCGCAAGGCGAACCGGGACGGATCAGGCCGTCACCGGAGGCGCGCGCGGATTCGACGGAGAGCGGTCGCGGGCAAAGTCGAGATGCCTGAACGCCGGCAGCACAAACGCGACGGTTTCGACGGAAAAATTGCCGGACAGCGTGGCGGCAGCGGGCGGCGGCGCGTAGACAGCCGAAGCCATGCCGCAGCCGGGCATGCAGCAGGCCGGCATGTGCTGCTGGTGCGGATAGCCGCTTGGACGCTGGGCCGCGCCCTCATGGGTGCAGATGACGTTGCCGAAAGCGTCGCGTTGCGAAGCATCCGGCCCGATGCCGAAGGCGAATGCGCCAAGCACCGACTGGAGCACGAGCAAATAGGCCGCGGAGAATGTCGCCGGCATGCTCCATCGTCTCTGCCGGATGTTCAAAGGCCTGCCTCCTCACGCAGCAACGGCAAGATATCTAGCACGCGGCCGGCGGTCGGAAAATCGCCAAATCACCACTGCGGCAACGCGGCGCTTTAATGCAACAACCTAAAGCTCGCTACGCTTGCTGGCCTTCTGGAATCGACGTCAGCAGCGTGTGCCGCGCGGACTTCAGATGCTTGCGGCAGGCGGCGTCGACCTTGCCGAGATCGCGCGATTTGAGCGCCGCGATATAGGCCAGATGTTCCGCAACCGCCACTTCGTTGCGCTCGCGCTCCTGCGCCTTGTTCCACTGATAGTGGTAGTGGAAGATCATGGCGATGACGTCGTAGAAATCGACGATGAAGCGATTGTGCGACGCGCGGTGGATCAGCCGGTGAAAGCGCTCGTCGAGCTCCGAGAATTCGTTGAAGCGCGTGGCGATCTGGCGCGCCAGCAGGCGATGCTCGTCCTCCAGCAGGTCGAGGTCGGCCCACACCGGGCTGTCTTCCGGCAGCGCGGCGAAGGCGGCGGCCGAGCGTAGTTCGAACATCTCGCGGATTTCGGTCAGTTCCAGCGCGAAAGCGCGGGTAAAGCCTTTCAGCACCCAATGGCTGTTGCGGCGCTTCTCGATCAGCCCGAAGCGGGAAAAGCGGATCAGGAACTCGCGCACGCTGGTGGTGCCAACGCCGATCTCGCGCGCCAGCTCGAGTTCGTTGATCTGCATGCCGGGCTCAGCACCGCCGGCAAGCAGCCGCCGCATGAAGGAGCGCTCGATGATCTGCGACAGCGTGTCGGTTTCTTCCTCGGGAAAAAAGTCGTCCGGCCGCGGCACGCGCAAAACCGTCTTGCTGCGCTTGTTCCAGGCGATCAGCCCGGTCTCTTCCATGCGCGCAAGGATGGTGCGGATCGTCGTGCGGCTGACGCCAAGCAGGGTGCCCAGCTCGGGCTCCGACGGCAGGCTTTTCGTTTCGTCGAGCAGCCGCAAACCGCGATTGTAGGCGTCCTTATAGACGTTGTTGCTCTTCGACATCCCCTGCCCCGTTGCGGCCGGCGCTTGCGGCGGCCGGCTTGAAGCGCGATATGCAGATGCTTCTGGCGCAGGCTCCCGGGAAGCGGAATCGCTTTTCGGAAGTCAGGCCTGGTTCCAGCGTCCGGTCCTCTGCGCATCCGCAAGAACGCGCGGCTTCGTCACGAAAAAACAATTGACGCAAAACTGTTTTTTCACGATAAAAGACATTAACTGTTAACAGGCGCGTGTCAATCGCTTGCCGATCCCAGGAACACCCAGGAAATTGCCCGTGAACACCGCAAACAGCATTCTTCTGTCCCCCGCCGACAATGTCGCGGTCGCCAACGGCCGCATCGAGATCGGCGCGGTGCTGCCGGGCGGCGCCGCTGCCACGGCGCTGATCGAACCCGGCCACAAGGTGGCGATCAAGCCGATTGCCGCCGGCGAGGCCGTGGTCAAATACGCCCAGGCGATCGGCCGCGCCACTGAAGCCATTGCGCCCGGCGAGCATGTCCATTCGCACAATCTGGTCTTCGAATCCGGGCGTTTGCCGGTGGTGCCGCCGAGCGAGGCCGTGCACGCCACAGAGGCCGATCGCGCCCGCACCTTCATGGGCTACCGCCGCGCGGACGGCCGTGCCGGCACGCGCAACTTCATCGGCGTTCTCGCCAGCGTCAATTGCTCGGCCACCGTTTGCCACGCCATCGCCGACGAGGCGAACCGGACGCTGCTGCCCAGATATCCGGGGATCGATGGCTTCGTTCCCATCGTTCACGGCCAGGGCTGCGGCATGAGCGCCACCGGCGACGGCATGATGGTGCTGCACCGCACGCTGGCCGGCTATGCTCGTCACCCGAATTTTGGCGGTGTGCTGATGGTCGGTCTCGGCTGCGAGGTCAACCAGCTCACCCTCTATGGCCAGAAGGGCGTCGCCGCGGGAAAGCGCCATTTCAACATCCAGGAAGCCGGCGGCTCGCGCAAATCTGTCGAGAAGGCGTTGGTCGTGCTGGCCGAGATATCAGAGGAGGTCGGCAAGCTTGAGCGTGAGCCGATCCCGGTCAGCGAGATCGTCGTCGGCCTGCAATGCGGCGGCTCCGACGGCATGTCCGGTATCACCGCCAATCCGGCGCTGGGCGCCGCCGTCGACATCCTGGCCGGCGTCGGCGGCATCGGCATCCTTTCCGAGACGACGGAAATCTACGGCGCCGAGCATCTGCTCGCCTATCGTGCGGCGACCCCGGAGATCGCCGCCAAGCTCGATGGCTATGTAAAGTGGTGGGAAGATCATGTCGCCAAGCATGGCGCCTCCATCGACAACAATCCTTCACCCGGCAACAAGCGCGGCGGCCTGACCACCATTTTGGAGAAGTCGCTTGGCGCCGTCGCCAAGGGTGGCCAGACGCCGCTCAACGGCGTCTTCGGCTATGCCGAGAAGGTCAGCGGCCACGGCCTGGTGTTCATGGACACGCCCGGCTACGACCCGGTTTCCGCCACCGGCCAGGTGGCTGGCGGCGCCAACGTCATCGTCTTCACCACCGGCCGCGGTTCCTGCTTCGGCTGCCGGCCGACACCGTCGATCAAGGTCGCCAGCAACTCGACCATGTACCACACGATGGAAGAGGACATGGACGTGAATTGCGGCGTCATCGCCTCGGGCGAAAAGACCATTGCCGGCATGGGCCGCGAGATTTTCGAGCTGATCGTCGAGACGGCCTCCGGCCGCAAGACCAAGAGCGAGGAGTTCGGCTACGGCGACAACGAGTTCGTGCCGTGGCACCTCGGAGCGACCCTCTAGAACAGCCACCAACTGACTTGAGACATGGACGGGGCCGGCAAATGGCCGTTGGGAGGCTTTGCATGAAGAAACGCCGTGTCGGCAGCACCGCGCTGGAAATAACCGAGGTCAGCTTCGGCGGCGCGGCGGTCGGCGGGCTCTACCGAGCCTGCCCACGCGAGACGGCGATGCAGACGCTGCAGGTCGCCTGGGATGCCGGCTTGCGCTATTTCGATACCGCGCCCTTCTACGGCTTCGGCCTTTCGGAACGCCGCTTCGGCGATTTCCTGCGCGACAAGCCGCGGGACTCCTACATGCTGTCGACCAAGGTCGGGCGCCTGTTGCGGCCGGTGCCGGAAGACCGGATTCCGGATCATTCCTATGTCGATCCGCTGCCCTTTGCGGTCGACTACGACTATTCCTACGACGGCATCATGCGCTCGGTCGAGTTCAGCTATGCGCGGCTCGGCCTCAATCGGATCGACATCCTGTTCGTTCACGACATCGGCGTCTATACGCATGGCGTCGAGAAAACGAAGCTGCATTTCCGCCAGTTTTTGGATGGCGGGCTGAAGGCGCTGGAAGAGCTGAAGTCGTCCAGGGTCATTTCCGCCTACGGCCTTGGCGTCAACGAGGTTCAGATCTGTCTCGATGTGCTGCGCCAGGCGCCGCTCGACTGCATCCTGCTCGCCAGCCGCTATTCGCTGCTCGACCGCACCGCCGAAGCCGAATTGCTGCCGCTTTGCCGGCAACGGCAGACCTCGCTGATCATCGGTGGCGTCTTCAACTCGGGCATCCTGGCGACCGGCCCGGTGCCGGGTGCGCATTTCGACTATCTGCCGGCCACCGAGGACATTCTCGACCGCGTCGGCGCCATGGAAAAAATCGCCGCCGAGGGCGGCTATCCGCTTGCCGCGGCGGCGTTCCAGTTCCCGCTGCACGAGCCTGTGGTGGCTTCTGTGCTGACGGGCACCGCCAAACCGGCCAATCTGGAACGAAATCTACAACTGCTCGACATCCAGGTGCCCGAAACAGAATTTGCGAAATATGGTCCCTACACGGTCGTTCAGAAACTCGGCTGATGCGCTGCGGCCTTCGCCGGTTGAACGGCGGACGGTGCGATCAGGAGGCGCCCCACCTTACGCCTCAAAAAAGAATGAATATTCTATCTTGACCGGAAGATGGAATTAATATTCCATACCTTTTCGGGGAGGGGTTTGGCAATGTGGATCGGCACTCCCTTCCGGTCGAGGCATACGCAGGACGATACGAAACACCGCTTGCGTCGACCGGACCTATGCACTATCAAAATGCGGTAAATGTTTTTTATTGATAAAGTTCCGTTTGGCCAGCGCCTATCCAAACCGAGCTTCCGCTACGTTCACCAGGCGACCTAGGGAGGAAGTCTAAATGAAATTCGTGACCAGCATTCTCAACCGCCGCGCATTCGTGGCGCTCGCCGCCGCCTCGATGCTTGCCGGCGTGATGCATTCGGCGCCGGCTTCGGCGGCGGACGTAACCATTCCGATCATCGTCAAGGACACCACCTCTTTCTACTGGCAGATCGTGCTGGCCGGCGCCCGCAAGGCCGGCAAGGACCTCGGCGTCAACGTGCCGGAACTCGGCGCCCAGGCGGAGACCGACGTCAACGGCCAGATCTCGATCCTTGAAAACGCCGTCGCCGGCAACCCGGCTGCCGTGGTCATCGCACCAACCGAGGCCAAGGCGCTCGGCAAGCCGATCGACGAGGCAGCCACCAACGTCAAGATCATCGGCATCGATTCCGGCGCCGACTCCAAGGCCTTCACCTCGTTCCTGACCACCGACAATATCCAGGGCGGCCGCGTCGCCGCTGACGGGCTGGCGGCCGCGATCGGCGAAGCCAATGGCGGCAAAATCGAGGGCGACGTCGCCCTGATCACCGCGCTTCCGGGTGCCGGCTCGCTCGAGCAGCGCGCCCAGGGCTTCAAGGAACAGCTTGCCGCCAAATATCCCGGCCTCAAGCTCATTGCCGACAAATACGCCGACGGCCAGGCCACCACCGGCCTCAACATCGCAACCGACCTGATCACCGCCAACCCGAACCTCAAGGGCATCTTCGCCTCCAACCTGATCATGGCGCAGGGCGTCGGTCAGGCGATCGCCGAGAACAGCCTTGCCGGCAAGGTCGGGCTGATCGGTTTCGACAGCGACGAGAAGCTGGTCAAGTTCCTCAATGACGGCGTCATTTCCGGCCTCGTCGTCCAGGATCCGTACCGGATGGGCTATGACGGCATCAAGACGGCGCTCGCTGCCTCGAAGGGCGAGAAGGTCGAGGCCAATGTCGACACCGGCGCCAACCTCGTCACCAAGGCTAACATGAAAGATCCGAAGATCGACGCGCTGCTCAATCCGAAGCTCGACTGAGCACCGGCATTGGCACACCGTTTCCGGGGCTTTTTGCCCCGGAAACGACCTACACGCGTGCCACTCGTGAGGCCGATCTGGGAGGCCAATCTGGGAGGCCAATTGGGAGGAACGTCATGACGTCGACGGCGCAGGAACTGCATCCCGCCCCAACGCTGGAACCGGGCAGGACGATCCTCGAACTCAAGGGACTGGAGAAGCGATATCCCGGCACGCACGCGCTGAAGCCGGTTGACCTCGCCTTCAAGGCCAGCGAAATCCACGCCATTGTCGGCGAGAACGGTGCCGGCAAATCCACCCTGATCAAGCTTTTGACCGGCGTCATGCCGCGCACCTCCGGCGACGTCATCTGGGAGGGCAAGCCGGCAGCGCTGGCGACGCCGCATGAGGCGATGGCGCTCGGCATCAATGCCGTGCACCAGGAGGTCGTTCTGTGCCGCCATCTCACTGTCGCGGCCAACATGTTCCTCGGCGAGGAGGATTCCCGCTTCGGCATACTGCAGCAGCGGGCCATGGTCAGGGAAGCGCAGAAGATCATCGACGATCTCGGCTTCGATCTGCCGGCGCATGTCGTGCTGGGTGACCTGACCATAGGCCAGCAGCAGCTGATCGCCGCCGCCCGCGCCACCGTGCGCGGCACCAAGTTCCTGATCTTCGACGAACCGACTGCCTATCTCACCCGCAAGGAAGCCGACCAGCTGTTCACGCTGATCCGCCGGCTGAAGGGCGAAGGCGTCACCATCATCTACATCAGCCACCGCATGGAAGAGGTGTTCGAGCTCGCCGACCGCGTCTCGGTGCTGCGCGACGGCACGCTTGTCGGCACCAGGAACATCGCCGAGACCAACGACGCCGAGCTGGTCAAGATGATGATCAACCGCTCGATCGAGCAAGTCTATCACAAGGAGCATTTTACCCCGGGCGCGACGCTGCTCGAAGCCAGGAATCTCTCCGGCAAGGGCTTCGAAAATGTCTCGATGACGGTCCGTGCCGGCGAAATCGTCGGGCTCTACGGGCTGATCGGCGCCGGGCGCAGCGAGTTCGTCACCACGCTCTACGGCCGTCACCGCAAGTCGGCCGGCCAGATCCTCTGGGAGGGCAAGGAGGTTCAGGTCAACTCCGAGCATGACGCTATCAGGCTCGGCATGGCGCTGGCGCCGGAAAGCCGCCGCGACCAGGGCCTCTGCCTCAACCTGCCGGTCGGCCTCAATCTCAATCTGCCGATCTACAAGCGCATCTCCAGCAATCTGCTGATCTCCAGCGCACAGGAGAAGACCGAGGCGGATCGCCAGATCGCCAATCTCAGGATCAAGACGCCGACGCGTCACGCCCTCGCCTCCAGCCTGTCCGGCGGCAACCAGCAGAAGATCGTCATCGGCAAATGGCTGGCGCACGGCGCCAAGCTGTTCATCTTCGACGAGCCGACAGTCGGCGTCGATGTCGGCACCAAGGCCGAGATCTACCGCCTGTTCAGTGCGCTTTTGTCCAAGGGCGCCGGCATCATCCTGATCTCGTCCTATCTGCCCGAGGTCTATGAACTGGCCGACACGCTGCATGTGTTCCGGCGCGGCAAACTGGTGGCCACTCATGGTTTCCACACTGCCGACCATGAGGAGATCCTCACCCAGGCGCTGGCCGAGAAACAAGAAAAACCGGGAGGACAGATATGAGCACCGAGGCGATCGCGGCCGAAAGGCCGAAACGCAACTACAACGCGCTGTTCGGGCTGACGCTGCTGGCGCTGCTGGTGCTGTTGTGGGTCATCCTGTCGGTGGCGACGCCGAGCTTCGCCTCCGCCAACAACATCTCGAACCTGCTGCGGCAAGGTTCGATGATCGCCATCCTGGCGGTCGGCCAGACCTTCGTCATCATCACCGGCGGTATCGACCTTTCCGTCGGCGCCGTGGTTGGCTTCGCCACCGTCATCGTTGCGATGCTGATCAATGCCGGCGTGCCGATTTACCTCGCCATCCTGATCACCTTGCTGGTTGGCGTCGCCATCGGCCTGTTCCACGGCTTCGGCATCGTCAAGATGGGCCTGCCGCCCTTCATCATCACGCTGGCGACGCTGACCTCGCTGCGCGGCATCGGCCTTTTGATGACCAATGGCAACTCGATCTCGATCAACAACGACGCCTTCCAGCTGTTTTCGCGCAGCTCGTTCCTCGGCGTCCCCAATCTGTTCTGGATGGTGATCCTGGTCGGCATCCCTGCCTACATCTTCCTGCATCACAGCCGCTGGGGCCGGTATCTGTTCTCGGTCGGCTCCAACGCCGAGGCCTCGCGTCTGTCCGGCGTCAACGTCCAGCGCACCATCTACATGGCCTATACGCTGTCTGGCCTCTGCGCGGCTTTTGTCGGCGTGCTGCTTGCCTCGCGCATCGGCATCGGCAATCCGACACAGGCCGAGGGCTGGGAGTTGCAGGCGATCGCCTCGTCGGTGATCGGCGGCACCTCATTGTTCGGCGCCGTCGGCTCGGTGCACGGACCGCTGCTTGGCGCCTTCATCCTCGCCACTATCAACAACGGCGCCAATCTCTTGAACGTCAATGCCTTCTGGCAGCGCATCATTACCGGCGTGCTGATCATCGTCATCGTCTATTTCGACGGCCTGCGCCGCCGCGGCAAATAGACCATCTTAACAACCGCCGGCCCGGCGATCGGGCCGGCGGCGCCATGAACCGACTGGATCAAAGCATGAAAGCCGTCATCTGCCGTTCGCCCGGCGATCTTGTTGTGGAAGACCGCCTGGCGCCGGGCACACCACCGCCGGGCTGGGCGTTGGTCGCGGTCAGTCATGTCGGCATCTGCGGCACCGACTATCACATCTTCGAGGGCAAGCATCCGTTCCTCGCCTATCCCCGCATCATGGGTCACGAGGTCTCCGGCACCGTGATCGAGGCCGGCGAAGGCGTCGACCTGCCGGTGGGCGAGCCGGTGATCATCAACCCCTATCTCGCTTGCGGCAAATGCAGCGCCTGCCGCCTAGGCAAGCCGAATTGCTGCGTCAGGATCGAGGTGCTCGGCGTCCACCGCGACGGCGCCATGTGCGAACGGATCCTGGTGCCGGCGCAAAATCTTTATCCGGCCAACGGCCTGTCGCTGACCGATGCCGCCGCCGTCGAATTCCTGGCGATCGGGGCGCATGCCGTGCGGCGCTCGCTGGCTGATCCCGGCGCGCGCACGCTGGTCATCGGTGCCGGGCCGATCGGCCTCGGCACGGCGCTGTTTGCCCGCATCGCCGGTCTCGACGTGACGCTGCTCGACATGAGCGCGGAAAGGCTTGGCTTCGCCGCAAGCGAACTCGGCTTCGCCACCCTCGACGCATCACGGCAGTCTGCGACCGATCTAGTTCGCGAGGCGACCAACGGCGAAGGTTTTGACGCGGTCTTCGATGCCACCGGCAACACCCAGTCCGTCCAGTCAGCCTTCGCCCATGTCGCGCATGGCGGGACGCTGGTCCTGGTCAGCGTCGTCAAGGACGACATCGTCTTTTCCGATCCTGAATTCCACAAGCGCGAGATGACGCTGATCGGCAGCCGCAACGCTCTGCGCGTCGACTTCGACCATGTCGCCGCCTCGATCCGCGATGGTGCTGTGCCGCTGGCAAAGCTCGTCACCCATCGCACGACGCTTTCGGATACACCGCGCGACCTCGCCCGCTGGGCGCATGAGAAATCCGGCCTGATCAAGGCCGTCATCCAGGTCGGATGAACCGGACTTTAAAGCGCCGATATCTTGAGCTCGACCCGCTCAGCCGGAAACCGGGTTTCGGCAAACTGGATCGGCTGGCCGTCCGGCGTGACGTTGACGGCGACCGTGACCAGCACGATAGCGCCGGGCTGCAGATTAAGATCGGCAAGGTCGGCGGCGTCCGCGTGGCGGGCCGACAACACCGTCGATTGTCTGAGATAGTCACCGATGCCGAAACCCCGGAATGAGGCGGTCACCGATCCGGTTTCGGCCATGGCGGCATCGATGCCGGCGAAGCGAGCCGCGTCGAACCAGCCGGTCGCACGCGAGACCGGTTGCCCATCGGCTTCGCCGCGTGTCTCGAGGCGTATGACAGTCGAACCCCTGGCAAGCCCCAGCCCTTCGGCGACGCGCCGGCTGGCCGGCTCGACCGCCGATTCGAGCAGCACGCTGCGGCGCTCCGACGCCTGCCCTTGCAAGCCCTCCGAAAAACGGGTGCGGGCGCCGATCGGATAGGACAGGCGCTTGCGCGACAGCACGAAGGTGCCGCGCCCCTGTTCGGCCCTGAGCACGCCATCCTGCACCAGTGCGGCGATGGCGCTGCGCACCGTATGGCGGTTGACGCCATAGCGCTCGGCCAGTGCAACTTCCGGTGGCAATGCAGCATTCTCGGCAAAGTCGCCGACGGCGATCGAATGCAGGATCTGGTCGGCGATCTGCCGCCACAGCGAGACGCCGCTGCGCCGCTCCAAGCTGCTGGCCATCTGCTGACCGATCATTTCTTTGCCCCGATCTTTTTCGCGCTGTCATCCGTCCGTCATGGACACGCTTTAGAAAATAGATATAATTTGTATAATTGTCTATATCAATAGACGAATTTTCGATGCAAGGGAATGTCAACCATGCGAGGACAGGAAGCGCGCGATCAGCAGCTTGAGCGCAAGGCCGTCATGGCAACGTTGGCGCAATCGACCGGCGACGATATCGTCCGCCTCTGGAACGAAGCCGGCCTGCCTTCGGAAGCAGAACTCCTGCGCGGCCCTGAAACCGGCCTGGTCACCGTGCGTGGCCGCATCGGCGGCGGCGGCGCACCATTCAACGTCGGCGAGGCGACGGTCACCCGCGCGACGGTGCGGCTTGCCTCGGGAGAAGTCGGCCACTGCTATGCGCTCGGCCGTGACAAGCAGAAAGCAAAACTGGCGGCGATCGCCGACGCGCTCTGGCAGGATCCCATCCGCCGCAACGAGGTCGAGAGCAAACTCATTGCGCCGCTGCAGACCGCACTGGCCAGCCGACGTGAGCGGCGGCGCGCCGAGACGGCGGCAACGAAGGTCGATTTCTTCACCATGGTACGCGGAGAAGACTGATGGATATCGCAACGCAAGCGATCGAGGGCGGCTTTGCCAATCCGGTGTTCGACGCCCAGACGGTGTTCCGCGCCGTGATGGACGCAACGGCGCGGCCGGGCACCCTGCAGCCTCTGCCGGTCTTTGCCCGCCCACCGGCGCCGCTGTCGGCCACCGCGGGCGCCATCGCGCTGGCGCTGTGCGACAACGACACGCCGCTCTGGCTCGACCTCGTTTTGCAGGCCCCAGCAGCGATGAAATCCTGGCTCGGCTTCCACACCGGCGCGCCACTGGCCCACACGCCAGCCGATGCGCATTTCGCGCTGATCGCCACGCCGGCCGAGATGATGGCGCTCGACGGCTTTTCACAAGGCACCCAGGACTATCCCGACCGCTCGACGACGCTGATCCTGCAGGTCAGCGATCTCGTCTCAGGCGCGCCGCTGCTGCTCGAAGGTCCTGGCATCGAAACAACCGCGACAATCGCGCCGGCGCAGATGCCGCGCCACTTCGTCGAACAATGGAAGCAGAACAATCAGCGTTTCCCCCGTGGTGTCGACATTATCCTAGCCACCCCGGAAGGCGTTGCCTGCCTGCCGCGCACGACGCGCATCAAGACGATGGAGGCGTGATATGTATGTCGCGGTAAAAGGCGGTGAAGCGGCCATTGCCAACGCCCACGCCCTGCTCGCCGACCGCCGCCGCGGCGACCGTTCCGTGCCGGCGCTTCGCCTCGACCAGATCGTCGAGCAGCTGGCGCTCGGCGTCGACCGGGTGATGAGCGAAGGTTCGCTCTACGACCGCGAATTGGCGGCGCTGGCCATCGTTCAGGCGCGCGGCGACATGATCGAGGCTATCTTCCTGGTTCGCGCCTATCGCACCACGCTGCCACGCTTCGGCTACACCAAGGCGATCGACACCGGCGCGATGCTGGTCGAGCGGCGCGTGTCGGCGACCTACAAGGATTTTCCCGGCGGCCAGCTTCTCGGCCCGACCTTCGACTACACCCACCGGCTGCTCGATCCCGAGCTTGCCGCCGGTGGCGACGTCGCCGAGCCGCTGCAGCGTGCCACCGACGCGGACGCCATGCCGCGTGTCTCCGCCATCCTCGCCCGCGAAGGCCTGATCGAGCCCGACGGCGACATGCCGCAGGACCATATCCCGGGCGACATCACCCGCGAGCCGCTGGAGTTCCCGATGGCGCGCGACATCCGCCTGCAGGCGCTGTCACGCGGCGACGAGGGTTTTTTGCTGGCGCTCGGCTACTCCACCCAGCGCGGCTATGCCCGCAACCATCCGTTCGTCGGTGAGGTTCGTATCGGCGAGGTCGAGCTGGAACTCGACGTGCCGGAGCTGCCATTCGCCGTACCGCTCGGTTCTGTGCGTGTCACCGAGTGCCAGATGGTCAACCAGTTCAAGGGCTCGGCCAAGGCGCCGCCGCAATTCACCCGCGGCTACGGCCTCGTCTTCGGCCAGAGCGAGCGCAAGGCGATGGCCATGGCGCTCTGCGACCGCGCGCTTCGTGCAACCGAATTCGGCGAAGATGTCGTCGCCGCTGCCCAGGACGAGGAATTCGTCATCTCGCATTCCGACAATGTCCAGGCGACCGGCTTCGTCGAGCACCTCAAGCTGCCGCACTATGTCGACTTCCAGGCCGAGCTCGACCTGGTGCGCCGCATGCGCGCCGAGCACGACGCCCGCGAGAACGGCGGCAAGATGGAAGAAAAAAGGGAGGCCGCGGAATGACCGCACAACCGACCGACATCGCCACCTACAACTTCGCCTATCTCGACGAGCAGACCAAGCGGATGATCCGCCGCGCGATCCTCAAGGGTATCGCCATTCCCGGCTATCAGGTGCCGTTCGCCTCGCGCGAGATGCCGATGCCTTATGGCTGGGGCACCGGCGGCGTTCAGGTCACCGCCTCGATCATCGGCCCGGACGATGTGCTGAAGGTCATCGACCAAGGCGCCGACGATACCACCAATGCGGTCTCGATTCGCGCCTTCTTCAAGAAGGTCGCCAATGTCGCCGTCACCACCGACACGGCGAAGGCGACCATCATCCAGACCCGCCACCGCATCCCCGAGCACCCGCTGACCGCAGGCCAGGTGCTGGTCTATCAGGTGCCGATTCCCGAGCCGCTGCGCTTCCTCGAGCCGCGCGAGACGGAAACGCGGAAAATGCATGCGCTGGAGGAATATGGACTCATGCATGTAAAACTCTACGAAGACATCGCCAGACACGGTCGCATCGCCACCACCTACGCCTATCCGGTCAAGGTCGAGGGTCGCTATGTGATGGACCCGTCGCCGACGCCGAAGTTCGATAACCCGAAAATGCACCGTTCGCCGGCTCTGCAACTGTTCGGTGCCGGCCGCGAAAAGCGCATCTATGCGCTGCCGCCTTTCACCAACGTAGTCAGCCTCGACTTCGAGGACCATCCGTTCGAGGTGCAGACCTTCGACCAGCCCTGCGCACTGTGCGCGGCCGAGAACGTCTATCTCGACGAGGTCATCCTCGACGACCATGGCGGCCACATGTTCGTCTGCTCCGATACCGACCATTGCGAGAAGCGGCGCGAGCAAGGCCATCGCGGCCACCTTGCGCCCGAGACCCCTCCTGCCCTGGAAAAAAGGGAGCCGGCGCAATGACCGACGAACCGCTGCTGCGCGTTTCCGCGCTGTCCAAGTTCTACGGCTCGCGCATTGGTTGCGAGAACGTCAGCTTTGACCTGTGGCCGGGCGAGGTGCTGGCGGTGGTCGGCGAATCCGGTTCCGGCAAGACGACGCTGCTCAACTGCCTGTCGACCAGATTGCTGCCGAGCTCCGGCACCGCCAGCTACCGCATGCGCGACGGCCAGTTCCGCGAGCTTTACCGCATGAGCGAGGCCGAGCGCCGCTTCCTGATGCGCACCGACTGGGGTTTTGTCCACCAGAACCCCGCCGACGGGCTGCGCATGGCGGTGTCGGCCGGCGCCAATGTCGGCGAGCGGCTGATGGCGGTCGGCGACCGCCACTATGGCAATATCCGCGCTACCGCCGTAGACTGGCTGTCGCGCGTAGAGATCGACGAGGACCGTATCGACGACGAACCGCGCGCCTTTTCCGGCGGCATGCGCCAGCGCCTGCAGATCGCCCGCAACCTCGTCACCGGGCCGCGGCTGGTGTTCATGGACGAGCCGACCGGCGGCCTCGACGTCTCGGTGCAGGCGCGCCTGCTCGACCTGTTGCGCGGCCTGGTCACCGATCTCGGTCTCGCGGCGATCGTCGTCACCCACGACCTTGCGGTGGCGCGTCTGCTGTCGCAACGCATGATGGTGATGAAGGACGGCCGCGTCGTCGAAAGCGGCCTCACCGACCGCGTGCTTGACGATCCCCGTGCGCCCTACACCCAGCTTCTCGTTTCTTCCATTCTGCAGGTGTGATCATGGCAACCCCGCTCGTCGTCTCCGATGTCGCCAAGAGCTTCACCATGCATCTGCGTGACGGCATCAAACTGCCGGTCGTCGCCGGCGTGTCGTTCTCGATCAGGAGCGGCGAATGCGCCGTGCTCGGCGGCCCCTCCGGCGCCGGCAAGAGCTCCATCCTGAAGATGCTCTACGGCAACTATGCCGTCGATGCAGGCCAGATTATCGTCCAGCACGAGGACGGGCTCATCGATCTGGCGACGGCCAGCCCACGCACCGTGCTTGCCGTGCGCCGCCTCACGATCGGCTATGTCAGCCAGTTCCTGCGCACAGTGCCGCGCGTCTCGGCGCTGGATGTCGTCGCCGAACCGCTGGTCGAGCGCGGCGAGGACCGTGAGGTCGCGCGCAGCAAGGCGTGCGCCTTGCTGGCGCAGCTCAACCTGCCGGAAAAGCTCTGGAAGCTGCCGCCGGCGACCTTTTCCGGCGGCGAGCAGCAGCGCGTCAACGTCGCGCGCGGCTTCATCACCGAGCACCCGATCCTGCTGCTCGACGAGCCGACCGCTTCGCTCGACGCCAGCAACCGCGACGTGGTGATTGCGCTGATCGCGGCCAAGAAGGCGGCCGGCGTCGCCCTGCTTGGCATCTTCCACGACCACGACGTGCGCGAGGCAGTGGCCGACCGCGTCATCGACGTGACCGCTTTTGCCGCCGGGAAAATCGCCGCATGACCCGAAAACTGTCGGAAACGCCGCTTGTCCACGAGACAGCGGAAGTCGACAACTCGACGCTCGGCCGCTGGACCGAAATCGCCGAACGCTGCCGGCTTTCGGAAAGTACGTTCGGTGACTATTCCTACATGATGCAGGACTGCAGCGCCTGGTGCGCGACGATCGGCAAATTCGCCAACATCGCCGCCAGTGTGCGCATCAACGCCACCAACCATCCGACCTGGCGGCCGACGCTACACCATTTCACCTATCGCGCCTCTGACTATTGGGACGACGCCGAGCACGAGAGCGAATTCTTTGCCCAGCGCCGCGCCAAACGGGTCACCATCGGCCACGACACCTGGCTTGGCCACGGCTCGACAATCCTGCCCGGCGTCAGCGTCGGCGACGGTGCGGCGGTCGGCGCCGGCGCCGTGGTGTCGAAGGACGTCGCGCCCTACACCATCGTCGGCGGCGTGCCGGCCAAACCGATCCGCGAACGCTTCGACCGCCGCACGGCGGAACGCTATCGGGCACTTGCCTGGTGGGATTGGGACCACGCCCGCCTGCGCGCCGCGCTCGACGATTTTCGCGCGCTTTCGGCGGAAGCATTTCTGGAAAAATACGGCGGCTAGTGAATGGTGAATGGTGAATAGTGAATGGCGGCAGGGAAGCCGTTCTTGTCACCATTCACCATTCACCATTCACCATTCACCATTCACCATTCACCATTCACCATTCACCATTCACCATTCACCATTCACCAT
>NZ_JBVVPY010000002.1:337959-343753 GCF_055811335.1 Mesorhizobium sp. WSM4847 | reverse complement strand
TCACTTGATCGAACCGCGTCCGCCGGCTCGCCCCCTTCCAGGCTGTGGACGGTAACAAAACTGACATCAATCCGACACCGCGGTTTCATGCGGCTGCGCTAGCCAAGGCTAACAGACCTTCGAAACGCGACTGGACTGGAACTTGCCTATGTCAGCAACCTCAGCCACGCTCGAAATCCGCGGCGTCACCCGTCGGTTTGGCAGGAACACCGCCGTCAGCAATGTCGACATCTCGATCCCTCAAGGCCAGATGGTCGGCATCATCGGCCGCTCGGGTGCAGGCAAGTCGACGCTTTTGCGCATGATTAACCGCCTCATCGATCCCAGCCAGGGCTCGATTTTCTTTGACGGCGCCGAAGTCTCGAGCCTGCGCGGTTCGCTGCTCAGGCGCTGGCAGCGCGATTGCGCCATGATCTTTCAGCAATTCAACCTGGTGCCGCGCCTTGACGTTTTGACCAATGTGCTGCTCGGGCGGCTCAATCACCGCTCGACCGTTGTCAATCTGCTCGGTGTCTTCTCCCGCGAGGAACGGGCCGAGGCAATCGCGGCGCTCGAACGTCTCGACATCGCCCGCACGGCGCTGCAGCCGGCCGGCACCTTGTCCGGCGGCCAGCAGCAGCGCGTCGCGATTGCCCGCGCCATGATGCAGCAGCCGAAAGTCATCCTCGCCGACGAGCCGATCGCCTCGCTCGACCCGCTCAACGCCAAGGTGGTGATGGATTCGCTGCAGGACATCAATCTGCGCGAGGGCCTCACCGTGGTCACCAATCTGCACACGCTGGATACCGCGCGCACCTATTGCAACCGCATCATCGGCATGGCAGCCGGCAAGGTGGTGTTCGACGGCCCGCCCGAAGAGCTCAATCGGGAGGCCGTGCGCATGGTTTATGGCGCCGACAGCAATGGCGGCGAAATCTCCGAGGCGATCACCTCGACCAGCGTCGCCATCAAGCAAAAGATCGTCGCATCCGCCGGACCGCTCGAGCCGGCATTTCCCGGCTAACTAGGTCGACGATCCGGCAAGTGGATACCGGTATACGAGTATACGAAAGCAAACGACGAAAGAGCGCCTGGACCGCCAGTCCGCATCAAGGCCGGGCATAAAAAAAGCGCCGTCAAAATTCGAACGCTGCCGGCGCGATGCCGGAACCAACAGGAGAGACGCGAAATGTTTAGAAAAATACTTTTCGGTGCCGTTTCCATCATCGCCATGGCGGTGGGCGCGGTTCAGGCACAGGATCTGAAGGAATTCCGCGTCGGCATTTTGGGCGGCGAGAATGAAGCCGACCGCCTGCGCAACTACCAGTGCTTCGCCGACCACATCAAGCAAGTCCTCGGCGTCGAAAAAGTTTCGCTGTTCCCGGCCGCCGACTACGACGGCGTCATCCAGGGCCTGCTCGGCGGCACGCTCGACTTTGCCGAGCTCGGCGCTTCGGCCTACGCCAAGGTCTATCTCGAAAACAAGGACGCGGTTCAACCGATCCTGACGACGATCCAGACCGACGGCTCGACCGGCTACCGTGCGGTCATGGTCGCGCGTGCTGATTCCGACATCAAGACGCTCGCCGACATGAAGGGCAAGAAACTCGGTTTCGCCGATCCCGATTCGACTTCTGGTTACCTGATCCCGGTCACGTCACTGCCCAAGGACATCGGCATGGATGTGAAGAGCTACTTCGCGTCGACCGGTTTCGGCGGCGGCCATGAACAGCTTGTCCTTGAAGTCCTGAAGGGCACGTTCGATGCCGGCACCACCTGGGCCTCCGGCGTCGGCGACTTCAACGACGGCTACAGCTCGGGCAATCTGCGCAAGATGGTCGACAAGGGCGTCCTCAAGATGGATGACCTCGTCGAACTGTGGCAGTCGCCGCTGATCCCGAACGGCCCGCTGGTGTTGCGTATGTCGATCGACGCCGGCGCCAGGCAGAAGATCACCGATTTCCTGACCAAGCTTCCGGAAACCGATCCGGCCTGTTTCTCGGCGATACAAGGCGGCGATTACAAGGGCTATTCGCCGGTTACCCCGGAATTCTACCAGCCGATCATCGACGCCCGTAAGGCGAAGATCGGCTCGTAAGCAAACTGCCAAAACGCCGCCGGGGCCACGTGCTGCCGGCGGCGTTGCCGCATCAGGGGCCGGGGATCTATCGATGAGTGCGACCGAAATTTACCGCGCGCCCGCGCTTTCACCGGAGGGAGCCACCGTCGAGCGGCACTGGCGCGATCTTGCCGCCCGCCGGCGCCTTTACACGATCGGCGGCCTGGTTTTCCTGTTTCTTGCACTCTCCGGCTCGCTCTGGTTCGCCAACGAAACCAACGCCGGAAAGTTCTTCGACCGCCTTCCCTACGTCGCCGACTTTTTCGCCGAGTTGAAGCCGCGCGACTGGTTCGACCCGGTGCGCGCGCTGTTCGACCTGCCGTCCCCCTATGACGACGGCAGCCTCAAGTTCGACTACCCGGAAGGCCGGGTCTACCTGACCCAGGGCATCTACATTCCGGAGTATTTCCACCGGATGGCCGAGACGCTGAACATCGCCCTGTTTTCGACGCTGGTGGGCGCCACATTCGGTTTCCTGCTCTGCTTCTTCGCTGCAGGCAATATCACGGCCAGCCGCTGGCTCCGTTTCTTCACGCGCCGCTTCCTTGAAATCGTCCGCGCCTTTCCGGAAATTGTCATTGCCGGCTTTTTTCTGGCGATTTTCTCGCTAGGGCCGATTCCTGCGATCATTGCGGTCAGCATCCATACCGTCGGCGCGCTCGGAAAAATGTTCTTCGAAGTCGTCGAAAATGCCGACATGAAACCTGAGGAAGGCTTGCGCGCCGTTGGCGCCAACTGGGTCGAGCGGGTGTGGTTCGGCATAGTGCCCCAGGTCCTGCCCAACTTCATCAGCTATTTCCTGCTCCGCTTCGAGATCAATGTGCGCGCTTCGACCATACTTGGCGCCGTCGGCGCCGGCGGCATCGGCGAATCCCTGCGTCTTTCGATCGGCCGAGGCCATGAGGCCAAGACCATCGCCATCGTCTTCCTGCTGTTCTGCACGATCGTCGCCGTCGACCAGCTTTCGGCATGGCTGAGACATCGTCTTGTCGGCCGGCAGGCGTTCGCATACGGGCGCGGAGAGTAGTGCAATGAATGCTGACGCCATCAACGACATCGCCGCTCGCCATCCGGAGGCGTTCCGGCGCTCGTTGTGGAAGCGCTACGCCACTCCGTTCGGCATGCTTCTTTGCATTCTCTACACCTTCTATTGTTCGTGGTTCTTCTCGGTCGCCGCCGTTCTCGAAAAGGCGAACTGGAACCTTGCCGGCGCGTATCTCGCCGACTGGGTGTCCTACGAAATCCGGCCCGACATCGAGTTCAAGGACAATCATCTGACGATCGACTACTCCCGCTTCTCCAAACTGGGATCCAATCCAGATCCCGACTGGGTGGCCAAGCAGATGGCCGTCATCGAGCGGCAGGTCGAGGCAGTGCCGGCACCGGCGATCGCGACCAACAAGTCGTCGCAGGATTCGTTCATGGCGCCTGGCGCGCCAACTGCCGAGAACCCGGCCGCCCCGTCGGGCCAATCCGCTCCTGCGGTGCCTGAAACGGTGCGCGAAAACGCCGTCGTGGCGGCGATCGTCACCCTTGCCGATGGCCAGATCGCCGTCACGCCAAACGTGGTCACCGTGACGCGCGGCGCCGAAACCGTCGTCTTTGACATCGCCAAGGGCAGTTCTGTGACACCGCGCAAACCGCTGCCTGACTGGATCGAGCAACGCAGGCCAGGCTCGACAGCCTATGTCTCGTTCGGATTTCTCGGCCGCGCTGAGGTGCAGAACGACGAGGTGGTCGCCTGGCGGCGTTTCTTCGGCTGGGCCAATTTCGTGTTCGACACGAACTCGCCATTCTGGGGAAAGCCGTTCAGCGAGGTCGCTTCACTGATCGTCTCCGGGGCTCGCATCGACCCGTTGCGATCAAACGCGGCGCTCGCCTGGGACAACATTTTGAACAATGCCGAGTGGCAGCACGGCGACGTCTGGCTGAAACTCTTGCAGACCGTCGTCATGGCTTTTGTCGGCACCGTGCTGGCCTCGATCGTCGCCTTTCCGCTCGCCTTCCTGGCTGCGCGCAACGTCACGCCGAGCCGCATAGCCAACCAGGTGACAAAGCGCTTCTTCGATTTCCTGCGCTCGGTCGACATGCTGATCTGGGCGCTGTTCTTTACGCGCGGCTTTGGTCCTGGGCCGCTGGCCGGCATGTCGGCTATCTTCTTCACCGACACCGGAACCTTGGGCAAACTTTATTCCGAGGCGCTGGAAAACATCGACGACAAGCAGCGCGAGGGCATCCGCTCGGTTGGCGCCACCCCGGCAATGGTGCAGCGCTACGGCGTGCTGCCCCAGGTTCTGCCGGTATTCCTCAGCCAATCCCTTTATTTCTGGGAATCCAACACCCGGTCAGCGACGATCATAGGCGCTGTCGGCGCCGGCGGCATCGGCCTGAAATTGTGGGAGGCCATGCGCACCAACACCAACTGGGCCAATGTTTTCTACATGGTTCTGCTGATCCTGCTTGTCGTTTTTATCTTCGACAGCATCTCCAGCTATCTCCGCCGCAAGCTGATGGGGACCGTCGCAAACAGCAATGATGAGCGGCGCGTTTCCGCCCGCCCGCCGGCAGCTCAGATCGCCTGAGAGGAAGGCTGCGTCCAGGCACCAGCCTTTTTCCAGCCGCTCTTGATGTGCTTGTAGCCGTCGCGGTAGACGGCTTCCGGGCTTTCCGAAAAATCGCGCCACACCTTGGTAGCCGCCGCCAAATCTTTCAGCGAGCGGCCGAAGGCTTCGATCGTCAGCCAGTCGTCATAGCCGCTCTTGCGGATGGCCGAAAACGTCTCTTGCCACGGAATGTGGCCGCGCCCCGGCACGCCGCGATCATTCTCCGAAATATGGATATGGACGACCTTTTTGCGGTTGCGCGAATACGCGCCGATCGCGTCCGTCTCTTCGATATTGGCATGGAAAGTGTCGTACATCGCCTTGATGTGCGGCCGATCGATTGCGTCGACATGCTCCGACAGATCGTCCATTGTGTTGAGCAGATAGCATTCGAAGCGGTTGAGCGCCTCCAGCCCGATGGTGACGTTTTTGTTGCCGGCATGATCGCCGATGGCGCGTTGCGAGGCGACGGAGCGCTTTTTCTCCGCCGCCGTCGGCCCACTGCCGGAGAAGGCGCCGAGCGTCGAATGCAGCGGGCCGCTCAGCGTTTTGGCGCCAAGCGCTTGTGTGCAGTCGATCGCCCATTTCATATAGTCGATGCCGGCTTTGCGCGTCGAGGCATCGGCCGAGATCAAATTCATCGCCGGATCGCCCATCGCCGAAACGGCGGTGCGCTCCAGCCCGATGCGGTCGAGCAGCGCGCCGAGCTTTTTGTAATCGTCCGGCGTGCCGGCAAAGATCGGTATCTCGACGCCGTCGAAGCCGGTCGCCTTGATATCCCTGAGCAGCGGCTCGTGTTTCTTCGACACCGCCGTCGTCCACAAAAACATGCACATGCCGATTTTCATCGACGTCCCTCCCTTTTTGACGGCCGGCTGGCTCCTCCGCCGACTTCGCCATAGCCCCCTCATCCGGCCGCTTCGCGGCCACCTTCTCCCCGCTGGGGAGAAGAGGCAGACGGCAGCGCCGGCGTCTCCTCTCCCCTCGGGGAGAGGTCGGATTGCCCCGAATTTCCCTTCGCAATTCGATGGTGTTACTGGGGGAGGGGGGGAGCAGCTAAAAAAAGATAGTAGGCGCCGGGGTGATGGAAGTA